>NZ_JBITSK010000001.1:379970-833101 GCF_044540565.1 Streptomyces sp. NPDC085931
GGGGGTTTAACCCCCCGGGCAACCCTACTCCGGAAAGGGCCCCCCCCCCCCCCCGCCCGGGGGCGGCCCCCCCCCCCCCCCCCCCCGGGGGGCCCCCCCGGGGGGGGGGGGGGGCCCCCCCCCCCCCCCCCCCCCCCCCCCCTCTCCACGGGTCACCCGCGTACGGTGCCGAAGCGGATGTCGTACGACGTGCCCGGGTGCATGATCCTCAGCATCCGCTCCCCCTCGGCGGTGACCTCCGCGCGCCGGGCCGTGCCGAGCCGCTCGAAGGGCTCGATCACGAGGGCGTCCTCCTCCAGCCGCCACAGACCCGCGAGGAAGCCGTCGACGAGAAGGGTGCGGTAGGCGATGTTGCCCTGCCAACTGCGGCCGCGGTGCTCGGCCGGGACGACCCGGGTGCGGTCGGCGTGGGAGAGCAGCAGGTTGTCGAACTCGGGCAGGAAACGCGGCGGGGCCGGGGTGTCCGGGTCGGGGCGCGGGGCGTCCGGCAGGTCGAAGAGTTCGGCGCCCCGGTCGTCGCGGAAGGTCACCAGCCGCGGGCGGAGGCGCTCGAAGGCCTCGCCCAGGCGGGTCAGTCCGGCCCAGGTCTGCATGTCCCGCACGGAGGCCGGGCCGAAGGCGGCGAGGTAGCGCAGGACGACCGCGTCGGGCGTGGCGGGCTCCCCGGCGGCGCGGCCGAGCCACCGCTCGGCGGTGGTGAGACGGACCTGCCCGCTCCTGCCCCACAGGCCGCGCGGGGTGACCTGCACGAGCGGCAGACGGCAGCGGGCGGCGACGGCCAGGGCCTGCGGGTCGGCGTCGGGCCACTCCCGGCTCAGGGCCTCGCGCACCTGCTTCATGGTGCGCGGCTCGGCCTCGACGAGGTCACGGGCCAGCCGGCCGAGCCGGTCCAGGTCCACACCGACGAGACCCTTGCGGAAGTGCGCCACCTCCCGGTCCAGCGCGGGCTGGGCCAGCGGCCGCAGGGCGAGGCAGTCGTCCGCGGTGTGGGTGTGGAGGGTGGAGCGCATCGTGACGATCCGTACGACCTCACGGTCGGCCATCAGCCGCGACAGCTCCTGCGGCGCGAACCCGTCGAGCCGGGCGGCGAGCGCGTAGTACGGGGGCTTGACGTTCTGCGCCTGCAGCCCGACCAGGTGCTCGACGGCGCCGGCGGCGGACATCCGGGCGGGCCGCAGCAGCAACTGCCGTTCCAGGGTGGCGCGGTTGAGTGCCCTGACCCCGAGGTGGGGTACCGCACCGGCGACGCTCCGCTTGGTGTTCGTCATGGGGGGACGGTATCGGGGGTCGCGGACAGGTTCTGTCCGCGACTCGGACGGCCGGCGCCGGCACGGCCGGAGGCAGGGTCAGGGGCCGTCGGCGAGGCGCTGGATCGCGGACAGGACGCCTTCCACCGCGCCGGGTACCGCCGCGAGGGCGGCCAGCGAGACGGACGGCCAGGCGTTGTAGTCCTTCGCCGGCAACGACTCCAGCCGCGCCGCCAGTTCGGGCACCGGCGGCAGCAGGTCCGCGAAGGCGGCCGCCCTGTCCCGGCCCAGGTGGTACGCGATCGAGCCGAAGGCGAAGGAGAGGTCGTCCCTCGGCGGACCGTCCTGCAGGGACAGGCTCCAGACCGGGACGCGCCGTCCGGAAACCGTGTAGTAGCCGGACATGCTCCGGTACCGGGCGGTGCCGCCCTCCGGCCGCCCGTGGGCCGCCGCGTGGTCGAGCAGTGCGGTCGCGGCGCGCCGCACCTCGGGATCGGGGCGGGTCCGGATGACCGCCTCCATGTCCTCCCGCGTGGTCCGCCGCACGGAGCGACGCCCGGAGGGGGACTTCGCCGCCGTGGCCACCTCCCCGTGGACGCGCGGCACGATGACCCGGAGGTCTCCCCCGTTGCGGTACTGCGCCAGCTCGACCGCGTACACCTCGGTCTGGCGCAGCTGCCGGTTGAGGAACTCGACGATCGCCCGCAGCTCCAGCGGGATGCGGTCGGCGACGAAGAGCAGCCGCATCTGCCCGGCCGCCAGCCGCTCCTCCACCGCCGACCAGAAGTCCTCGGCGGCACGGTCGCCGCCGAGGAGGTCCGCGTAGGCCTCCTCCGGCGACCGTCCGTCCTGGAGGCAGGTCTCCTCGAAGGAGCGCTGCAGGAGCGCCGCGGGCCAGTAACGGGCGGCGTTGGCCGCGTAGTCCAGCATCTGCCCGACGACCTCGCGGCGGATCCTGGTGTCCGTGGCGCGTTTGACCTCCACCAGGGTCGGCACGCCGTCGGCGTCCACGAAGAGATGATCCAGCCAGTACGCCGCCCCGCTCTCGGGGCTCGTCGGGACCTGCATCTCACGGGCGACCAGCACCAGCCGCAGCGGCCGGCCGTCCACCAGCGACCCGAACTCCAGCACCCGGGGGTGGCGCGCCAGCAGCTCCTGGAAATCGGCCTCGGACTCGAATCCGGCGGGCTCCAGCGCCTGCAGGTCCCCGCCGAGCACGAACACCGGCTGTTCGGCCATGTCCACAGCCACCCTTTCGCTCCACGCCGAGGAGAACCCACCTCAGCCATGCATGCGGATATGCGCCGCGTGAACCCGCAGCTTAGAAGACGCGGGCAGGCGTGGTGCGTTCATGGCGCTGTACGAGCAACAACGGTCGCTGATCGACGACTTCGCTCAGAAATGCACGGGGCTGCGGAAGTCCTAGGGTGGTGCCTCCCGGTGCGGGCAACCGCAGGTCGGAGCCCTCGGTCGGGACCGCTGCCCGGCGCGGGTCGATCCGGTCGTGCGCGTCCCGCGCCGGGCGGAGCGGGTCAGTCCTTGCCCATGGCCTTGCGGACCGCGTCCTTCGTGCGGTCCATCAGCGCCGCCACCGGTCCGAGGGCCACGTTGGCCGCGCCGGACTCGACGCCGGGATGCGGGCGGGTGGGGGCCATCGCCTCGGCGGCCTTCACGGCCTTGGCCATGGAGGCGAGGCCCGAGGTGTCGGTGCTGCGGCGGATGTGGGTGAACTCGTAGCGCTCCTCCGCCCGGGCGTGCTCCTGCACGTCCGTGCGCAGCTCCCGCAGCCGGGGCAGGAACTCCGGGTCGTCGGTGTCCATGTCGTCCAGGGCGGCGAGGGTCTCCTTGGCCGCGCGTTCCTCGGCGAGCCGGTCCTCGACGACCTGTTCGCCGCCCGGCAGCGACCGGCGGGCGAAGGGGTGGACGACCTCCTCCTCGGCGGTCTCGTGCACGGCCAGCAGCCGCACCAGACGCCGGAAGGCGTCCCGCCGCTCCTCGCCCTCGCACGCCTCCACCTCGTCGAAGAGGTTGCGGATGTCGCCGTGCTGGCGCATCAGCAGCGCGACCACGTCGGTGTCCCGCGCCCGGTCGTCGCCCGCCTGGGGGGTGTGCAGTTCGGTCATGACCGGCCGCCTCACTTCTCGCGCATCGCGGGGTCGGGGTGCTCGCCCTCGGACTGCACCCGGTACTCGCGGCCGAACATCGCGTCGTGCTCGGCCATGACACGCTCGCTCGGCGGCTCCTCACCGCCGTGGATCTGCTCCTGCAGCTTCTCGAACCGCTCATGGGCCTCGCGTACATAGCCGGCGCCCAGGGTGGTGAGGTCCATCTGGGTCTCCAGCAGCTCGCGCAGGTACTGCTTGTTCGGCTCGAAGGTGAGCACGTTCGGCAGCTCCGGCGCCAGGACCTCCTGCGGCTCCCGGCCGTCGTGCCGGCGCATCAGCTCGCAGGCGGTGTGCAGGTGCTCCAGTTCCATGTTCAGGTGCAGCTCCCAGATCGCCTTGACCTTGGGATCGCTCTCCTGCTCCATGAACGAGTAGTACAGGTAACACTCGTTGTACTCGTGGTTGACGAGTTGCTCCCACCACGTCTCGCCCGGGTCGACCAGGGACTCGTAGTGGGTGACGTGCTCCTCCTCGATCAGCCCGATCTCCTGGTAGAGCTGGCGGGCGATCGGCTCCATGTAGGTGGGGCCGGTGTTCATGTAGAAGTTCATGGTCTGCTGCTCCGCCGACATGATCGTCAGGGCGTGCAGCTTCGACAGCGGGTCCGTCCGGTCCTTGTCGTACGGGTCGCGGACGTTGTCGGCCGGGTGGCGGTGGTGGTACTTCGTCGGGCGGCCCGGCATCACCTCGGTCAGCCCGTCGACGATCGACTCCGCCTTGCGGTGCTCGATCATCTCGTAGAGGTTGGCGTACCGGTACAGGTGGTCGAAGTCCTCCAGCACGCCGAACTGGTACGCCTGCTTGAGGTAGGGGTCGGGCTCCATGCGGGCCACCCAGGCGGTCAGGTCCACGGCCACCTGCTCGTAGGCGATGGTCGTCTCCAGCACGGAGGAGACGCCGGGCAGCAGCCAGTTGACGGCCTTCTGCTGCTGCGCCTCGATGTACCGGGTCTGCGCGAGCTGCCGCTTGACCTCCGGGTCGACGGTGTTGCGGGCGAGCTGGTGGCTGAAGAGGATCGCCTCCACCTCGATGCCGTTCATCGTGATGATCCGGCAGCGGGTGTACGGGTCGCAGCGGTCGGGGTCGATGGGCTGCACGTTCAGCTCGCGCCAGCTGCGCAACTGGCGGTCCAGCGGGATGCCCCGCTGCTCCAGTGGGTTGAAGGTCACGGACGGTCTCCTGGGTGGGGGGAAGCACTCGCGCGCCGGCGGAGAGCCCCGCCGGGGCCGGCGAGCACGGGGTCGTCCCTCGCAGTCTTCCGACCGGGCCGGGGTCCGGCCACCGCTCACGCCCCGTCGACGTGCGGGTTCCGCCGGCCGGGTGACGGGAGGACACCGGCCGGAAAGGGGTACCCGCGCGCTGCGGCGCCAGTGGGTACCGCGGCGGACGCCGGCGTGATGCCGGCGGCGCGGGAAGGAGCGGGGCATGGCCACGACCATCGAGACACAGAGCGTCGGACAGCTGGGAGGCCCGGGCAGCGTCCTGGCCCGTCAGCGCCGCGATCACGCGGAGATGGACCGGCTGATGGACCGGTACCGGGCGCTGGGGGACGGTGCGGAGCGGGAGCGGGTGCTGAAGGAGATCGTCCAGCTGGTGTTCAGCCACGCCTTCGCCGAGGAGACGGTGCTCTGGCCGGCCGTGCGGCGGGCGGTCACGGACGGGGAGGAGCTGACCTCCCGGGTCGAGGAGGAACACCAGGAGATCAACGACCTCGTCGCCGCGATCGAGCGCCTGGAGCCCGGCACGGCGGAGCGCGAGGAGAAGGTGGAGCGGGTCTTCGCCCTGATCCGGCAGGACATCCGGGACGAGGAGGACCTCGTGCTGCCGCGGCTGCAGGAGGCGCTGGACACCGCCCGGCTGCGGCGGCTCGGTGCGGCGTGGGAGGCCGTGCGCAGGAGCGCGCCGACCCATCCGCATCCGGTCGTGCCGCGGCGTCCGCCGGGCAACGCGGTCCTGGGCGTGCCGCTCAGCCTCTACGACCGGCTCCGCGACGGACTGGGACTCGGCGTGTCCGGCCCGTGGGGCCGCAGAATCCTGTCCGGCCTGATCGGCCTGCTGGTCTCCGGCGCGGTCGCCGTACTCGTGCGCAAACGGCGATGAGTCGTCACGCCACCGCCCCCGGGTGACCCGGCGGGGCCGCCGGCACCAGGGTGGTGCCGGCGGCGGCACCACCCTGGAAGGCCCACGGAGCCGGCGGGCCCACACCTGTGAGACGCCCCACGGGCCGGCGACCACGCCCGTGGGCGGCCCCGGGGTGAGTCGGCGAGCCCACCGCCGTGAGCTGCCCGGGGTGAGCGCGCGGGTCACCGCCGTGGGCGTCCCCGCGTTGAGCGTGCGGCTGCCGCCCCCTGAGCGGCCCCACCGAGCCGCTTGCCCCGCCCGGAGGCAGCCCCGCCGTGAGCCGACGCGCCCACCGTCCGTAAGCCAGCCCTGCGGTGGATCAGCGCCCGCTGTCGAGCCCGCCTTGAGTCGGCGGGCCCGCCTTCAGGCTGCCGCCCCTGAGCGGCCCCGCGGAGCCGCGGAGCCGGCGGCCACGCCCGGGGCAGCCCGCCGTGGGCTGGCCCACGGTCTGTGGGCAGCCCTGCGGTGGATCAGCGCCCGCTACCAGCCCCGCCGAGAGCCAGCGGGCCCACCGCCAGCGGCCAGCCGTGCGGTGGGGTCAGCGCCCGGTCAGCCCCGCCTTGAGTCGTCGGGGGCCTCGCTTTCGGCGTCCGGCGTTGAGCGCACGGCCACCGCCGCCACACGGTCGGCCGACAGGCTGCCGCCCCTGAGCCGGCGGCCGCGCCCGGGGCAGCCCGCCGTGGGCCAGCTGGCCCACGGTCTGTGGGCAGCCCTGCGATGAGGCCAGCGCCCGTTACCGGCCCCGCCGTGAGCCGCCGGGACCACCGCGCTTGAAGGGCCCACGAGTCGGCGGCCACGCCCGTGCGGCCCCGCCGTGAGCCCGTGGTCAGCGGTCGCGGGCGGTTTCGCGGGGCAGGGGGCCGATGTTCTCGTGGCGGCCCGGGCGTCGGGCGGCGTGTCGTTGTCCGGGGCCGGGGCCGCCGCGCGCGGCCAGGGCGTCGGCGACGGCGCCCGTGACGAAGGCGTAGACGGCCTTGTGCACCACGTCCACCACGAGTTCCCGGCGCGGCCAGGTCTCGGGCGGGGCGCCGACGCCGGTCGCGTTCTCCAGGATCTGGTCGTTGGTGAGGCGGACGACGGTGAACTTGGCGGAGGCGACCGGCCCGCGCAGCCCCGCCTGGGCCATGACCGACCGCAGTACGCCCAGCAGGGCGGCCTGGCCGAAGTGCATGGCCCAGTTGACCGTCAGCGGCTGGGTGCCGGTCCGCTCCGGCAGGCCGGTCAGCCGCTGCAGGACGCGGGCCGGCACATGGGAGTCGGGCCGGCCGGTGACGGCCTGCTCCAGTTTCTCGCCGAGGGTCATCACCGCACCCCCGGCCGTACCGGCGAGCAGTCCTTGCCACAGTGCGCGCTTGAGCATGTCCCGGCGAGTACCCGGTTCCGGGACCGGGTCACGCGCCGCCGCTCAGTCGCCGGTGGTCTTCTCCATGAGGGCGCTGTACGCCAGTTGCAGCGTGTCCGCCCCGGCCAGGGCGGTGAGCGTGCCCATGGCGGTGCGGGTGGCGCGGGGCCACAGCAGCTGGCCGGCGGTCAGGGCCGACGCCACCCAGACGCTCATGCAGAACGGGCAGGTGGCCAGCTCGCCGACGGTGTGCCTGCTCGATTCGGACCGGGCCTCCTCGTGCAGCTCGGCCGGGCCCTGCGGTCCGGCGTACCGGGTGAAGGGGGCGCGCAGCGGGCTGGTCACCGGGGCCTTGGTGAGCAGCCGGCTGAGCCGGAAGGTGGCCACGGAGGTCAGGACGACGTCCCACGGCTCGGGGCGGTCGGGCACGGGGCGGCCGCGCAGCCGGACCGCCGTGGCCCAGGCCGTCGTGAAGGCGGCGAAGCCGGTCATGGCGGCGACGTAGCCGCCGAGCGGCCGGTCGTGTCCCGCCGAGTAGTCCCGTTCCGCGCGCCGCAGCAGGCCGCGCAGGCCTCGTACCGGGCGGCTGTCAGTCACGGGCGTCGTGTCCATGTGCGGCATCCGTTCGCTTTCCACTCCCCTGTACGGCCGGTTCCCGGCGCTGTTCGGCACGCTTTCCCCCGTCCTGGTGGCGCAGCCGCACCTCGACGCGGCCCCCCTCGGTGATCCGGGTCTCGAAGGAGGGCTGGGGCGCGGTGGCCGGGCCGCGGACGTTCCAGCCGTCGGAGAGCCGGAAGACGCTGCCGTGCCACGGGCACCGGACGCAGCCGTCCTCCACGGTGCCCTCCGCGAGCGGTCCCGCCAGGTGGCTGCACCGCTCGGCGAGGGCGTGGACCTGCCCGCCGGTCTCGCGGACCACCAGGACCGGCACGTCGTCGACGACCCGGCGCACCGGGCGGCCGGCGGGGAACTCGTCCACGGTTCCCACCGGGTGCCAGCCCTCGGAGACGACGTGCGGGACCTCCTCGGCGTGGTTGGCGCCGGAGGCCTGCCGGTAGGCGAGGTGGCCGCCCAGCAGGCCGCCGATCCCGACGGCCGTCATGCCGAGGAAGCCGTAGGTGCGGCCCACCGCCTCGCGTCCCGTGACCCGGCAGGCGAGCGAGGCGGCGTAGAGGCCGACGGCGGCTGTGTTGGACAGGGCGTGCACCAGGCCGACGCGCTGCTGCTGGCGGTGGAGTTCCGCCCAGTCGGTCCAGCCGGCGAGGGCCGCGGGAGCGGCGGCGGCCAGGCCGACGCCGATGAGCAGCCGGGACTCGCGGGAGCGGCCGGGCCGCAGGTCGAGCACGGCCGCCGACAGCCAGCTGCCGATCGGCACCTGCACCATCAGCGGGTGCACCGGGTGTCCGAGCGGGCGGCCGTGCAGCAGGTCCCGGCCGCGGCCCAGCGGCAGCGACCGCACGCCCTTGCGGAGCGTGTCGATCACCGCGTCGGCCCGGGGCTCGCGCTCCAGGCGGTCCAGCAGCCACAGGACCCGGTTCTGCCGCAGCAGGCGGCGTCGCGTTGCACTCATGCCCCGCCGGGTTTCCACCGGTATGGGCGGCAAACGGAACAGTGTGCGGTGGTGGGACATCGTCAGCCGCCCGGCCGGATGACCGCGCGGACGCAGCCGTCGCTCTTGTCCTTGAACATCTCGTAGGCCCGCGGCGCCTCGTCCAGGGGCACGCTGTGGGTCGCGAGGTGGGAGGTGCTCAGCTCCCCGGCCGCCAGCCGGTCCAGCAGCATGGGGATGTAGCGCTGGCCGTGCTGCTGGGCGCCCCGGATCGTCAGACCCTTGTTGATCACGGCGCCGAGCGGGAACTTGTCGACGGCGCCGGCGAAGACGCCGAGGACGAAGACGGTGCCGCCCTTGCGGCAGGCGTGGATGGCCTGCCGTACGGCGGTGGGGCGGTCGGTCTGCAGGCGCAGTTGCTGTTTGACCTGGTCGTAGAGGTGGACCGGGCTGTCGCTGTGAGCCTCCATGCCGACCGCCTCGATGCACACGTCGGGGCCGCGGCCGCCGGTGCGTTCGCGCAGTTCGGCGCCGACGTCGGTGGCGGTGTAGTCGATGACCTCGCTGCCGATGTGGCGTTCGGTCATCGCCAGCCGTTCGGGGATGCGGTCGATGGAGATCACGCGCTCCGCGCCGAGCAGGATCGCGGCGCGGGCCGCCATCTGGCCGACGGCCCCGCAGCCCCAGACGGCGACCACGTCGCCGGGCTTGACGCCGCCCAGGTCGGCGCCCATCCAGCCGGTCGGCACCGAGTCGGAGACGAACAGGGCGCTGGTGTCGTCGACGCCCTCCGGGACGGGGAAGGCCCCGTGGTCGGCGAAGGGCACCCGCACGTACTCGGCGTGGCTGCCGCGCAGCCCGCCCATGGCGTGGGAGTAGCCGAAGATGCCCCCGGTGTCGGCGCCGAACAGGGCCTGGCCGATGCCCGGGTTGGTGTTGGTGTTGTCACACAGGGACCACAGGTCGTGGGTGCAGTACCAGCAGCGGCCGCAGCCGACGAAGGAGCAGACCACGACCCGGTCGCCGACCTTGTGCTTGCGCACGGCGGAGCCGGTCTCGACGACCTCGCCGACGAACTCGTGGCCGATGACGTCCCCGGACCGCATGAAGGGGATGTAGCCGCCGATGAGGTGCAGGTCGGAGCCGCAGGTGGTGCCGGCGACGAGCCGGACGATCACGTCCTGGTCGTTGCGCAGCTCGGGATCGGGCACCTGCTCCACGGAGAGCTTGTTGACGCCTTCCCAGCACAGGGCCTTCACAGCACTCCCTCCCCACCGGCGCGGCGGCCGAGCAGTCCGACGAGCTTTCCGCCCGGGGTGTCGTGGGTGGTGGGCGGCGCGTCGGGTTCGAGGACCTCCCCGGCCTCCAGCAGTGACTTGGCGTCGCGCAGCGCCCGGCGCAGGTCCTGGCGCGGGTCCTCGCCGGCGAGCCGGGCGGGCAGCGAGTGCGCGCCCTCGGGCTGCGGTTCCCGCAGCCGTACGGCGAGTTCGGTGCCGCGGTCACCGGGGGCGGGGCCGATGCGCGTCTCGATGCGGTCGCCGTACTCCCGCAGGGGCGCGGGCAGCTTGTCCGGCTGGAGCTCGCCCGGGTCGACGTTGATCGTCACGGCGAGCCAGCGGTCGTCCGCGGCGGCGGGGCCGGAGGGGCCCGCCGCCTTGCGCTGCCAGGCGATGACCGCGCCGGCGGTGAGTCCGGCGGCGGCCGTCCACAGGGTCTTGGTGTGCGCCATGGGCGGTCACATCCTCCGGGAGGTGGCGGCCGTACGGCGGGTGAGCAGGGCGCCCAGCGCGATCATGCCGATGCCGAGGACGAAGTGCAGCCAGTCGTCGGCCGTGTTGAGCGGGACGAAGTTGGCGTCGCTGTCGTGGCCGATGATCAGGCCGTACAGCCACAGGACCAGGTAGATGGCGCCGCCCGCCAGGAGGTAGGTGCGGGCTCCGGAGGCGGTGCGGGACAGGGCCAGGCCCGCGACGCCGAACGCGAGGTGGACGAGGTTGTGCAGGATCGAGATCTGGAAGATCCCGAGGAGCTCGGCCCCGGAGTCGTGCGAGGCGAACTTCATGGTGTCGTAGTCCGTGGTGATCCCCGGGATGAAGCCCAGGATCCCGACCAGCAGGAACACCGCTCCGACCAGCAGCGCCGCCTGCTGCACGGGGGTGCGGGCCGTTCTCGTCGGCGAAGTGCGTGTGTTCATGACGGTGGCCTTCCGGCGCGGGGGGCGCGTCAGGATGAGCGCCCGATGCGCGGCGAGTACCCCCGCTCGGGGGAGCAATCGCTTGGTGCCGGGCCGCGTTTCCGGGCGGGGCCGGCGGGCACTCACCGCGCCATGGATGACAGTCGTCGTGCACCACTCGCGGACAGCTCGCTCGCCCTGCTGGCCAAGGGCTACACCTGGCTGCCCGACCGCAGGCGCCGCACCGGCGGGCCCTTGGTGCGCACCCGTCTCATGGGCCGGCACGCCGTCGCCCTGTACGGCACCGACGCGGTGCGGTTCTTCTACGACGAGCAGCACGTGGAGCGCGCATCCGCGCTGCCCGGCCCGGTGCTGAGCACCCTGTTCGGGCACGGGGCGGTGCACACGCTGGACGGGCTGTCCCACCGCGGCCGCAAGGAGATGTTCCTGTCGCTGCTGACGGGGCCGAAGGCGGTCGCCGGGGTCGTGGACGAGGTGGCGGCGGTGTGGGAGGAGACGGTGCGCACCTGGCCCGGGCGCCGGGTCGTGCTGTTCGACGAGGCGAGCCGGGTGCTCACCCGGGGCGTGTGCCGGTGGGCCGGGGTCCCGCTGGACGACGCCGGGGCACTGGCGCGGGACCTGGTCGCCATGGTCGACGGTTTCGCCACGGCGGGGCCGCGCCACTGGCGGGCCCGCCGCGCCCGGGCCCGCAGCGAGGCGTGGCTGGCGGGGCTGGTCGAGGACGTGCGGGCGGGGAACGCGAGCGCTCCGGACGGGTCGGTGCTGGAGGCGGTGGTGCGGCACCGGGACGCCGACGGCCGGCTCCTCGATCCGCGCACCGCGGCGGTCGAGCTGCTCAACGTGATCCGGCCGACGGTCGCCGTGTGCTGGTTCGTCTCCTACGCCGGGCACGCGCTGCGCCGCCCGGACGTCCGGGAGCGGCTGCGCGCGGACGACGGGGCCTACGCCGTGGCGTTCGCGCACGAGCTGCGGCGCTTCTATCCGTTCGCCCCGTTCGTCGGCGGCCGGGCCGTCACCGATCTGGACTGGCACGGCGAGCCGATCCCGGCCGGCGCGATGGTCCTGCTCGACCTGTACGGGCAGAACCACGACCCGGGCATCTGGGACGAGCCGTACGCCTTCCGGCCGGAGCGGTTCCTCGGGCATCCGCCCGCCCGGGACGAGCTGATCCCGCAGGGCGGCGGCGACCGGGCCACCGGCCACCGGTGCCCCGGCGAGGACATCACGGTCGCCCTGCTGGCGGCGCTCGCGCCCCGGCTGGCCCGGCTGGAGTACGAGGTGCCCGAGCAGGATCTGCGGATCCCGCTGAACCGGGTGCCGGCACGGGTGCGCAGCGGATTCGCCATCGACTCGGTCCGGGCGCCGGTGCCCGTGGCGTAACCCACCGCCGATACAGCACGGAGACGGCCCCTGTCGGGCCGGACGCGGCACGGTGATGCTCCCCCCTCGGGCCGGACGCGGCACGGCGGCGGCCACTCCCTGAAGGCCGATCGCGGAACAGCGGCGGCCCGCCCCTGATGGCCGATCGCGGCTCCGAGGCGCCTGCCCCTCGGAGCCGATCACGGCCCGGCGGCGGCCCGCCCGGCGGGGCCGATCGCGACACGGCGGTAACCAGCCCCGCCGAGCCGGTCACGACCCAGAGATGCCCCCCTCGGGCCGGACAGGGAACAGCGGCGCCCGCCCGCTCGGGACGGATCGCATCACGGCGCTGGCCCCCATCGGGGCCGATCACGACACGGCGGTAGCCCCGCCCCACGCAGCCGGTCGCGGCGCGGAGATAGCCCCTCTCGGGCCGGACGCGGCGCGGAGAGCCCCTTTCGTGCCGGATCCGGCACGGAGGTGGCCCCCTCGGGGCCGATCACAGCCGTGCCGGATCCGGCACGGAGGTGGCCCCCTCGGGGCCGATCACAGCGCGGCGGCGGCCTGCCCCTGAGGGGCGGGCCGCCGCCGTGTGCGGTCAGGTGCGGGACAGGCGTCGTCCCGCGGTCACGGCCGCGCCCGCCAGCGCGGTCGCCAGGGCGGCCCTGCGCAGCGCGGTGCGCCGGCGTCCGCCCCAGCCGCCGTGCACCGCGCCCTCACCGGGTGCCGGGACGTGCAGCGCGCCGTGCGTGGCCGGAGCGTCCTGGTCGTGGTCCAGATGGCCCCGATGGGTTTGCCGGGCCATGGCCCGCTCGGCGAGGCCCGGTGCCAGCCGGGCCTGGCGCACCAGCGCGCGGCCGGCCGGGCCGACCACGACCTCGCGGCGCGGCCGGCGCACGAGTGCCACGACCGCCTTGGCGACGCGCTCGGGCGTGTAGACGGGCGGCATGGCGACGACCTTGTGCCCGGTGTGGTTGGCCGCCTGCTGGAAGTGGGGCGTGTCGATGGTCGCGGGCAGCACCGTGCACACGTCGATGCCCTTGACGCCCTCCACCCGCAGTTGCTGCCGCAGACCGGAGCCGAGCGCCCGGACGGCGTGCTTGGACATGCCGTAGGGGTGGCTGTAGGGCTGGGCGACGGCCCCCACGATGGACGAGACGTTGATCAGCGTGCCCGAGCCCTGCTCCCGCATCACGGGCAGCGCGGCCCGGGCGCCGTACACGCACCCCATGACGTTGACGTCCAGGACCTTGCGGAAGTCCTCCAGCGGCACGTCCTCGAAGCGGCCGAAGGCGTTGACCGCCGCGTTGTTGACCCAGACGTCGATCCGGCCGAACTCCCGCACCGCGCGCCGCGCCAGCTCCTCCACCGCCTCGACGTCGCTGACGTCGGTCGGCACGACCAGCGTCCGTGCCTTCCGGTGCCTGCCGCACTCCTCGGCCGCCGCCCGCAGCGCCTCCTCGCGCCGCGCCGCCAGCACCACCGCGCAGCCCTCGCGGGCGAACGCCTCCGCTGTGGCCCGTCCGATCCCGCTGGACGCCCCGGTCACCACCACCACGTGATCCCGCAGTCGCATCCCGCACCTCCTCGCGTCTGCCGCGGGCCGGGCGCCTCGGGCCCGCCTCCGCCGCCCGCCGGGTACCCGCGCCGCCCGGGACGGCACCGGCCCGGTAAGCGGGGTCACAGTCAGGGCGAGGGAAAGGTCACAGCCGCGCCCTCTGCTGCTCCTTCGGGCTCGTGTCCTAGCATCCGAGCATGACGGTCCTGCCTGACGACGGGCTTGAGCTGGCCGGCGAGTTCCCTGACGTGCCCCATGAGCAGTGGCAGCGCCTAGTGGCGGGTGTGCTGCGCAAGTCGGGCAAGGACGTCGAGGGCGCCGAGGCCGAGGAAGCCCTGTCCACCGCACTGGAGGACGGGTTGCGCACCCGGCCTCTCTACACCGCGCGCGACACCTCACCCGAGCCGGGCCTGCCGGGCTTCGCGCCCTTTGTGCGCGGCGGCCGCCCCGAGGGGAACACGGTCGGCGGCTGGGACGTACGGCAGCGGCACACCACGGCCGACCACGACGCGGTGCTCGCGGACCTGGAGAACGGGGTCACGTCCCTCTGGCTGACGGTGGGCGAGGGCGGCATCCCGGTGCCGGAGCTCGGCCGGGTCCTGGACGGCGTGTACCTGGATCTCGCCCCGGTCGTGCTCGACGCGGGTGCCGACGCCGGTTCCGCCGCACGGGAGTTGCTGCGGCTGTACGAGGAGCGGGGCGTGGCCCCGCAGGCCGCGCGCGGCAACCTGGGCGTCGACCCGCTGGGCCACGAGGCCCGCACCGGGCAGCGGGACGACGCGGCGCCGGCGGCGGAACTGGCGCGGCTGTGCGACGAGCGGTTCCCGGGGCTGCGGGCGCTGACCGTGGACGCGCTGCCGTACCACGAGGCCGGCGGGTCGGCCGCGCAGGAACTGGGCGCCTCGCTGGCCACGGCGGTGGCGTACCTGCGGGAGCTGACCGGGGCCGGGCTGAGTGTCGAACAGGCCTGCGGGCAGCTGGAGTTCCGGTACGCGGCGACCGCGGACCAGTTCCTCACCATCGCCAAGCTGCGGGCCGCGCGCCGGCTGTGGGCGCGGGTCGCCGAGGTGTGCGGCGCGCCGCGCGCCGGGGCGCAGGCGCAGCACGTGGTCACCTCGCCGGTGATGATGACGCGGCGCGACCCGTGGGTGAACATGCTGCGCACGACCATCGCCACGCTCGCCGCCGGGGCGGGCGGGGCCGACGCGGTGACCGTGCTGCCCTTCGACCACGCCCTCGGCCTGCCGGACGCGTTCGCCCGCCGCATCGCCCGCAACACCTCCACGATCCTCATCGAGGAGTCCCATCTGGCCCGGGTGATCGACCCGGCGGGCGGCTCCTGGTACGTGGAGCGGCTCACGGACGAACTCGCCCACGCGGGCTGGGAGTTCTTCCAGCGGATCGAGCGGCTGGGCGGCATGGCGGCCGCCCTGCGCTCCGGGGACGTGGAGCGGGACCTCGCCGAGACGTGGCGGGCGCGAAGCCTGAAGCTGGCCGAGCGGCGCGAACCCGTCACCGGCGTCAGCGAGTTCCCGTTCCTGGCGGAGAAGCCGGTGGTGCGCGAGAGCGCGCCCGAGCGGCCGTCCGGCGGGCTGCCGCGGGTGCGCCGCGACGAGGCCTTCGAGGCCCTGCGTGCCCGCTCGGACGCGCACCTGGCCGCGACGGGCTCCCGCCCCCGGATCTACCTGGCGGCGCTCGGTCCGGCCGCCGCCCACACCGCCCGCCTCACCTTCGCCTCGAACCTGTTCCAGGCGGGCGGCATCGAGCCGGTCACCGAGGGCGCGTTCGCGGACAGCGGCGCGGCCGAGGCCGTGCTGTGCTCCAGCGACGCCCTCTACGCGGAGCAGGCGGCGGCCCGGGCCGCGGAGCTCAAGGAGGCGGGCGCCTCGCGCGTGTTCCTCGCCGGACGGCCCGGGGAGTACCCGGGTGTCGACGATTACGTCTTCGCGGGCTGTGACGCCGTGGCCGTGCTGTCCGCGACCCTCGACCGCATGGGAGTTGCCCGATGACCGCCCCCCATGGCATCCCCGACTTCTCCGGGATCGAGCTGGGCACCCCGGCCGCCGACGGCGGCCCGGACGAGTGGCGCGCGGCGCTGAAGAACGCCTCCGGCGGTGACGACCTGCTGTGGGAGACCCCGGAGGGCATCGCGGTCAAGCCGCTCTACACCGGCCGTGACCTGGAGGGCCTGGACTTCCTGGACACCTACCCGGGCGCGGCGCCGTACCTGCGCGGCCCGTACCCGACGATGTACGTCAACCAGCCCTGGACGATCCGCCAGTACGCCGGATTCTCCACCGCCGAGGAGTCCAACGCCTTCTACCGGCGCAACCTCGCGGCCGGGCAGAAGGGCCTGTCGGTCGCATTCGACCTGCCCACGCACCGCGGTTACGACAGCGACCACCCGCGCGTGACCGGTGACGTCGGCATGGCGGGCGTGGCCATCGACTCGATCCTCGACATGCGGCAGCTGTTCGACGGGATCCCCCTCGACAAGATGACCGTGTCGATGACGATGAACGGCGCCGTGCTGCCGGTGCTGGCGCTCTACATCGTCGCCGCCGAGGAACAGGGCGTGCCGCCCGAGAAGCTGGCCGGGACCATCCAGAACGACATCCTCAAGGAGTTCATGGTCCGCAACACCTACATCTATCCGCCGAAGCCGTCGATGCGGATCATCTCCGACATCTTCGCCTTCACCTCGCAGCGGATGCCGCGCTACAACTCCATCTCCATCTCCGGCTACCACATCCAGGAGGCCGGGGCGACGGCCGACCTGGAGCTGGCGTACACGCTCGCCGACGGCGTGGAGTACATCCGCGCGGGCCGTGAAGCCGGCCTGGACGTGGACGCGTTCGCGCCCCGGCTGTCGTTCTTCTGGGCGATCGGCATGAACTTCTTCATGGAGGTCGCCAAGCTGCGGGCGGCGCGCCTGCTGTGGGCGAAGCTGGTGCGGCAGTTCGACCCGCAGAACGCCAAGTCCCTCTCCCTGCGCACGCATTCGCAGACCTCGGGCTGGTCGCTCACCGCCCAGGACGTGTTCAACAACGTCACGCGCACCTGTGTCGAGGCGATGGCGGCCACGCAGGGGCACACGCAGTCGCTGCACACCAACGCCCTGGACGAGGCGCTGGCCCTGCCGACCGACTTCTCGGCGCGCATCGCCCGCAACACCCAGCTGCTGCTCCAGCAGGAGTCCGGCACGACCCGGGTCATCGACCCGTGGGGCGGCAGCGCGTACGTGGAGAGGCTGACCTACGACCTGGCGCGGCGGGCCTGGCAGCACATCCAGGAGGTCGAGGCCGCGGGCGGCATGGCCAAGGCCATCGACGCGGGCATCCCCAAGCTGCGCATCGAGGAGGCAGCGGCCCGTACGCAGGCCCGGATCGACTCGGGCCGCCAGCCGGTGATCGGCGTCAACAAGTACCGCGTGGAGACCGACGAGCAGATCGACGTGCTGAAGGTCGACAACTCCTCGGTACGCGCCCAGCAGATCGAGAAGCTGCGGCGGCTGCGTGCCGAGCGCGACGAGACGGCCTGCCGGGACGCGCTGGACGCGCTGACCCGGGCCGCCGCGGGCGAGGGCAACCTGCTGGAGCTGGCCGTGCACGCGGCCCGCGCCAAGGCCACGGTCGGGGAGATCTCGGACGCCCTGGAGAAGGTGTACGGCCGGCACGCGAGCCAGATCCGTACGATCACCGGTGTGTACCGCAACGAGACGGGAGAGTCCCCGAGCGTGGACCGCACCCGCGCCCTGGTGTCCGCCTTCGAGGAGGCCGAGGGCCGCCGCCCGCGCATCCTGGTCGCCAAGATGGGCCAGGACGGCCACGACCGCGGCCAGAAGGTGATCGCCACGGCCTTCGCCGACCTCGGTTTCGACGTGGACGTCGGCCCGCTGTTCCAGACGCCGGCCGAGGTGGCCCGGCAGGCCGTGGAGGCGGACGTGCACATCGTCGGCGTCTCGTCGCTGGCGGCCGGTCACCTCACCCTCGTCCCGGCGCTGCGCGAGGCGCTGGCCGAGGAGGGCCGCGAGGACATCATGGTCGTGGTCGGCGGCGTGATCCCGCCGCAGGACGTGCCGACGCTGCTGGAGATGGGCGCGGCGGCCGTCTTCCCGCCCGGGACGGTGATCCCGGACGCGGCCTACGACCTGGTGAAGCGGCTGTCGGACGACCTCGGGCACGACCTGTGATCGATGTCGACGCGTATGTGAAGGGCGTGCTCGACGGGAAGCGGGCGATCGTCGCCCGCGCGATCACGCTCGTCGAGTCGACCCGGCCGCAACACCGCGCGCTGGCCCAGGAGTTGCTGACGGCCCTGCTGCCGCACAGCGGCCGGGCCCGGCGCATCGGGATCAGCGGGGTGCCCGGCGTGGGCAAGTCGACGTTCATCGACGCCTTCGGCACGCTGCTGACCTCGCTCGGGCACCGGGTCGCGGTGCTGGCCGTCGACCCGTCCTCCAGCCGCACGGGCGGCTCCATCCTGGGCGACAAGACCCGCATGGAGCGCCTGGCGGTGGACCCGGCGGCGTTCGTGCGCCCCTCCCCCACCGCGGGCACGCTGGGCGGGGTCGCCAAGGCCACCCGCGAGTCGATCGTGGTGATGGAGGCGGCCGGCTACGACGTGATCCTGGTGGAGACGGTCGGTGTCGGCCAGTCGGAGACGGCCGTCGCCAACATGGTCGACTCCTTCCTGCTGCTCACCCTCGCGCGCACCGGCGACCAGCTCCAGGGCATCAAGAAGGGCGTGCTGGAACTGGCCGACGTGATCGCCGTCAACAAGGCGGACGGGCCGCACGAGCGCGACGCCCGGGCCGCCGCGCGGGAACTGGCGGGCGCCCTGCGGCTGATGCACGGCAAGGACGCGTTCTGGACGCCGCCGGTGCTGCACTGCAGCGCCCGCGAGTCGACCGGTCTGGACGCGGTGTGGGAGCGCCTGGAGCAGCACCGCACGCTGCTGGACTTCACGGGCCGGCTCACCGCCAAGCGCCGTGACCAGCAGGTCGACTGGACCTGGAGCATGGTCCGCGACGAACTCCTCGGCCGCCTCCAGGCCGATCCCGCGGTGCGGTCCCTGGCGCCGGTCCTGGAGCGGCAGGTCCGGGAGGGCGAGCTGACCCCGACCCTGGCGGCCGAGCGAATCCTGGGCGCGCTCGGCGGTTCCGGAGCGACGCCTTCCTGACCCCTGACCGGTGGGGCCGGGAATTCCGCATCCCCCGCTTGCATGACTATGCAAAGTGATACATACTCTTTCTATGTCCAAGGTCCTCACCTCCCTGCCCGCCGGCGAGCGCGTCGGCATCGCCTTCTCGGGCGGTCTCGACACGTCCGTCGCGGTCGCGTGGATGCGCGACAAGGGCGCCGTCCCGTGCACCTACACCGCCGACATCGGCCAGTACGACGAGCCCGACATCGCGTCGGTGCCCGGCCGTGCCCGGACCTACGGTGCCGAGATCGCGCGCCTGGTCGACTGCCGCGCCGCGCTGGTCGAGGAGGGCCTGGCCGCGCTGACCTGCGGCGCGTTCCACATCCGCTCGGGCGGGCGGGCGTACTTCAACACCACCCCGCTGGGCCGGGCCGTCACCGGCACGCTGCTGGTGCGGGCGATGCTGGAGGACGACGTCCAGATCTGGGGCGACGGCTCGACGTTCAAGGGCAACGACATCGAGCGGTTCTACCGCTACGGCCTGCTCGCCAACCCGCACCTGAGGATCTACAAGCCCTGGCTGGACGCGGCGTTCGTGACCGAGCTGGGCGGCCGCAAGGAGATGTCGGAGTGGCTGCTCGCCCACGGCCTCCCCTACCGCGACAGCACGGAGAAGGCGTACTCCACCGACGCCAACATCTGGGGCGCCACGCACGAGGCCAAGACCCTGGAGCACCTGGACACCGGCATCGAGACGGTCGAGCCCATCATGGGCGTGAAGTTCTGGGACCCGTCGGTCGAGATCGCCACCGAGGACGTGACGATCGGCTTCGACCAGGGCCGCCCGGTGTCGATCAACGGCAAGGAGTTCGCCTCCGCCGTCGACCTGGTCATGGAGGCCAACGCCATCGGCGGCCGGCACGGCCTGGGCATGTCCGACCAGATCGAGAACCGGATCATCGAGGCCAAGAGCCGCGGCATCTACGAGGCCCCGGGCATGGCCCTGCTGCACGCCGCCTACGAGCGCCTCGTCAACGCCATCCACAACGAGGACACCCTCGCCCAGTACCACACCGAGGGCCGGCGCCTCGGCCGGCTGATGTACGAGGGCCGCTGGCTGGACCCGCAGGCGCTGATGATCCGCGAGTCGCTGCAGCGCTGGGTCGGCGCGGCCGTCACCGGCGAGGTCACGCTGCGGCTGCGGCGCGGCGAGGACTACTCGATCCTCGACACGACCGGCCCGGCGTTCAGCTACCACCCGGACAAGCTGTCCATGGAGCGCACCGAGGACTCCGCGTTCGGCCCGGTGGACCGGATCGGCCAGCTCACCATGCGCAACCTGGACATCGCCGACTCGCGCGCCAAGCTGGAGCAGTACGCCGGCATCGGCCTGATCGGCACCGGCAGCCCCACCATCGGCGCCTCCCAGGCCGCCGCGACCGGTCTGATCGGCACCATGCCCGAGCTGCCCGAGGGCGGCGCCGAGGCCATCGCCTCCCGCGGCGAGGTCTCCGAGCAGGACGCCTGGCTGGACCGCGCGGCGATGGAGTCGGGCACGGACTGACCGCACGGCGGGATCCGCGTAGGGCGCGGGAAGGCCGGCTCGACGGTGTCGGGCCGGCCTTCGCCGTGTGCGGGCCCGCGGGTTCAGCGGGACGTGCCCGCCATCTCGCGGACCGGTGTGTCCAGGCCGTCCAGGCCGCGCAGGATGTCCTCCACCCGCTGCTTGGCGTCACCGAAGAGCATCTGGGTGTTGTCGCGGAAGAACAGCGGGTTCTGCACGCCCGCGTAGCCGGCGGCCATGGACCGCTTGAAGACGACCACGTTCGCCGCCTCCCACACGTGCAGCACCGGCATGCCCGCGATGGGGCTGGACGGGTTGTCCGTGGCGGCCGGGTTGACCGTGTCGTTGGCACCGATGACCAGCACGACCGAGGTGGCGGCGAAGTCGTCGTTGATCTCGTCCATCTCCAGGACGATGTCGTACGGCACGTTCGCCTCGGCGAGGAGCACGTTCATGTGCCCGGGCAGCCGGCCGGCGACCGGGTGGATGCCGAAGCGCACCTCGACGCCGCGCTCGCGCAGCTTGCGGGCGAGTTCGGCGACCGGGTACTGCGCCTGGGCGACGGCCATGCCGTAGCCCGGCGTGATGATCACCGAGGTGGCGTTGCCGAGGAGTTCCGCGGTCTCCTCGGCGCTGATCTCGCGGTGCTCGCCCTGCTCGCCCTCGTCGCCCGCGGCGGCGGGAGTGCCGAAGCCGCCGGCGATCACCGAGATGAAGGACCGGTTCATCGCCTTGCACATGATGTACGACAGGTAGGCACCGGAGGAGCCGACCAGCGCGCCGGTGACGATGAGCAGGTTGTTGGAGAGCAGGAAGCCGGAGGCGGCCGCCGCCCAGCCCGAGTAGCTGTTCAGCATGGAGACGACGACCGGCATGTCGCCGCCGCCGATGGAGGCGACCAGGTGCGCGCCGAGGGCGAGGGCGATCACGGTGACGGCGATGAGCAGGCCCATGTTCGGGCGGGCGACGAACGCGATGGTCAGCCCCACGAAGGCGACCAGCGCGCCGATGTTCAGCACGTGCTTGCCGGGCAGCGTCAGCGGGCGGGAGGCGATGCGCGCCGAGAGCTTGAGATAGGCGACGACCGAGCCGGTGAAGGTGACGGCGCCGATGAACACGCCGATGAACACCTCGGCGTGGTGGATGCCGAGCAGCGAGCCGGACAGGTCGGCGTCGACGTCGAGGTAGCCGTTCCAGCCGACGAACGTGGCGGCCAGGCCGACGAGGCTGTGCATGATGGCGATCAGCTCGGGCATGCCGGTCATCTCGACGACCTTGGCCCGCCAGAGCCCGATGCCCGCGCCGACGGCCGTGGCGACGGCGATCAGCACCAGCCCGGTGGCGGAGATGCTGCGCGAGGCGAGTCCGACGGTGGCGGCCAGCGCGACGACCATGCCGGCGATGCCCCAGACGACTCCGGAGCGGGAGGTGCGGTGCTGCGAGAGGCCGGCGAGGCTGAGGATGAACAGCAGCGCCGCGACGACGTAGGCGGCCTGTGCGGCCGTGTCTGTGGTCATCCCTGATCAGCCCTTCGAGAACATGCCGAGCATGCGGCGGGTGACGGCGAATCCGCCGAAGATGTTGATGCTCGCCAGCAGGATCGCGGCGAACGACAGCACGGTGACGGCCGTGTCCCCCTGCCCGATCTGCAGCAGCGCGCCGACCACGACGATCCCGGAGATGGCGTTGGTGACGGACATCAGCGGGGTGTGCAGGGCGTGGTGCACGTTGCCGATGACGTAGAAGCCGATGACGATCGCCAGGACGAACACCGTGAAGTGGCCGAGGAGTTCGCTCGGGGAGAAGGCCGTCACGAGGAACAGCGCGAGCGCGCCGGCGGCGACGAGGGCGTAGGAGGCCCACGCGGGCCGGGCGGGCTTGGCCGGCGTCGCGGGAGCGGGCGCCGCGGCGTCCTTCGCGGCGGCGGGGGCCGGTGCGGCGGACACCTGCACCGGGGGCGGCGGCCAGGTCTTCTCGCCCTCGCGGACCACGGTGATCGAGCGCTGCACCACGTCGTCGAAGTCGAGGACGAGCCGGCCGTCCTTGCCGGGCGTGAGCAGCTTCATCAGGTTGACGATGTTGGTGCCGTACAGCTGCGAGGCCTGGGCGGGGAGCCGGCCGGGCAGGTCGGTGTAGCCGATGATCGTCACGTCGTTGTCGGTGACCACGGCCTTGCCGGGGACCGTGCCCTCGACGTTGCCGCCCTGGGCCGCGGCCATGTCGACGATGACGCTGCCGGGCTTCATGCGGGCCACGTGCTCGGCGGTGATCAGCCGTGGCGCCGGGCGGCCCGGGATGAGCGCGGTGGTGATGATGATGTCGACGTCGGCGGCCTGCTCGGCGTACAGCTGCGCGGCGAGCCGGTCGTAGTCCTCGGAGGTGGCCTTGGCGTAGCCGTCGGTGCTCACCTCCTGCTCGGCGGAGACCGTCAGGAACTCGCCGCCCAGGGAGCGGACCTGCTCGGCGACCTCGGGCCGCGGGTCGGTGGCGCGGACCACCGCGCCGAGGCTGCGGGCCGCGCCGATCGCCGCGAGCCCGGCCACACCGGCGCCGGCCACCAGCACCTTGGCCGGCGGCACCTTGCCGGCGGCGGTCACCTGGCCGGTGAAGAACCGGCCGAAGGCGTGCGCGGCCTCGACCACGGCCCGGTAGCCGGCGATGTTCGCCATCGAGCTGAGCACGTCCAGGGACTGGGCGCGCGAGATGCGCGGCACGGCGTCCATGGCCAGGACCGTGATCGGCCGCCGGGCCAGCTCCTCGACCAGCTCCGGGTCGAAGGCGGGGCTGATCAGCGCGATCAGCGTGGTCCCGTCGCGGAGCCTGCCGATCTCCTCCGTCGAGGGGGCGTTGACCTTCAGGACGATCTCGGCCGCCCACGGGTCGCCGAGCCGCGCCCCCGCCTCCTCGTACGCCGTGTCGGAGAAGCGGGACGAGGCCCCCGCTCCCGGTTCGACCACGACGTCGTACCCGAGCGCGACAAGTCTCCCCACGGTGGCGGGCGTCGCCGCCACCCTGGTCTCGCCCGCAGTGGATTCGGCCGGGACGCCGATCCTCTGGGGTTCTGGTTCCGCTGGGACCATCGTCTGCCTCTCCCGTCGTTCGTGTGTCTGTCCTCCTTGGTGCCCGCATCCTGCACGTTCGACGCGGCATCCGGGGCGGGCCGTGGTCACATGGCCGGAGAGGTCGTCCTCACACCGCAGGGGGGTTGCCGGGAGAGGCGTTCGGCGGTATCGCCGTGACGCGTGAGCCGCACGGGGCCCGCGATGCGACAGGCCAGGGCCGGGCGCAGACTGAGGTGGTGAGCACTGCGCGCCCGGGGCGCGGGACCGCGTCCCCCTCCCGTACCGCACCGCACCAGTCCGTGGCGCTCGCGGCGATGATGTTCGCCGTCGCCATGACCTTCATCGACCAGACCATCGTGTCGATCGCGGCTCCGGACATCGTCCGCGAACTGGATCTGTCGTCCTCCGGCATGCAGTGGGTGGTCAACGCCTATCTGCTGGCCCTCGCGGCCTTCTTCGCCCTCGGCGGGCGCCTCGCGGACCTCTACGGGCCGCGCCGGGTGGTCGTCGCCGGCACGCTCGTCTTCGTCGTCTCGTCGGTGCTGTGCGGCTGTGTGCCCGACGGCGGTGCGGCGCAGACCTGGCTCATCGCCTTCCGCGCCACCCAGGGGCTCGGGGCGGCCCTGCTCTTCCCCGCGGCGCTGGCGGTGGTGGTGGCCGTGTTCCCGGTCGAGCGGCGCGGCCGCGCCCTCGCCCTGTTCTTCGGGGTCACCGGCGCGCTGACCGCGATCGGCCCGCTGCTGGGCGGCTGGCTGACGAGCTGGACGTGGCGGGCCGTCTTCTGGGTCAACGTCCCGGTCGCGATCGCGGCGCTGGTGCTCACGGCCCTGGCGCACATCCCCGGCCGGCGGCGGTCCGGCACGCTGGACGTGCGGGGCGCCGTCCTCGTCGCGGCCGGCATGGGCCTGAGCGTCCTGGGCTTCCAGCAGGCCTGGTCCTGGGGCTGGGACAGCTGGGCGACCTGGGTGTGCGTCGCGGGCGGCATCGCGGTGCTCTGCGGCTTCGTCCGCTTCGAGCGCCGGGTCCGGCATCCGCTGATCGACCTGCGGGTCTTCCGGGACAAGGCGTTCACCGTCGACGCGGCGGTGCTGTTCTTCTCCATGCTCGCCTTCGTCCCGTTGTTCTTCTTCACCTCGGTCTACGCCCAGGTGTCCCTGAGCGCCTCGCCGAACCAGGCGGCCCTGTTCCTGCTGTACTTCTTCGCGGGCTTCGCGATCGCCTCGCAGTGGGGCGGGCGGATCCTCGACAAGCAGGGCGCGCGCCCGGCGCTGAAGCTGGGCACGGCCCTGGGCTGTGTGGGCTTCGCGCTGTGGGCGGGGAAGCTCACCGACCTGTCCATGCACGACCAGTGGCCCTACGCGGCCCTGGCCGGGGCCGGTATCGGCTTCGTGCTGGCGCCGGCCTCCACGGATGCCGTGAACCGGTCCATCGGCGCCTCGTACGGGGAGGTCACCGGGATCACCCAGACGGTGCGCAACTACGCGGCGAGCGTGGGCCTGGCCGTCTACGGCACGGTCCTGACGCACGTCACGACGGACCGGGTGCGGGAGACCCTGCAGTCGCGGGGGATGCCCGCCGGGGAGGCGGGGACCGTGGCCCGCGACGTCACCGAGTCGATCACGGGCAACGGTGACGCCCGGCCGCCCACCGGCACCGGGTCGGCCGCCGAGGCGACCCGGGACGCGATGTCCGCGATCCGCATGGACTTCGCCGAGGCCAACCAGTGGGTGTTCTACGGCATGGCCATCGCCCTGGGCGCCGGCTTCCTGTGCGCCCTGCGCCACCCGGGCGGCAAGGCCGGCGCGGCACAGGCGGCACCGGCCGGGGAACCGGCGGCGCGGGCCCGCTGAGCCCCGCCGCCGGCGGCCGTCAGGGCGAGGACATCGCGTCGGTGCGCCGCTGGATCTCCTCCGCCGTGAGGTCCTCGATGGTCTGCGAGATCATCCAGAGATGGCCGAACGGGTCGGCGAGCCGCCCGCCGCGCTGTCCGTAGGGCTGGTCGGCGACGGGATGCACCACCGTCGCCCCGGCCCGCACCATGGCGCCGGCGACGGCGTCCGCGTCGGTGACGTCCAGGGCCATGATCACGGGAGTTCCGCCGAGGGAGGGCGGAGCCGGGTCGCCGCCGTCCGCGTCCTTGACCGCGAGGACCGTGTCGCCGAGGCGCAGCAGGGCGTGCACGATCCTGCCCTCGGGGCCGGTGCAGCGCTCGATCTCCTCGGCGCCGAGCGCGGTCCGGTAGAAGTCGATCGCGGCGGGTCCGCCGGAGACCACGAGCCGGGCGTGGAGCCGGGTGATGTGCGGGGTGGGGGTCGCGTGGGTCATGCCTCCACGGTGGCCGGTCCCGGCGGCCGTGGATTGTAGAAAAGCGCCGGGTGGGCGGCCCGGTCACCCGCCGAGCGGTACGTGGTTGCGGGCGCGCGGGGAGCGCGGTGCGTACGCGGTCGGGGTGATGCCGGCCAGGGCGCGGAACTCGTGGATCAGGTGGGCCTGGTCGTGGTAGCCGCAGTCGGCGGCGAGGAGCGCCCAGTCCGGCGTTCCCGGCCCGGTGTTCACCCGCCGCAGGAGCCGCTGGAAGCGCCGCACCCGGGCGTACCGCTTGGGCGGGAGCCCCAGCTGTTCGGTGCACCGGCTCACCAGGCGCCGGGAGGTCCAGCCGAGCCGGTCGGCGACCTCGGTGACGGGCGTCCCGCGGTCCAGCAGGGCCGCGGCGAGGCGGACCGCCGGGTCGGGTTCCAGGGGCCGTACCGCCCTGTGCAGCAGGGCCCGCTCCAGCTCCCGCAGGCAGGCCTCGGGGCCGCCCGCGGCCCGGGCCTGCAGCAGCCGCTCACGCAGCACCGCGCCGTCCCTGCCCCACAGCTCGTCCAGTCCCACGAGCCGGTCGCTCAGCGCGCCGACCGGAGCGGTGAGGAAGGGGTACGGCCCGGCGGGCCGGAACGCCACCCACACGACGGCGCGTTGCTGCGCCGGATCGATCAACGCCGGCCGGGTGTACGGCCCTTGCAGGGCGGCGCCCCCGGTGCGCACCGGCGGCCCGCCGGCCGGGGCGGAGGACAGGACGTCCCGGTCGAGGTTCACCAGGAGTTGCGCCCCGCCCGTGGGCAGGGCCAGTTCGGCGGCGTGCGCGTACCGGCCCTCGAGATAGCCGAGCGCACCGGCCAGCGGCGCGAGCGCGGGTGCCGAGGGCCGGACGGTGAGGGCGACGGGCGCCGCTTCCGCCGTGGGAGGCATGCGTCCACCCTAGGACGGAGGTGCCCGGCGCGCCCGCCGCATCGGCCGCCTCTGCCCGAACCGTTGACGGGGAGCGGGGCCCGCCCTATCTTCTGGACCACTTTCTCGGTCGATTCTACGAACTACGTCCGAAATACCGGACACAGTCGGCCTCCCTCGTCCCCGCCCCCCGGAGAACTCCCTTGAGACGCCCATCTCTTCGGCTGCTGCTCGCGGTCCTGGTGGCCCTCGCGGCCTGCCTCGCCGGCGCCCCCGCGCAGGCCGCCGTTCCGGACTCCCCCGCCGTCACGTACACCAACCCGATCGCGGACAAGCGCGCCGATCCGCACATCTTCAAGCACACCGACGGCTACTACTACTTCACCGCGACCGTCCCCGAGTACGACCGCATCGTGCTGCGCCGGGCGACCACGATCCAGGGACTGAAGTCGGCGCCGGAGACCACGATCTGGACCAAGCACGCCAGTGGTGTCATGGGCGCCCACATCTGGGCGCCGGAGATCCACTTCATCGACGGCAAGTGGTACGTGTACTTCGCGGCGGGCGCCACGAACGACATCTGGGCGATCCGGATGTACGTCCTGGAGGGCACCGGCGCCAACCCGCTCACCGCGGCCTGGACGGAGAAGGGCCGGATCAAGACCCAGTGGGAGAGCTTCTCCCTGGACGCCACGACCTTCGTCGTGAACGGCGTGCGCTACCTGGCCTGGGCGCAGCGCGACCCGTCGGTGAACAACAACACCGACCTCTACCTCGCGAAGATGGCCAACCCCTGGACCATCACCGGGACTCCGGTGATGCTGTCGCGCCCCACCCACTCCTGGGAGACCGTCGGCTACAAGGTCAACGAGGGCCCGGCCGTCATCCAGCGCGGCGGCAAGGTGTTCATGACGTACTCCGCGAGCGCCACCGACAGCAACTACTGCCTCGGCATGCTCACCGCGTCCGCGAGCGCGAACCTGCTCAGCCAGGCGTCCTGGAGCAAGAGCCCCGTCCCCGTGTTCGCGAGCAGCGCCGCGACCGGCCAGTACGGTCCGGGCCACAACTCCTTCACGGTCTCCGAGGACGGAAAGAGCGACATCCTCGTCTACCACGACCGCGCCTACAAGGACATCAGCGGCGACCCGCTGAACGACCCCAACCGCCGCACCCGCGTGCAGAAGGTGTACTGGAACGCCGACGGCACCCCGGACTTCGGCATCCCCGTGGCCGACGGGGTCACCCCGCAGCGCTTGTCCTCGTACAACTTCCCGGAGCGGTTCGTCCGGCACTACGACTACCGGGCCCGGATCGAGGCGAACGTCACCCCGCTCGCCGACTCGCAGTTCCGGGTCGTGCCCGGTCTCGCCGGCGGCGGCACCGTCTCGCTGGAGTCGGCGAACTTCCCCGGGTACTACCTGCGGCACGACGACTTCGAGGTGTGGCTGGCGCGCGACGACGGCAGCGCGTCGTTCGCCGCCGACGCCGCCTTCCACCGGCGCACCGGGCTCGCCGATTCCACGGGGGTCTCCTACGAGTCGTACAACTACCCCGGGCGGTACGTCCGGCACTGGGAGTACCTGCTGCGCGTGCAGGCGGTGAGCACGGCCACCGACCGGGCGGACGCCACCTTCCACGCGCAGTGACCGCGCACCGTATGCGCGTGATGCCCTGATTGCGCATCCGGTGGGCGGGCACTCAGGGCGTGTGCGGACACAACAGAGCACCCGACCGCGCAGGGTGCTGCTCACCGGGTGGTTCAGCTTCCGGGACGGGGAGGCCACCGCCGGGGACGTACTGGCCCTGCGCCGCGTGGAGGACGTACTGCGGGGCACGGGCATCCCCTACGACATCGCCTGGAGCCCCGGTTTCCGGCCGGAGGCACTGCATCTGGACCGGCTGCGGCCCGGTGACTACAGCCACCTGGTGTTCGTCTGCGGCCCGCTGCACGGGCCCCAGGTCGAGGACCTGCACCGGCGGTTCGCGCACTGTGCGCGGATCGCCGTCGGCACCTCGGTGATCGACCCCGGCAGCGCGGCCGTGACCGGCTTCCACCGGGTGCTGCCCCGGGACGCGCCCGACAGCGAACCGGTGGAGGACCTGGCGGCGCGCGCCCCCGAGGTGCCCGCGCGGCCGGTGGTCGGGGTGATCCTGACGCACGGGCAGGACGAGTACGGGCGGCTGCGGCGGCACGGCCAGATCGCCGAGGAGGTGACGCGCTGGCTGGCGGTGAAGGACTGCGCCCGGCTGGAGCTGGAGACCCGGCTGGACACCCACGACTGGCACCTGAGCGCCACGCCCGCGCAGGTGCAGTCCGTGCTGGCCCGGATGGACCTCGTGGTCACCGACCGGCTGCACGGCCTGGTGATCGCGCTGCGGGTCGGTACCCCGGTGCTGGCCGTCGATCCGGTCCCCGGCGGAGCCAGGCTGACCGCGCAGGCCCGGGCCTGCGGCTGGCCCGCGCTGGTGCCGGCCGAGCGGCTGGAGGTGCGGCGGCTGGACCGCTGGTGGGACTGGTGCCTGACCGGCGGACGGGTGGTCGCGCGGCAGATCCGGGACGGGTTCCGCGAGGGTGCCGTGCCGGACAGCGCGGACCGGCTCGTCGAGGCGCTGGCGCGGCCCGTCGCCGGTTAGCTCCCGGACCCCACGGGGCACCCGGTTGAGGTCCCCGCCGCACGTCCCGCCGGGAGGACTCACGGTCCGGCCGCCCGGAAGGAGAACCGCGTGTCCATCGGCCGACTCCCCGACCACGAGCAGCGCATCCTCGACGAGATGGAGCGCGTCCTGCGCCGCGACCGCCGTCTCGACCGCCGGATGCGCACCCTGCGGCCGAGCCGCCGCCCCGATCCCGCCCGGCTGCTGTGCCGGGTGGCCGCGTACCGTCCCCACGTGCTGACCGTGGCATTGCTGTTCGCGGTCTCGACAGGGCTGATGGTGGCCGGAATGGTCACCTCCGAGCCCGCCGTCATCTGGGCGTTCGCCGCCCTGTGGCCCGTGACGCTGTTCGCCGGGTTCCGGCTGATGTGCCGGTGGTGCGGCGGCTGAACCGAGGGCGCCCCTGCTCACGGGTGCCGAGCGCCGGGCAGCGCCGCGACGGCGTCCAGGACGTCACCGGGGGTGATGCGCAGCAGCGCCGGGTCGGTCCGGCTGCCGTGCGGGTCCCCCTCGGGGCCGTACCACAGCGCGCGGTGGCGCGGGTCGGGCGGCGGGCCCCAGCGGCTCGGCGCCACCGGGCCGAACAGGGTGACCGAGCGGGTGGCGTGCGCGACCGCCAGGTGGGCGATGCCGGTGTCGCCGCTGATGACGACCCGCGCGCCCGCGACCAGCGCGGCCAGCCGGTCGTAGGGCAGGCCGCCACCGAAGACGTCCGTGTCGGGCAGCCCGGCCTCTTTCGCGAGCCGGGCCACGAGGTCGTCCTCGTCGGCGCCGCCGGTGACGACGACCCGGAAGCCCCGGGCGCGCAGCTCCGTCGCGACGGCGGCGTAGCGCTCCACGGGCCAGCGGCGGGCCGGTGACCCGGCTCCCGGGTGCAGCACGACCGCGCCGGGCGCCGGGGAGGCCGTGCCCGGCCGCGGCAGGTGCACGTCGCCGGGGTCGGCGTCGATGCCGTAGGCCCTCAGCAGCCGGCACCAGCGGTCGCGCTCGTGCTCCTCCGGGTACCAGGGCGGGCCGTCGACCTCGGGGGTGCCGGGGTGGGCGAAGGCGAGCAGTCTCGTCGGGCGCAGCGCCATCAGCAGCCGGTGGCTGGGCGGGCCGTTGCCGTGCAGGTCGACGGCGATGTCCGGGGGCGGTCCGCTCCAGTCGAGCGATCGCGGTACCGCTCGCCCCGGGGCGGCGGCGGGCAGCAGCCGGTCCACGGCTCCCGTCGCCTCGGCGACCGGTGCGAGTTCGGCGGGCGCGGCCAGCACGATGTCGTGCCGCGGGTACGCCCGCCGCAGCCCGCGCAGCGCGGGCACACCGGCCAGCAGGTCGCCGAGCCCCAGCGCGCGCAGAACGAGCAGCCGCGGCGGCGCCGCGCCGGGTGCCGGGCCGGGCGCCGCGTCCGGTGCCGGGCCGGGCGGGGTGGCGGGTGACGTGTCCGGTGTCATGGCAGCAGACTGCCGCGGGTCCCCGGCGTCCGCCCCCGTGGCCCGGCTCATCGGGTGGGTCATCGTGCTCCTTCCGCCGCCCGCCGCGTCAGGGCCGTCGCGCGGCCCGGCCCCTCACGCCTCCCCCCGCAGCTTCTCCACGGCGGTGACCACGTCCTGCGCGGTGACGGTGTCCAGGCAGGGGTGGCCGGGCACGGGGCACTCCCGGGCCCTGCTGCCCGCGCAGGGCGCGTCCTGGTCGCCGAGCAGCACGTACGGGACGCCGTAGGGCCGCCAGCGTTCGGCGGGGACCACCGGCGCGAACAGGGACACGACGGGGGTGCCGACGGCGGCGGCCAGATGGGCGGGGCCGGTGTTGCCCGTGACGACGGCGTCCGCGCCCGCGAGGACGCCGGACAGCTCCGCCGCGTCGGTGCGGCCGCCGAGGTCGAGGGCCTGCTCGCCCGCGACGAACGCGGTCAGGCCGCTCTCGCCCGCACCGCCGGTGACCACCACCCGATGGCCCGCGGCGGCCAGTTCGCGCACCGCCTCGGCGCAGCGCCCCGGGCTCCAGGCGCGGGCGGGGACGCTGGCGCCGGGGTGCACGACGACATAGGGGCCGGGGCCGGTCAGCCCGGCGGTCGGCGGTGGCGGGAGCACCCGCAGGAGGCCGTCGTCGGCCGCCGGGAACCCGGCGGCCTCGGCGAGGTCGAGCGCGGCCTCCGCCTCGTGGGCGTGCGGGGCGCGGCGGTGGCGTACGTCGAGCAGGGAGCCGGGGTAGTCGTCGCTGTCGGCGGCGATGAAGCCGACGCCGGCCAGGCGCAGCAGCAGGGCGGCGGGCAGCGGCGACTGGTGGAAGGAGGTGAGGATCAGCGCGGCGTCGGCGTCGATGGTGTCGATGAGCTGGTCCACCTCGCCGCGGCCGACGGGCGGGGGTGCGTAGCCCACCCAGGGCGCGTCCCACACGAGGATGCCGTCCACGCCGGGCAGCAGCCGGGCGGCGGGGGCGCCGCGGGGTCCGCACAGCAGGGTGACGGTGTCGGCGCGGGCGGCGACCGCGCGGATCGCCGGTCCCGCGAGCAGCACGTCGCCGAAGCTGTCGAGGCGGGTCACCAGGGCCTTCACCGCGGCCTCCCCGGTCCCGGGCCGGTGCTGAAGGCCTCCCGCAGCGGCCGTTCGTCGGCCAGGACGCGGCCCCTCGGCACTCCCCGCAGCACCGCCCGCACGGCGGTGGTCAGGTCGGGGGCGACGTGACCGGCGGCCGCGGTCTCCTCGGGGCGGGTCTGCGCGGTGGGGACGAGGATGCCGTGCGCTCCGGCCCGGCGGGCGGCCTCCACGTCGGCGCCGATGTCGCCGATGACGACGAGGTCGGCGGGGTCGGTGCGCAGCCGTCCGGCCGCCCACAGCACCATGCCGGGCTGCGGCTTGCGGCACCGGCAGCCGTCCTCGGGACCGTGCGGGCAGACGGCGAACACGTCGAAGGGGCCGAGGAGTTCGTCCACGCGGTGGTTGACGCGGCGGACGTCGGCCTCGCCGAGCAGGCCGCGCGCCACGCCGGACTGGTTGGTGACGACTCCGGTGGCGACGCCGGCCGCGCGCAGCAGCGCGAGCGCCTCGCGGGCGCCGGCGACGGGGCGCACCAGGCCGGGATCGCCGTTGTAGGGGACGTCCTCGACGAGCGTGCCGTCGCGGTCGAAGAGCACGGCCTTGACGGGGCGGGCCGGGTTCACGGGGACACCTCCTCGTGGGGTGCGGAGGACTACGGTGCGGGCGAGTGCCGCGAGTGAGCTGACTTAAACAATTGATGCCTGCTTACAACAAAAGCACCGATTCGTCACTCTGAGGAGAACCTCGACCGCCCCGGCCGGGCAGGGCGACGCGCTATACACGATGTGTATACGCGATGTGTATAGTCCCGGCATGCCTTCTCCGACCAAGAAGACGACGAAAACGGGGACCGCGTTCCGGACGGCCGGAACGCTCGCGGCGGCCGCCGCCCTCTCCCTCGCCCTGAGCGGCTGTTCGGGCCTCGACACCACCGCCCCCAGCGCCGTCCGGGCCGAACCGGCCGCCGGCGCCCAGGCGGCCCGGTTCGGCACCGTGGACTGCCGCGAGGCCAAGTGCATCGCACTCACCTTCGACGCCGGTCCGAGCGAGCACTCAGCCCGCCTGCTGGACATCCTCGAAGAGAAACAGGTCCCGGCGACCTTCTTCCTGCTGGGCGAACGGCACATCGAGAAGTACCCGGAGCTGGTGCGGCGCATGGCCGACGAGGGCCACGAAGTGGCCAGCCACACCTGGGACCACAAGATCCTGACCCGTCTGGAACCCGCGGAGATACGCGCCGAACTGGAGCGCCCGAACCGCGCGATAGAGCGCCTCACCGGCCGCCGCCCCACCCTGATGCGCCCGCCGCAGGGCCGCACGAACGACACCGTGCACGCGATCTGCCGCGAACTGGGCCTGTCCGAGGTGCTGTGGACCGTGACGGCGAAGGACTACGCGACCACCGACTCGGAGCTGATCGCCCGCCGCGTCCTGGAGCAGGCCTCCCGGGACGGGATCATCCTGCTGCACGACATCTACGACGGCACCGTGCCGGCCGTGCCCGGGATCATCGACGCGCTCAAGGAGCGCGGCTACGTCTTCGTGACGGTGCCGCAGCTGCTGGCGCCGGGGAAGGCGGAGCCGGGGGCCGTGTACCGGTGAGGGGCGGCCGGACGCAGCGGTCGCGGGCGCCCGCGACCGCGGGGAGGGCGGCGGCGAGGGAGGAACGCGGGCGAACCGCCTGCTGAACCCGGCGTCGTCGCCTGGGCCGGGTGGGTGAACGGGGCGCGGGCGGCGTGCCGGGCGCCGCGGGTTCCCTACGATCGTGCCGTGGCGAACATCGAGCTCCAGCGCACGGCCCCGCTCCCCCTCGACGAGGCGTGGCGCCGGATCACGGCGTGGCCCCGGCACGGTGACGTCGTGCCGCTGACGGTGGTCCGGGTGGTCCCGCCCGGCCCGACGCACGCGGGCACACGCGTGGTGGCCCGCTCGGGCATCGGACCGCTCGCCTTCGACGACCCCATGGAGGTCACGCTCTGGCAGCCCCCGGTGGACGGCGGCCCGGGCGTCTGCCGGCTGGAGAAGCGCGGGCGCGTGGTCCTCGGCTGGGCCGAGCTGGAAGTGCGGCCGGGGCCGGGCGGACGCACCCGGGTGGTGTGGCGGGAGGAGATCCGGCTGCGCTTCCTGCCACCGCTGTTCGACGGCGTCGTGCGGACGTCGGCACGGTACGTCTTCGGCCGGGCCCTGAACCGGCTGCTGCGCCGCCCCTGACCCGGGGAGGAACGTTCGTCCGGGACGACCGGACCGCAGCCGGCGACCGTGCCGCACTCGCCACGCGCGAGGACCTCGGGGGCGTCGCCCCGCCCCCGCCGAGGGCCTCGCGCGGGCATCGCGCCTTCCGGCCCGGCGCGTCCTCGCGGCACGCGGTTGCCCGGTGACCGGGGACGCTCAGGCGACCGAGCCGATCCGCCGCCCCGCCGCGACCGGGCCGGGCTCGTGATGGATCGGCGTGTGGGCGCCGGTCAGCGGCGCCCCGCTCCCGCCCCGCCGGCCCGCGACGATCTCCGCCGCGATCGACAGGGCCGTCTCCTCGGGCGTACGGGCGCCGAGGTCCAGCCCGATCGGCGAGTGCAGGCGACTCAACTCCAGGTCGGTGACGCCGACTTCGCGCAGGCGGGCGTTGCGGTCCAGGTGGGTGCGCCGGGAGCCCATGGCACCGACGTACGCCACCGGCAGCCGCAGCGCGAGCCGCAGCAGCGGGACGTCGAACTTGGCGTCGTGGGTCAGCACGCACAGGACCGTGCGGGCGTCGACGTCCGTGCGTTCCAGGTAGCGGTGGGGCCAGTCGACGACGATCTCGTCGGCCTCGGGGAAGCGCGTCCGGGTCGCGAAGACGGGGCGTGCGTCGCAGACCGTGACGTGGTAGCCGAGGAACTTGCCGACCCGGACCAGGGCGGAGGCGAAGTCGATCGCGCCGAACACGATCATGCGGGGTGCGGGGACCGAGGACTCGACCAGGACCGTGAGCGGTGCTCCACAGCGAGAGCCCTGCTCTCCGATCTCAAGGGTGCCGGTGCGCCCGGCGTCGAGGAAGGCGCCCGCCTCGGCGGCGACCGTGCGGTCCAGCTCCGGGTGGGCGCCGAGGCCGCCGTACCGTGAGCCGTCGGGGCGGACCAGCAGGGCCCGGCCCGTCAGCTCGGGCGGGCCCGACACGATCCGCGCCACCGCCGCCGCCTCCCCTCGCGCGGCGGCGGCGAGCGCGGCTCGCACCACCGGCCGGACCGGATCGGCGGCCCGTACCGGGGTGACCAGGACGTCGATGACGCCGCCGCAGGTCAGACCCACGGCGAAGGCGTCGTCGTCGCTGTAGCCGAAGCGCTCCAGGACGGTCTCGCCGTCCCGCAGCGCCTGCTCGCACAGTTCGTAGACCGCGCCCTCCACGCAGCCACCGGAGACGGAGCCGATGGCCGTGCCGTCGGCGTCCACCGCGAGCGCGGCGCCGGGCTGCCGGGGCGCGCTGCCGCCGACGGCCACCACGGTGGCCACGGCGAAGTCACGGCCCTGCTCGACCCACCGGTTCAGTTCCTCGGCGATGTCCAGCATCTGTCTCGGTCTCCTTGAGGTCGCGGCGGGGCGTCAGTGGACGCCGAGCCAGCTCTCGATCGGGTTGAGGGCGAAGTACGCGAGGAACACCGCCGTGAGGATCCACATGAAGGCGCCGATCTCACGCCACTTGCCCTGGGCGGTCTTGATGGCGACGTAGGAGATGACGCCCGCGGCGACACCGGTGGTGATGGTGTACGTGAAGGGCATCAGCACGACCGTCAGGAACACCGGGACGGCGGTGGCGCGGTCCGCCCAGTCCACGTGCCGGGCGTTCATCAGCATCATCGCGCCGATGACGACGAGGGCGGCGGAGGCGACCTCCTGCGGCACGATCGCGGTGAGCGGGGTGAAGAACAGGCAGGCCGCGAAGAACGCGCCGGTGACGACCGAGGCGAGTCCCGTGCGGGCGCCCTCGCCGACCCCGGTGGCGGACTCGATGAACACCGTCTGGCCGGAGCCGCCCGACACCCCGCCGATCGCGCCGCCGGCCCCGTCGATGAACAGGGCCTTGGACAGGCCCGGCATCCGGCCCTTGGCGTCGGCGAGTTTCGCCTCGGTGCCGACGCCGATGATGGTGGCCATCGCGTCGAAGAACCCGGCCAGCACCAGCGTGAAGACGATCATCCCGACGGTCATCGCGCCGACCTCGCCCCAGCCGCCGAACTCGACGTCGCCGAAGAGCGAGAAGTCCGGCATGGACACGGCGCTGCCGTGCAGTTCGGGGGCGCCGCCCGCCCACTGCCTGGGGTCGATGACACCGGCGGCGTTGAGCACCGCGGCGACGACCGTGCCGCCGACGATGCCGATCAGGATGGCGCCCGGGACGTTCCGGGCCTGCAGCATGAAGATCAGCAGCAGGGTGCCGGCGAAGAGCAGGACCGGCCAGCCGGCGAGTTCGCCCGCCGGGCCGAGCGTGACGGGGGTGGCCTCGCCCTGGTGCACGAAGCCGGACTTGTAGAAGCCGATGAGGGCGATGAACAGGCCGATGCCCATGGTGATGCCGTGCTTGAGCGCGAGCGGGATCGCGTTCATGATCATCTCGCGCAGGCCGGTGACGACCAGCAGCATGATGACGACGCCGTACATCACGCACATGCCCATCGCCTGCGGCCAGGTCATCTCGGGCGCGACCTGGGAGGCGAGGACCCCGGAGACGGACAGGCCCGCGGCGAGGGCGAGCGGCACCTTGCCTACGAAGCCCATCAGCAGGGTGGTCAGGGCCGCCGCGAACGCGGTCGCGGTGATCAGGCCCTGCTGGGCGAGCGTGTTCCCGGCCGCGTCCTTGCCGGACAGGATCAGGGGGTTGAGCAGGAGGATGTACGCCATCGCCATGAAGGTCGTGACGCCGCCGCGCACTTCGCGGGCGACGGTGGACCCTCGGTGGGATATGTGGAAGTACCGGTCGAGCCAGGACCTGCCGGCCGGGACGCGGGTGCCTTCGCCCGCGTCGTCGGCTGTGGTCCTCGGCTCTACTGACTGCTGGGTCATGTGGGCCTACTCCCAAGGTTCACAGGGGCACCCGCGGCTCGTCGGAAGCGACGTGCGGGATTTGGGAAGGTGCTTCGGCCGCACGACCCGGGGGACGGCCCGAGACGAACGATCAGTCGGTTCCCGAAGGGCCGCGAGCGGTGCGGTCCCCCGGTCCTCCGGGCGGCGCGGACGTGTGACGTTCCGGTGCGCCGCCCGGAGAGCTCTTCACGCGGTGCCGGTCAGGTGCTCGGGGCGGACCGGCGTCCTGTTCAGCTCCAGCCCGGTCGCCGCGCGGATCGCCGCGAGCACGGCCGGGGTGGACGACAGGGTGGGTGCCTCGCCGACGCCGCGCAGCCCGTACGGGGCGTGCTGGTCGGCGAGTTCGAGCACGTCGACGGGGATGGTCGGCGTGTCGAGGATGGTGGGGATCAGATAGTCGGTGAAGGAGGGGTTCTTGACCTTCGCCGTCTTCGGGTCGACGATGATCTCCTCCATGACCGCGACGCCCAGGCCCTGGGTCGTGCCGCCCTGGATCTGGCCGATCACGGACAGCGGGTTGAGGGCCTTGCCGACGTCCTGGGCGCAGGCCAGCTCGATCACCTTGACCAGGCCCAGCTCGGTGTCGACCTCGACGACGGCGCGGTGGGCGGCGAAGGAGTACTGCACGTGCCCGTTGCCCTGGCCGGTGCGCAGGTCGAAGGGCTCGGTCGGCCGGTGCCGCCACTCCTCCTCGACCTCCACGACCTCGCCCTCCAGGACGTCGGCCAGGTCGGCGAGGACCTCGCCGCCGTCGGTGACGACCTTGCCGCCCTCCAGGAGCAGTTCGGCCGTCGCCCAGGCCGGATGAAAGGAGCCGAACCTGCGGCGGCCGATCTCCAGGACCTTCTCGCGGACGAGTTCGCAGGCGTTCTTCACCGCGCCGCCGGTGACGTACGTCTGCCGTGAGGCCGACGTCGAACCGGCGCTGCCGACGCGGGTGTCGGCCGGGTGGATGGTCACCTGTGTGACGCCCAGCTCGGTGCGGGCGATCTGGGCGTGGACGGTGACCCCGCCCTGCCCGACCTCCGCCATGGCCGTGTGGACGGTGGCGACGGGTTCGCCGCCGACGACCTCCATGCGGACCCTGGCGGTGGAGTAGTCGTCGAAGCCCTCCGAGAAGCCGACGTTCTTGATGCCGACGGCGTAGCCGACCCCGCGGACGACGCCCTCGCCGTGCGTGGTGTTGGACAGACCGCCCGGCAGCTGCCGTACATCGGCGCCCTCGCTGGACTCCCACTGCCGCTCCGGCGGCATCGGCATCGCCTTGACGCGGCGCAGCAGTTCGGCGACGGGGGCCGGGGAGTCGACGGGCTGGCCGGTGGGCATCAGCGTGCCCTGCTCCATGGCGTTGAGCCGGCGGAACTCCACCGGGTCCATGCCGAGTTTCGCGGCGAGCTTGTCCATCTGCGCCTCGTAGGCGAAGCACGCCTGGACCGCGCCGAAGCCGCGCATGGCGCCGCAGGGCGGGTTGTTGGTGTAGAGGGCGATGGCCTCGATGTCCACGTGGTCGATGACATAGGGGCCGGCGGACAGGGAGGAGGCGTTGCCGACGACCGCCGGGGAGGCGGAGGCGTAGGCGCCGCCGTCCAGGACGATCCGGCACTTCATGTGCGTGAGCTTGCCGTCCCTGGTGGCCCCGTGCTCGTAGTACAGCTTCGCGGGGTGGCGGTGGACGTGCCCGAAGAAGGACTCGAACCGGTTGTAGACGATCTTGACGGGCTTGCCGGTGCGCAGCGCCAGCAGGCAGGCGTGGATCTGCATCGACAGGTCCTCGCGGCCGCCGAACGCGCCGCCGACGCCGGACAGCGTCATGCGCACCTTGTCCTCGGGCAGGCCGAGCACGGGGGCGATCTGGCGCAGGTCGCTGTGCAGCCACTGGGTGGCGATGTAGAGGTGGACGCCGCCGTCCTCCTCCGGCACGGCGAGGCCGGACTCGGGGCCGAGGAAGGCCTGGTCCTGCATGCCGAAGGTGTACTCGCCCTCGACGATCACATCGGCCCGCCCGCGGGCCTCGGCGACGTTCCCGCGCACGATCGGCTGGCGGTGCACGATGTTCGGGTGCGGGACGTGACCGCTGTGGTGGTCGTCGCGGTGCTCGTGGACGAGGACCGCGTCCGGGGCGGTGGCGGAGGCCTCGTCGGTGACGACGGGCAGCTCCCGGTACTCCACCTTGATCTTCGCCGCGGCGCGGCGCGCGGTCTCCGGGTGGTCGGCGGCGACGAGGGCGACCGGCTCGCCGTGGTGGCGGACCTTGCCGTGGGCGAGGACGGGGGTGTCCTGGATCTCCAGGCCGTAGTTCCTCACGTCGGTGGGCAGGTCGTCGTACGTCAGCACGGCGTAGACGCCCGGCGTCGCGAGCGCCTCGGCGGTGTCGATGGAGACGATCTCGGCGTGGGCCACGGTGGAGCGCAGGATCTGGCCCCACAGCATGTCCTCGTGCCACATGTCGGAGGAGTACGCGAACTCGCCGGTGACCTTGAGGGTGCCGTCCGGGCGGAGCGTGGACTCGCCGATGCCGCCCTTGGTGTGCGAGCCCTGGGTGATCTTGGTGGGGGTTCCGCTGGGGGAAGACACGATCAGACCGCCTCTGACTGCCGGGCGGCCGCCAGGCGGACCGCGTCCATGATCTTCTCGTAGCCGGTGCAGCGGCACAGGTTGCCCGAGAGGGCCTCGCGGATGTCCGCGTCGGTCGGGTTCGGGTTGCGCTCCAGCATCTCGTCGGCGGCGACCAGCAGACCGGGCGTGCAGAAGCCGCACTGGACGGCGCCGGCGTCGATGAACGCCTGCTGCACCGGGGAGAGTTCGGTGCCCTCGCCGGTCTGCGAGTCGGCGCCCCTGGCCTGCCACCCCTGGGCGTCCTGCAGCGAGGTGCCGCACGCCCCGGAGGCGCAGCCGCCCTCGGCGCGCCGCCTGGCGTACTCGGCGAGGCCCTCGACGGTGACGACCTCGCGGCCCTCCGCCTGCCCGGCGGCGACCAGGCACGAGCACACCGGTACGCCGTCCAGGCGGACCGTGCACGAGCCGCACTCGCCCTGCTCGCAGGCGTTCTTGGAGCCGGGCAGTCCGAGCCGCTCCCGGAGCACGTACAGCAGGGACTCGCCCTCCCACACGTCGTCGGCTTCCTGCGGACGGCCGTTGACCGTGAAGTTGACGCGCATTACGCAGCTCCCTCCGAAGCGCGGCGGGCGCCGCGGTAGGACTCCCAGGTCCAGGTCAGCGTGCGGCGGGCCATGACGCCGACCGCGTGGCGGCGGTAGCTCGCGGTGCCCCGGACGTCGTCGATCGGGTTGCAGGCGGCGGAGCACAGGTCCGCGAACTGCTTGGCGACCGACGGGGTGATGATCTTGCCGTTGTCCCAGAAGCCGCCCTCCTCCAGCGCGGCGTTCAGGAACTCCTCGGCCGCCTCGGCCCGTACGGGCGTCGGGGCGGCGGAGCCGATGCCGGTGCGCACGGTGCGGGTCTCGGGGTGCAGCGCCAGGCCGAAGGCGCACACGGCGATGACCATGGCGTTGCGGGTGCCCACCTTGGAGAACTGCTGGGGCCCGTCGGCCTTCCTGATGTGCACGGCGCGGATCAGCTCGTCGGGCTCGAGCGCGTTGCGCTTGACGCCTTGGTAGAACGCGTCGATGGGGATCCGGCGCGCACCGCGCACCGACTCGACCTCCACCTCGGCGCCCGCGGCGAGCAGGGCGGGGTGGGCGTCGCCGGCCGGGGAGGCGGTGCCGAGGTTGCCGCCGACGCCGCCGCGGTTGCGGATCTGCGGGGAGGCGACCGTGTGCGAGGCGAGGGCGAGACCGGGCAGCTCGGCGCGGAGGTTCTCCATGATCTTCGTGTACGGCACGGAGGCACCGAGCCGCACGCTCTCCTCGCCGACCTCCCACTCGGAGAGGTCGCCGATGCGGTTCAGGTCCATGAGGTACTCGGGCCTGCGGTGGTCGAAGTTGATCTCGACCATCACGTCGGTGCCGCCCGCAATCGGCACAGCGGTGGGGTGCTCGGCTTTCGCGGCGAGCGCCTCCTCCCAGCTGGCGGGGCGAAGGAAGTCCATGACCGGCTCTCTTCTTCGTCTTCTCGTGGGGCGTTCAGATTGAGCCAATCCGTGTGCGGCGGTCCCGGCTCGTTCCTGTGCTGTCAACGCGTCGTGGCCTCAGTACACAGCGCCGTACTCCGACGGGGTCAGTCACGGAAACCATGAAGGAGTTGGCTGGCCAGGAGAGGCATCTTGTAGATTCGTATGAACGGAGGCCCGCGGAAACCTCCTCGTTCTCCTGTGGAAACACGCGACACGGCCGCGTGACCTGGGACACAGCCGGGACACGGTTCGGCGGCGGCGAGCGCCGCTCATCAGCCCGACGAACAGGCGTTCCCTCCGACCTCTTCACGATCGACCATAGATTTCTAGACAAAGAACGGCGGCGACGAGAATGCGGCTGCGCGCACTGCTGGACACGGACGCGCTGGGCCTCAGGCTGCTCGGCGGCGAGGACGAGCTGGACCGCGCCGTGCGCGGCGTGATGACCACCGACCTGCGCGACCCGAGCCGCTACCTCTCGGGCGGCGAGCTGGTCCTCACCGGCCTGGCCTGGCGCCGGGACGCCGCGGACTCGGAGCCGTTCGTGCGGATCCTGGTGCAGGCCGGGGTGGCGGCCCTGGCCGCGGGCGAGGCCGAGCTGGGCGATGTGCCGGAGGACCTGGTCGCGGCCTGCGCCCGGCACCGCCTGCCGCTCTTCGCGGTGCACGAGTCGGTGGCCTTCGCCACGATCACCGAGCACGTCGTGCGGCAGGTCTCCGGCGAGCGGGCCGGCGACCTCGCCGCGGTGGTCGACCGGCACCGCCGGATGATGACCTCGGGCCCGGCGGGCGGCGGCCCGGACGTCGTGCTGGACCTGCTCGGCTCGGACCTCGACCTGCGGGCCTGGGTGCTCTCCCCCACCGGCCGTCTCATCGCCGGTTCGAAGGCCGCGGGCTCGAAGACAGCCGCCCCGGCCCTGCCCGCCGAGACCTGTGCCCGTCTCGCGGCGGAGCACCTGTCCGCCACCCGCACCGGCCGCCGCGGCCCCCACCGGGTCATCCTGGGCTCCACCACCTATTCGCTGTTCCCGATCCGCTCGGCGGGCCGCTCCGGGCCGGGCGCCCGGGACGTCCGGGAGACCGTGCTGTCCGACTGGCTGCTCGCGGTCGAGGCGGACGCCGGGGACTGGGCGGAGGAGCGCCTGGACCTGCTGCACGGCGTGACGCAGCTGATCGCGGTCGAGCGGGACCGCCGGGACGCGGCCCGCACGGTCCGCCGCCGTCTCGCCCAGGAGGTCCTGGAACTGGTCCAGGCGGGCGCGGCCCCCGCCGAGATCGCCGCCCGGCTGCGCGTGGCCGCTCCCGTGCTGCTGCCCGGCCTGGGCGCCGCGCCGCACTGGCAGGTCGTGGTGGCCCGCGTCGACTGGGACGGCGCCGAGACCGAGACGGGCCCCGTCGCGCAGGCCCTGCTGGAGGAGATCCTGGTCGACCCCCGGTCGCCCGGCCCGGAGCACTCCGACCGCATCGCGGTCGCGCACACCGGCGACGAGGCCATCGCCCTGGTCCCGCTGCCGGCCGTGTCCGCGGAGCACGACGGCTCGGAGGCCGGCGTCCTCGCGGACGCCCTGCTGGAGTCGGTGCGGTCCCCGCTCGCGGCCGGCCTGGAGGACGACGGCCGCCTCACCCTCGGCGTCAGCGCCGCCGTGCACTCGGCGGAGGGGCTGCGCGGCGCCCTGGAGGAGGCCCGCCACGCCCGGCGGGTCGCCGCGGCCCGCCCGGGCCGGGTCTGCGCGGCCGGCCACCAGGAGCTGGCCTCCCACGTCCTGCTGCTCCCCTTCGTGCCGGACGACGTCCGCCGCGCCTTCACGGCCCGCCTGCTGGACCCCCTGCGCGACTACGACCGCCGTCACCGCGCCGAGCTGATCCCCACCCTGGAGGCCTTCCTCGACTGCGACGGCTCCTGGACCCGCTGCGCCACCCGGCTGCACCTGCACGTCAACACGCTGCGCTACCGGGTCGGCCGTATCGAGCAGTTGACGAGCCGTGACCTGTCGCGGCTGGAGGACAAGCTGGACTTCTTCCTGGCCCTGCGGATGAGCTGAGGCACGGGGGTCCGCCGCCCCGGACCCCGGGCGCCCCGGAGTCCCACGACTTTGTGAAATCCTTCACCCACCCTCTTGGCCCGGCCCCGCGATTCGTGCTGAGATGCCGCCACCACTCAACAGCTCGATGGCGTGCTCGGGGAGGGCAACGTGGCGCATACCGCCATGTCTGGTAACGGAACGACCGCCGGTGACGATCCCCTCCAGACCGCGGTATGGCGGCTGCGCTCCCGCGGGTGCTGGGCCGACGCGGCCGCGCTGCTGCTGCCCGCCACCCCCGCGGCGGCGCTGCAACGCGCGTCCCTGCTGGTCGAACGGTGTCTGTACACCGAGGAGGGCTGGGAGGAGGCCGAGGACGCGCTGCGCACGGCCGAGGCCCTGGCGCACAGCGACGACGAACGCGGCGCGGCCGCTTGTGAACGCGGGTACTTGGCCTACGCGGCCACCCTGCTGGCGGTCCGGGACCGGGCCGACGAGGCCCGGGCCGCGCTGGGCCGCGCGGCGGCGCTGGTCCCGCCGGGGGCACCGGCCCGCGCCCTGCTGGACTTCCGGCGCGGGCTGCTGGCGGAGAACCTGACGCGTTCGCCGCAGGCCGCGCGCGCCGCGTACCGGCGCGCCCACGCGGGCGCCACGGCCCACGCCGATCCGCTGCTGCTCTCCTTCACCTGGCGCCACCTGGCGGGGCTGGCCCTGCGGGACGGCGAACTGGCGGAGGCGCGGCACGGGTTCACCGAGTCCCTGCGGATCCGCGAGGAACTGGGCTATCTGGTGGGCACGGCACCGGCGTTGGTGTCCCTCGCGGACACGGAGACGGAGCCGGAGGCGTCCCGGCTGCGCGAGGAGGCGCGGCGGCTGCACCGGCTGCTCGGCGGTGTGCCGACGTGGCTGGCACGCCACCTGACCCCGGCCCCACCGGCGGCGACGGCCTGACAGCGGCCCGGGCCGGCGCTAGCCGGGCCGGGCCGGGCCCGTCCGGGCTCACACCACCCGGCTCGTCAGCGACGCGACGGCGGCCGGTGCGCACCCGCGTTGAGCCGACGCGCGGCCGTGCGGTGCGGAGTCGGTGCGGTTCACGGGCGGGCGGCGCATCCCGGCGTTTCGCGCTACGCGGGACCCGCGGCGCCCGCGAAGTGCTCCCCGACCAGCGCCCGGACCACCTCCAGGTCCCGTGCGATCAGCGCGTCCAGCAGCGCCGTGTGCTCGTGCGCGTCCGCGACCAGGTCCGCACGCCCCCGCGCCCCCGGCCCGCCCCCGACCAGCGGCCACTGCGCCCGGCGGTGCAGGTCCTCCGCGATCCGCACCAGCTGCCGGTTGCCGGACAGGGACAGCACCGCCCGGTGGAAGCCCCGGTCGGACTCCGCGTAGGTCGCCCGGCAGCCGGAGGACGCCGCGCGGACCGTGGCCTCGGCCAGCGGGCGCAGTTCGGCCCACCGCTCGGCGGGCACCGTCCGGGCCAGCCGCAGCATCACCGGGACCTCGATCAGCGCCCGGACCTCGGCCAGTTCGGCCAGCTCCCGCGTCCCCCGCTCCACCACGCGGAACCCGCGGTTCGGCACCACCTCGACGGCGCCCTCCAGCGCCAGCTGCTGCATCGCCTCGCGCACCGGCGTCGCCGACACCCCGAAGCGCTCCCCCAGCACCGGCGCCGAGTAGACCTCCCCGGGCCGGAGGTCCCCGGCCACCAGGGCGGCGCGCAGCGCGTCGAGGATCTGTCCGCGCACCGAGGCCCGCTGCACGACCGGCCGCGCCCGGGGCGCGGGCGGCTCGGAGTGCGTGTGCTCCCCGCGCGCCGCCCCGGCCCCGGTCCCCGCCTGCCGCGGCACCCGGGTCTGCCCGGCGGCGTCCGCGCGGACCTGCGGGACGCCCGTCCCGGCGGAGCCCTGCGCACCCTGCTTCACGGGTCCTCCTCCGGACGTATCGGTACTTGGGGTCATTACGACGGGTTGTTACTCGTCCGTCAAGCACGATAAGCGCACCGGGCGCCAGTTCAAATCCCGGCGATCTTCGGTAAGGTAAGGCTTACCTTCAAGACCGCCCGCGAGGGACCGTCTACAGACACGGATCGGTGATCACATGCCCGCGACCCGTTCGGCCGTCTCCGGTGCCTACGCCCGTCTGGCCGAGGTCCTGCCGGGACTCACCGTCACCGAGCTGGCCCCCGGGCAGGAGACCCCGCGCGGCGGCGGCTGGGCCGGCGCCGCCGACCTGGCCGCCGCGGGCCCGGCCCTGGACGCCTTCCTGGCCTGGGACGAGGCCCAGATCCAGCGGGACTACGACCGGCCCGCCCGGCCCGACGTCGTGGCCAGCTTCGGCCTGCACCGCTACGCCTGGCCCGCCTGCCTGCTGATCACCGTGCCGTGGTTCCTGCACCGCCGCGTCCCCCGCTACCCCGTGACGCACGTCTCGTACGACCGCACCGACCCCGCCCACGCCCTCGGTCACCTCGCCGTCCGCCCGGGCGACTTCGCCTGCCTGCCCGGCGACGAGGCCGCCGCGCTGCCCGGCGCCCGGGTCGTGGCGGACGAGGAGGCCCTGCGCGCCGAGGTGCGCTCGGCGGTCGCCGAGCACCTGGAGCCGGTCCTGACCGCCTTCGGCCCCCGGATGCGGCGCCGGGGCCGGGCCCTGTGGGGCATGGCGACCGACGAGATCGTCGAGGGCCTGTGGTACGTCGGGCAGCTGTTCGGCGAGCTGGAGGAGCGGCGCGCGATGCGCGAACTGGAGCTGCTCCTGCCGGGCGCGACCAAGCCGTACGTCGGCACGGCCGCGTTCCGCGAGCTGACCGGCCCCGGCGGGGAGGCGCTGCGCACCCGGGACCGCGCGAGCTGCTGCATGTTCTACACCCTGCGCCCCGAGGACACCTGCGCCACCTGCCCGCGCACCTGCGACGCGGACCGGGTCGGCAAGCTGCTGGCCACGGCCAGTTGACGCACCGTCGGGCGACGACTCCGTCCGGCGTCCCGTAGGATCATCACGGAACCGGACACCCGCACGCCCGCAGACGCTTCACAACTCCCTCACGCGTCACCGGAACTTTCCGGAGAACCACTCGTACGGGTAGTCTTGTTCGAACTCAACTCCCGCCCCTCAAGCGGCAGTTCGAGCAGAACGCCGCCCTGGGCATCCCCTTGCACTTCCTTGGCGGCCTCTTGCCCCGAAACCCCCTGAGGGCCGGTGGGATTGGGCCACTATGGCGGGCGTTACGCCCTATCCCCATGCAAGGGACCACCCACATGAGACTGACCGACATATCGCTGAACTGGCTGCTTCCGGGCGCCGTGCTTCTCCTGGGCATGCTGGCGGCGGTGGCGGTGCTCGCGCGCGGCAAGCGCTCCTCGGTCAAGGACACGAGCGCGGACGATTCCTGGGAGCGCAGCGAGGAACGCCGCAGACGCAAGGAAGCGATCTACGGCACCGTTTCCTACGTCCTGCTGTTCTGCTGCGCGGCCGTCGCCGCCGCGCTCTCCTTCCACGGCCTGGTCGGCTTCGGCGAGCAGAACCTCGGCCTGACCGGCGGCTGGCAGTACCTCGTCCCGTTCGGCCTGGACGGCGCGGCGATGTTCTGCTCCGTGCTCGCCGTGCGCGAGGCCAGCCACGGTGACGCGGCGCTCGGCTCGCGGATACTGGTCTGGACGTTCGCGCTGGCCGCCGCCTGGTTCAACTGGGTGCACGCGCCCCGGGGTGTCGGCCACGACGGCGCCCCTCACTTCTTCGCCGGCATGTCCCTCTCCGCGGCGGTGCTGTTCGACCGCGCGCTGAAGCAGACCCGCCGGGCCGCCCTGCGCGAACAGGGCCTGGTGCCGCGCCCGTTGCCGCAGATCCGTATCGTGCGCTGGCTGCGGGCCCCCCGGGAGACCTACAAGGCCTGGTCGCTGATGCTGCTGGAGGGTGTGCGCAGCCTCGACGAGGCGGTCGACGAGGTGCGCGAGGACAAGCGCAGGAAGGACGCCGAGCGGCAGCGGCGCCGCGACCAGCAGCGCGTGGAGCGCGCCCAGTTGAAGGCGATCAGCCGCGGTCACCGGGGCCACCTCGGCCGCGGCGGCGGCCGGCAGCTGGACGTCCAGGTGGAGCGCGGCTCCTCGCAGGTCACCGCGGAGCCTGCCATATCCGGGCCGGAGCAACTGCCCGTCCGCTCGCGTCCCTCCCTGCAGCCCGTCCGCAAAGGGACTGACCCCGTGACCGTCGACCTCACCGCGGAGGACGACACCATGGCGCTGCCGCGACTGGACTCCCTGGAGCGCAAGCTCAAGGACCTGGAGCAGCAGTTCGGCTAGCCGAGCCGCACCGGTACGGCGAGGGGGCGTGGCCTGCGGGCCGCGCCCCTTCGGCTGTCACGCCGCCCCGGCCTCCAGCTCGAACCAGACGGCCTTGCCCACGCCGTGCGGGCGGACGCCCCAGGAGTCCGCGAGGGTCTCCACCAGGAACAGGCCCCTGCCGCCGGTGCCGTCGTCGGCGACCGGCATCCGCGGCCGGGGCCTGCGGGCGACGAAGTCCCGCACCTCCACGTGCAGTCCGCGGGGTCCGACGGTGGCCGTCAGGACCGCGTCGTGATCGGTGTGCACGATCGCGTTGGTGACGAGCTCGCTGGTGAGCAGCTCCGCCACGTCGGAGAGGTCCGAACAGCCCGGCCTTCCCCACTGCCCGAGCAGTTCCCGCAGGGCCCTGCGGGCCTCCGGCACGGCTCGCAGATCCGACCTGCCCAGTCTGCGCCTCAGTTGAGGCGCCGGCGCCTGCTCGGTGACGTCGTCGGTCCCGTCCTCCACCGTCTTCGCCGAGAAGGCCCCGACCGCTGTGGGACCGCCTCCTCGTGCCTGCCTCTCCATGACCCCCGCCCGCGTGCCGATGTCGGTTCCCCTCCTGCTCGAACACGTTCACGGGGATCCATGCCCCATCGGGCACGCGCCAGTCATGGCGGGTCGTCGACGACCAGGTGTTCGGCCACGTACGGGCCGCCGCGGACCCGGGTGAGGGGCCGTCGGGCACCGCTGTGGAGAGGGACAGGGGGACAGGAGGGTAGCCGGTTCCGGGCCCCGCGCGGATCCTGACCGCCGGAGATCGGACGATGGGCCGAGAGCCGGCTGCCGATCCGTGCGTACCCGGCGGGGCGACGGCGCGTCCGGGCCAGGTGCGCGCCGCCCGGGTGAAGTTGGCCGAAGTACGACGGTTTCCCGGGGGCACCGACCGGTACGGGGCCGTCCTCCCCACCCCCGTGGCGGGAGGACGGCCCCGGTCCCTTCCCGGTGCCGGCCGGTCAGTACAGCTTGTTGACGGCGGTCGTCGTCGTCTTCTTGAAGGCGGCCACGGGGGCGTCGTCGAAGTCGCCCAGCTGCGCCCACCGCACGACGGTGACGGTCCTGCCGTCCCGGCCCACGGACATCAGGGAGATGTCGTTGGCGCCCCAGGAGGTCTCGGTGTGCAGACCGCGGACGCGGGCGCCCTCCTCGACCGGCAGCTTGCCGTAGTCGCGGCCCTCGGCCTCGACGTCCGGGTCGGCCTTCTCGATGCGGTCGGCGCAGGTGCGGATCAGGTCGTCGTAGTGCCTCGCCAGGGCCTTGGCCAGGGCGGGCGTGTCCGCCACGACGGTCAGCTGCACGGCGCCGGTGTCCAGGTCGGTCCGGAACTGGCGGTGGCGGTAGTCGTAGGAGGGCACGCCCTCGGTGCTCACGCAGAAGCCGAGTTCCTCCGGGAAGCCCTCGGTGACCGGCCCGGCGGTCCAGGACGACGACGGGTGCGGCGGGAGCTGGGACGCGGACAGGAACGTGGGCGCGGTGGTCTTCGGCGCGGCGCCGGCGGCCGGTGCCGTGAGGACCGTGCCGGCCGTGAGGGCGGCGGTGGTGAGGGCGGTGAGCGCGGCGGCTCGAATGCGCATGGACATGGGTGTCCCCCCGTGAAGCGGTGCGTGGATGTGATGGGTCGCCGTGACGGCCCGTCGGTCGGCCGGGCCTGGCCGGTGGCGACACCAGAAGCATCAGCGGTCACAGCGGGCGGGCGCAACAGCCGGCGCCCGATCCAGCGGGGTGGAACCATCCCAGCCCCTCTGACGTGCAGGTACATGGGTGCCTGGGATGCCGTCCCGGGCCGGTTCGCAGGTACGGACGGGGGCACGGTGGCGGCAGGGGGCGACGTGAACGGCGTGGAGGGCGTAGAAGGCGTGGAGGGCGGTGACGACGTCGCTCAGTTCGCGGCGTCGCTGCGGGCGCTGAAGGAGCGCACGGACCGCAGCTACGGTTCGCTGGCCCGCCGCCTGGCGATGAACACCTCGACGCTGCACCGCTATTGCGCGGGCGAGGCGGTGCCCCTCGACTTCGCGCCCGTGGAGCGGTTCGCCGCGCTGTGCGGGGCATCGCCCGACGAACGCCTGGACCTCCACCGCCGCTGGCTCCTCGCGGTGGCGGCCCGCCGACGCCCACGCGGCACGGCGACGGACGGCGTGGCGGATGGCCCGGGCGGTATGGCAGAGGGGGTGGGCGCGGCGCAAGACGCGGACGCGGCGCAGGAGGGGCGCACGCCGCTCCCCGCGGTCCCCCCGCGGGACCCACGCGCGGCGCAGGCCGCCGGCACGACACAGAACACGAGCGCGCCCCAGGCCCCGGGCGCCCCGCAACACACGGGTGCGGTGGGCGACTCGGGTACCGGGCAGGACGACGGCGCGGCACGGGACGGGGGTGCCTCGCAGGATGAACACGCAGCTCAGACCTCGGGCGCCCCGCAAGACGAGCACGCAGCTCGGACCTCGGGCGGCACGGAGGACGAGCACGCGGCGGGGGACGCGGGTGCCCTGCAAGACGCCCGCGCGGCACGGGACGCGGGTGGCACGCAGGACGAGCGCGCGGCGGGGGACGCGGGTGCCTCGCAGGGCGAGCGCGCGGCGCAGAGCTCGGGTGCGGCGCCAGGTGCGTGCGTGGGGCCGGGTACGGGCGGCTCGCCGGGCGCCCGCTCCGGCCAAGACTCAGGCGTGGCTGTCCGTCTGGGTGAGGCACCGGGCGGTGGAGAGCTGCTCGCTCGTCGTCCCTGGTACCGCCGCAGGCGGCTCGCGGTCGGGGTGGCCGCCGCCTGCGTCGCGCTCGCGGGCCTCGGGAGTCTGGCCGCGCTGCCCGACGGGCGGCGCGCGGAGGCCGGCGACCGCGCCCGTGAGGCCGGTCCGGTGTCCCCCGGGGCGACGAAGTCCCCGGCACCCGAGCGGCGCGGCGCCTCGCCGACGCCGAGCACCTCTCCCACGCCCGGGCGGTCGTCGCCCTCCGCCGGGCCGAAGGCGAAGGGCAAGCCCGTGCCCGCCCCCTCCGGCCCCACCACCGCTCCGCCCAGGAGCGGCTCCGATCCGGCCGCACCCCTCACCTGGTCCGCCGACTCCCAGGCGTGGAAGCTCGGCTGTGGTCACGACTACGTGGTGACCAGGCCGCCGGACCAGGTCCCGCCGCCCCCGGTCCCGCAGGACGCCGGTGCGTGGGCGGCGTCGGAGAACGCGGTGCACGGCGGTGAGACGCTGGTGCGGCTGTCCGTGCAGGGGCGGAGCGACACGGCCGTCGTGCTGGAAGCCCTGCGCGTGCGCGTGGTCGGGCGGGCCGACCCCGTCCAGGGCAACGCCTACGCCATGGACCAGGGCTGCGGCGGTTCGCTCACCCCGCGCTCCTTCGACGTGGACCTGGACAAGGACCGCCCCATCGCCCGCGCGGTCGCCGGGAACGACGCGGGTACGCCGATCCCGGCGGTGAGCATGCCCTACCGGGTCTCGGCGCGGGACCCGGAGGTGCTGCTGGTCAACGCACGGACGCAGGGCTGCGACTGCCGCTGGTACCTGGAGCTGGACTGGTCCTCCCAGGGCCGCAGCGGCACGGTCCGCGTCGACGACGGCGGCCGCCCGTTCCGCACCAGTGGCATCGCGGGCCTGCCCCGCTACCTGTACGACACCTCGGCCCGCGCGTGGGCGCCCTACCGCTGACCGCCCTTACGGCCGGGGCACGTTGCGCAGGTTGGAGCGGGCCATCTGGAGCATCCGGCCGACCCCGCCGTCCAGCACGATCTTCGACGCGGACAGGGCGAACCCGGTCACCATCTCGGCCTTGATCTTCGGCGGGATGGACAGCGCGTTGGGGTCGGTGACGACGTCGACGAGGGCCGGGCCCTTGTGCTTGAAGGCGTCCTTCAGGGCCCCGGCGAGGTCCTTGGGCTTCTCCACGCGCACGCCGTAGGCGCCGCAGGCGCGGGCGACGGCCGCGAAGTCGGGGTTCTTGTTGGCCGTGCCGTGCGAGGGCAGCCCGGCGACCAGCATCTCCAACTCGGCCATGCCGAGCGAAGAGTTGTTGAACAGGACGACCTTGACCGGCAGGTCGTACTGCACCAGCGTCAGGAAGTCGCCCATCAGCATGGAGAAGCCGCCGTCGCCGGACATCGACACGACCTGCCGTTTGCGGTCGGTGAACTGCGCCCCGATCGCCATGGGCAGGGCGTTGGCCATCGAGCCGTGGGAGAACGAACCGATGACGCGGCGGCGGCCGTTGGGCGAGATGTAGCGGGCGGCCCAGACGTTGCACATGCCGGTGTCGACAGTGAACACGGCGTCGTCGGCGGCGACTTCGTCGAGCACGGACGCCACGTACTCGGGGTGGATGGGCGTGTGCTTCTCGACCTTGCGGGTGTACGCCTTCACCACGCCTTCCAGCGCGTCGGCGTGCTTCTTCAGCATCTTGTCGAGGAAGCGGCGGTTCTTCTTCTCCTTCACCCGCGGGATCAGGCAGCACAGCGTCTCCCGCACGTCGCCCCACACCGCGAGGTCCAGCTTGGAGCGGCGGCCCAGGTGCTCCGGCCGGATGTCGACCTGGACGATCTTCACGTCGTCGGGGAGGAACGCGTTGTACGGGAAGTCGGTGCCGAGCAGGATCAGCAGGTCGCACTCGTGCGTGGCCTCGTAGGCGGCGCCGTAGCCGAGCAGTCCGCTCATGCCGACGTCGAAGGGGTTGTCGTACTGGATCCACTCCTTGCCGCGCAGGGCGTGTCCGACCGGGGACTTGATCTTCGCGGCGAACTCCATGACCTCCGCGTGCGCGCCGGCCGTGCCGCTGCCGCAGAAGAGGGTGACCTTGCCGGCCTCGTCGATCATCTCGACGAGCCGCTCGATCTCGGCGTCGCCGGGGCGGACCGTGGGCCGGGAGGTGACGAGGGCGGTCTGCGCGGCCTGCTCCGGGGCGGGCAGGTCGGCGATGTCACCGGGCAGCGTCACGACACTGACGCCGCTGCGGCCGACGGCGTTCTGGATGGCGGTCTGCAGCAGCCGCGGCATCTGCTGCGGGCTGGAGATCATCTCGCTGTAGTGGCTGCACTCGGCGAACAGCCGGTCGGGGTGGGTCTCCTGGAAGTAGCCGAGGCCGATCTCGCTGGAGGGGATGTGCGAGGCGAGGGCGAGGACCGGGGCCATGGAGCGGTGGGCGTCGTAGAGGCCGTTGATGAGGTGCAGGTTGCCGGGGCCGCAGGAGCCGGCGCAGGCGGCGAGATTGCCGGTGACCTGGGCCTCGGCACTGGCGGCGAAGGCGGCGGTCTCCTCGTGCCGGACGTGGATCCAGTCGATGGCGGAGTTGCGGCGGACGGCGTCGACGATCGGGTTGAGACTGTCGCCGACGACGCCGTAGAGGCGTTTCACTCCGGCGCGGGTGAGGATGTCGACGAACTGTTCCGCGACGTTCTGTTTGGCCATGGTTCTCGTCTGCCCCTTCGGTCTCCTGGGATCCCTCCGGGTTCCATCAAGTCACAGGGCGGGCGCTCACGCCTCCCACACGGCCGCAGCCGTACGGTCGTCGGCATAACCCTTGACCCGTACTTGGGAGTCGGCGAGGAAGGCGGCGAGGCCGGGCGGCTCGGGCCGGGACCACCGCTCGGCGAGGTACTCGCCGAGTTCGGGCTCGCCGCGCAGGGGCTCGGCGAGCCCGTCGCTGCACATCAGGAGCGTGTCACCCGGGCGGGCGACGGAGGTGCGGAAGCGGAAGGGTTCGCGGGGCGGTTCCGGGGCGGGTTCGTACGGGCTGGGCGGGGTCGGGATGCCCAGGTCCATGGTGAGCCGGTCGCCCTGGGGGGTCTCGGAGGGCGGCGATCCGTAGCCCACGACCGCTTCGCCCCTGACGTCGGTGACCTGCGGTTCGATGTCCTGCCACTCCCCCTCCCGCAGCCGGAACAGTCCGCCCGGGCCGACGCCGAAGAACACGCGCGTCCGGCACTCGGGGTCGGCGGGCAGCAGCAGGCAACGCAGGCTGGCCGCGTACTCCTCGGGACCGACGCCCTGTTCGGAGGCGCTGGCGCGGAGTTTGCCCAGGCTGCGGTCGGTGAGCCGGTGCAGTCCCGACTTGAGGTCGCCGCGCCGGCCGCCCCTTATGTCGTCCACGAGGCGCGCGTGGCTGCGTCCGACGGCCCGGCCGATCCAGTGGCAGGCCTCGGCGGCGGCCCGGTGCGCTCCGGGTGCCGTCCGGGCCCCGGTCGCCATGGCCACGAGCAGCAGCGCGTGCTCGCCGGTGCCGAACCGTGCGGTGAGCAGGGAGTCGCGCCGCGGCTCTCCCCGGTACCGCGCGGAGTCCCCGCGCACGGACGCGGCGCGCAGGGTGCAGACGCCGTAGCGGGCGCCGTCCAGCACGGTGTCCGCGACCAGGCCGGCGAGATCGTCCGGGTCGGCGGGCGGGAGGGCGGTGGGTTCGGCGTCGTAGGTGGGCGGCCGCGACCCGACGTGCCCCCGGGCCCGGGGGACGGACTCGGGCGGCTCGATGCGCGGACCGGGTTCCCCGGGTGCGGCGCCGAACCCGGCGGGCGGCGGGGGCAACGGCCCGGCACCGGACTCCGCGGGCGGTGCGGCTGGCGCGGGCGGTGCAGGGGGCACGGGAGGCGCCGGCGGTGCCTCCGGGGCGTTCCGGGCGCCGGGGGCGCTCGGGGCCGCGGGTTCCGGCCCGGCGGAGGGCCCCCATGACGCGGCCGGCCGACCGGCGGCTTCCGGAGGCGTGGGCGGCGGGTCGGCGGGCGCCGGCGGGGCGAGCCAGTCGGCGACGGTCGGAGAACCGGCGTCCCCCGACCGCCCGGCCACCCCGGGGGACGAGCCCCCACCGGCCGCCGACGCGGACCCGGGCCCGGGAGGGGCGGCGGGCGGTGGCGGGGCGGCGGGTGGCGGGGCGGCGGGTGGCGGAGGCGAGGACGGCTGCGCGGCGGGTGGCGGGGGTGGGGACGGCTGCGCGGCGGGTGGCGGAGGCGGGGATGGTTGTGCGGCGGGGAATGCCGTGTCGCGGGCCTCGCGGGGGTCCTCGGGACGCACATCGCCCCCGGCACGCGAGGGTCCGGGACCAGCGGCTCCCCACGGGCTCCCGGCCGGCGAGGATCCGGAACCACCGGCTTCCCACCGGCTCCCGGCCGGCGAGGATCCGGAACCACCGGCTTCCCGCGGGTCCTCGCCCGGCGCCCGGGAGACGTCACCCCCCTCTGACCCGGGCCCATCGGCCCCGGCGGGCGAGGTCTCCGGGCCCGCAGGGCGTGGTGGCGCGGGCGGGTTGCGGTGCGTGGGGAGCGGGGGGCGGGCTGCCGTCGGGAAGGTGACGGGGCCCGCGGCCCGGGCGGGCGGCGGTTCCCACGGGGCCCGTTGCGGGGGACCGGCCGCGGGGCGCGCGGGGCCCGGCGCGTCGTCCGCTCCGGACCGGGGCGCCGGAACCGTCGGCTCCGCGTCGGCGGACCGCCCCGTCGGCGCCGGTTCCGCGCCGGCCGGCGAGGTCTCCCCCGGGCCGCCCACCGTCCCCGCCGCCGACGCGAAGCGGTCGTCCAGGGAATCGGGGGCCGGTGCGGGGCCCGTGTCGCCGGTGGAGTCGTCGTACAACTGCCCCCACCAGTCGTCCTCGTGACCGGTGGGCCTTCCCCCCTGCTGGCTCATGCCGGTAATTGTCCACCGCGCGAGCGGGATGAAAACGGGGCTTGTGGAAAAATCCGGCCCGCCGGTCCGCCGTACCCGGCGCGCCGAGTGAGCCGTAGAACGGCCATGCGATACCGGCGCCCGGCGGCCCGTGGACGGCTGACCTGCGGGTCTGGCCCGCGGCCACGCCGCTGACCTGCGCCTTCCGCCGGGTTCCGGCAGTCTGGTCAGATGGGAGTGTGGGACCTCCTGCTGGTCGGGCTGGTCATCCTGCTCGGCCTGTGCGGAGTACTCGTACCCGCGGTGCCGGGGTCGCTGCTCGTGTGGGCCGCGGTCCTGTGGTGGGCGCTGAAGGACCCGCAGCCCGTCGCCTGGTGGGTGCTGGTCTCCGCCACGGTCCTGATGCTCGTCTCCCAGGCCGTGCGCTGGGCGCTGCCGCCGAGGCGGCTGCGGGCGAACCGCACCGGCCGCCGCATGCTGGCCTGCGCGGGAGCCGGCTCCACCGTCGGCTTCGTCGTGCTCCCCGTCCTCGGCGCGATCCCCGGCTTCCTGGCCGGTGTCTACCTCTTCGAACGGGTCCGGCTGGGCCGTCGCGCCGAGGCGGTGTCCGCCCTGCGCACCGTGATGCGCTCGGGCGGCTTGGGGATCCTGGCCGAGCTGTTCACCTGCCAGCTGATCGCGGCGGCGTGGCTGGGCGCGGTCCTGTGGGGCTGAGGCGGTCGCGCGGCGGGGGTCGGAGCACCCCTTCGTGCGTCAGCAGCCGCACCTTGCGGTCCAGGCCGCCCGCATAGCCGGTCAGCGTGCCGTCGGCCCCGATCACACGGTGGCAGGGGCGGATCACGAGCAGCGGATTCGCGCCGATCGCGCCGCCGACGGCCCGCACGGCCGCCCGGGGCGCCCCGATCCGCCGGGCGATCTCCCCGTAACTGACGGTCGAGCCGTAGGGGATGTCGTCCAGCGCGGCCCACACCCGCTCCCGGAAGGGGGTGCCCTCGGCACGCCACGCCAGCCGGAACTCCGTCAGTTCCCCGGCGAAGTAGGCGGCCAGCTGCTCCTGCGCCGCGCGGAAGGGCCCCGGGTCCCGCCGCCAGTCGTCTCGGACCATGCGTCCGCCCTTCTGCCCGGGCACGGACAGCGAGGTCAGCTCGCCGGTCGGGGCGGCGGTGAGCAGCAGCGGCCCGACGGGGCTGGGCACGCTCGTCCAGTAGGTCGGCTCGGTCGGCCGGGTCGGCCGGGTCGGCCGGGTCGGCCGGGTCGGCCGGGTCGGCTCGGTCGGCTGGGTCGGCTGGTTCATCGAAGCTCCCACTCCCCTGCTGCGCGCAGGTGGTTCAGGGCGTACGAGCGCCAGGGGCGCCACGTGTCGGGGATGTCGAGGCCGGGCGGGGCGGCGTCCGGGTCGCCGAGGGCACGGGTGCGGATCTCGGCCACCGTACGGGCGTCCAGTCCGGGCAGGGCCAGCAGGGCGACCTGCGCGTCGTCCCGGTCGGCGCCCGGGTCGAGGCGCACGGCCCCGTCGGCGAGGGCCGCGGTGAGCGCCCCGAGGGCGCCGCCGGGCTCGGCCTCCGCGAGGACGGCGGGCTCGGGGAAGAGGTGGGTGAGGCTGCCGCAGGGGGCGTCCAGGGCCTTGCCGTAGCGGCGTACCAGGCGTTCGGCCTCGCCGCGGCCGACCAGCGCGCGCACCGCCAGTTCGTCCGGGTCGGCGGTGCCGGGCGAGCGCAGGCCGGGGCGGGCGCGGACCAGGGGCGCCAGTCGCGGGTCGGCGCCGAGGCGCTCGTCGACGGCGTAGGGGTCGGCGTCCAGGTCGAACAGCCGCCGCAGCCGCTGCACGGCGGTGGTCAGGTCGCGGGGGTCGGTGAGGTGCAGCCGGGCGTCGAGCCAGCCGCCGGGGTGGGCGCCGGAGCCGGCGGTGCCGGGGCGTTCGCCGACGGCGACGATGCCGGTGCCGTAGGGGAGGCGGAGGGTGCGCCGGTACGTGCGGGCTCCGGGTGGGCCGCTCACCTCCTCGATGCCGGGCACGGCCTCGCTTTCCAGCAGGTCGAAGAGGGGTCCGGCCTGGTAGGGGCCGCGGTGGGCGAGCCGCAGCGGGATTCCGGCGCCGGGGGTGGCGGTGCGGCGGGTACGGCCGCCTCGCGGTGCGGCGGCGCGCAACCGGCTCGGGGTGGACGCGTAGATCGCGCGCATCGTGTCGTTGAACTGCCGCACGCTGGCGAAGCCGGAGGCGAACGCGATCTCGGTGATCGGCAGGTCGGTGGTCTGCACCAGCAGGCGCGCGGTGTGGGCCCGCTGGGCCCGGGCCAGGGCGACCGGCCCGGCGCCCAGCTCGGCGGTGAGCTGCCGCTGCACCTGCCGTGCGCTGTAGCCGAGCCGTGCCGCGAGCCCGGCGACGCCCTCCCGGTCCACGACGCCGTCGGCGATCAGCCGCACGGCCCGGCCCACCACGTCCGCGCGGACGTTCCACTCCGCGGAGCCGGGCACCGCGTCCGGGCGGCACCGCCGGCAGGCCCGGAATCCCGAGCCCTGCGCGGCGGCGGCGGTGGGGAAGAACCGTACGTTGGCCCGCTTCGGGGTGACCGCGGGGCAGCTGGGACGGCAGTAGATGCCGGTCGTCTCGACGGCGAAGAAGAACACGCCGTCGAAACGGGCGTCGCGGCTGCGTACGGCCTCGTACCTGGTGTCCTCGTCCGTCCACTGGTCGTTCACGGGTCCAGTCTGCGCCGTCGGCCGGGGGTGCCGCTGGCGGAAATCGGACACCGCGGTCGGACGCCCGCCCCGGTTCGGGGCGGTACGCCGTCCGCGCGGTCAGGAACGCCGCTGCGGTCCCCGCTTGGCCTCCATCGCCGCCTTGCCGATCGCCCCCTTCCGCTTCCAGTCCTTGCGGATCTCCGCCCGCAGGCGGGCGTCCGTCTTGGCGACGATGCGCTGGTTCTCGCGCAGCAGCTTGCGGTAGCTGTGCAGCCGCCGCTCCGGCAGGTCACCGGAGTCCACGGCGGCCAGCACGGCGCACCCGGGCTCGGCCTCGTGGGCGCAGTCGTGGAAGCGGCAGCGCTCGGCCAGGTCCTCGATCTCGGAGAACACCTGCCCGACGCCGGTCCCGGCGTCCCACAGGCCCACGCCCCGCAGTCCGGGCGTGTCGATGAGGACGCCCCCGCCGGGCAGGGCGAGCAGGTTGCGGGTGGTGGTGGTGTGGCGGCCCTTGCCGTCGACGTCCCGGGTGGCCTGGACGTCCATGACGTCCTCGCCGAGGAGGGCGTTGGCGAGGGTGGACTTGCCCGCGCCGGACTGGCCCAGCAGGACGGACGTACCGCCGCAGACGAGGGCCGCGACGACGTCGAGTCCGTCCCCGTCCCGTGCGCTGACGGGCACCACCGGCACGCCGGGCGCGCTGGTCTCCACGTCCTGGACGAGGTGGGAGCGGGTGACGGCGTCGGGCACGAGGTCGGCCTTGGTGAGCACGACGACGGGCTGGGCCCCGGACTCCCAGGCCAGGGCAAGGAACCGCTCGATGCGGCCGAGGTCGAGCTCGACGGCGAGGGACACGGCGACGACGGCGTGGTCGACGTTGGCCGCGAGGATCTGTCCCTCGGACCGCTTGGAGGAGGTGGAGCGGACGAACGCGGTGCGGCGGGGCAGGTACGTGCGGACGTAGCGCGGGTTGCCGCCGGGTTCGACGGCGACCCAGTCACCGGTGCAGACGACCCGCAGCGGGTCGTGCGGGGTGACGAACGCGGTGTCGGCGCGCAGCACTCCGTCGGCGGTGACGACGTCGCACTGCCCGCGGTCGACGCGGATGACGCGTCCGGGCAGCAGCCCTTCGGCGGCGTAGGGGGCGAACTCGTCCGCCCAGGCGTCGTCCCAGCCGTAGGGAGCGAGCGCGGTGGAGACGGAAGAGGCGGAGCTGGAAGTCAAGGGTGACCCTTTCCAAGGTCGGCCCCGGCTCGACGGTGGGTCGGTTCAGCCGGTGGCCAGGGAGGTGGACGTGATGAACTGGATGCGGGCAGCGCTCGTCGCAGGGACAGCCATCGGTCAACACCTCCTCGTTCCTCGACCGGTCGTGCTCCTGTGGCAGCGACCGGCGTCACCGTATCCCGTCTCGGCCCGGGCGCGTCAACCGCTTTTCGCGCAGGCCCGGCCGTTCAGCGTGAAGTCGTACGGCGGGGAGTTCTTGCCGCGCCAGGAGGCGAGGAAGCCGAAGGCCAGGTCGCCGCCCGCGGGCACGGACTTGTTGTAGTCGGCGGCGGTGGCGGTGACGCGGGAGCCGTCCTGGGAGACGGAGGCGTCCCACATCTGGCCGACCTGCTGGCCGTCGCGGAAGGACCAGGACACGCGCCAGGAGTCGAGGGCGGCGGTGCTGGTGACGCTGACGGTGGCCTGGAAGCCGTCGGGCCACTGGTTGACCAGGTCGTACTCGACCCGGCAGGTGGGCTTGTCGCGCTCGGCGGGTGCGGTCCGCTCGGTGGGCGAGGCGGTGCCCTGCGGTTCGGTGTGGCGGTCGCCGCTCTCCGACGAGCGGGGCCGGCCCGGCTCGTCGGTGTCCGCGCCGGCGCGGCCGGCCGGTTTCGAAGTGGCGGGCGGCAGTGCGGGGGCGGAGGGCAGGGACGGGCCGGGGTCGGCCACGGGCTGGCGGCCCGCGTCGTCGCGCGCCCCGAGGTCGTCGCCGGAGCCGCCGAAGGGCATCAGGGAGACGCCGAGCGCCAGGGCGGAGACGAGGACGGCGGCGACGAGGAGGCCGTTGCGTGCGACGCGCGCCTTCGGTGTGCCGTCCTCCTCGGCCGTCCGGTCCGCCGGGCCGGTGCGGCCGGGGCCGAGCCGCACCTCGGCGGCGCGGCGGCGGCGCTCCAGATAGGCGAGCCCGCCCCAGCCGATCACCCCGCCGGCCAGCGCCCCCGGCAGTCCTCCGCCGTGCAGGCGCAGGCAGGCGGCGGCCTCGGCGCACTCCACGCAGGTGGCCAGGTGCCGGGACAGGTCGCCGGGGGTGTCGGCGGCCGGGGAGCGGGTGACGGCGTCCAGCAGCCGGGCGTAACTGCGGCACCCGGCGTCCATCGGGGTGTCGAGGTGGTTGCGGTGGCAGCGGTCCCGGAACAGGGTGCGCACCTGCTGGAGTTCCTCGGCGGCGGTGGCCGGGTCGAGGCCCAGGCGCCGGGCGACGACGGACAGCGGCAGCGCCTCCACCTCGGCCAGCCACAGCAGTTCGGCGTCCGCGTGCTGCAGGTCGCGCAGGCCGCGCAGCGCGAGCGGGCGGCGCAGGGGCGGCCCGGTGTAGCGGGCGGCCTTGTCGGAGTTGAGCCACAGCCGCAGATCGGGGTCGAGCTTGTGGCCCTGCCCGTCCTCCTCCCAGGCCGCCGCCGTGGTGCGTACGGAGGTCAGCAGCAGGGGTATGCGGGGCAGCCGGGCGGGGCGGCGGCCGGTGCCGCGGACCGGGCCGGCCTCGGCCGCGCGGGCCTCGCGTATGCCGTGCGCGAACGCCTCGCGGCCGAGCTGCGCCGCGGCCGTGGAACCGGACGTGCACAGGTCGGCGTAGGCGAGCACCGCGTCCCAGCACTCGGAGAACAGCGCGGCCTCGGAGGCGTCCTGAGGGGTCGGCAGGTCGGGCATGAGTCTCCTGCATCCGCAAGCGAGGTCAACTCACCATGTCGGCATCGGAGTTGGGGGGAACCTCGGGGCGGGGAGGAGTTTTTCACGCTTCCGACACAACTGACAAGCCGCGTCTTCAGATCCCGGAGCGGCGCTCCGGGACCTGGTACGTACGGCACGCCGTTCCGTCTCGAACGGCGGGGTGTCAGACCTCGACGGGTTCGTCCGCGGGCAGGCTGTCCATGAAGGAGCTGACCGAGAAGACCGCGTTGCCGGCGCCGGGCGGGCCGTAGCCGGGGGGCGACGAGAGGCCGAAGTCCTCCATGGTCTGCCGGTACGCCTGGAGCAGGCGGATGTGGTACTCCAGGGGCGCGCCCTGCGGGTTGGCCTTGCCGAGCGGGGTGGTGGGCTCCGGGCACCAGGTGGTGAAGCGGGGCGTGATGCCGTGGGACATGAAGAAACGCAGGCCCTCGGTGGTGGAGGCGATGGCCTCGTCGACCGTCTTGAAGCCGAAGGGCTCGGCCATCTCCACGCCGGCGACGAAGTTGGGGATGACGTTGCGCGCGCCGAAGACCTCCGCCGAGTCCAGGATGCGCTTGTGCCACTCGTCGCGGCCGACGTACCGCTCCTTGCCGGGGCAGTACATCTTGAACAGGTACTCGTCCCACACCTCGTAGTTGGGGTGGTAGATCTGCACGCCGTAGTCCTTGAACCGCTGGACGTCGTCGCGCGGCAGGGCCTGGGCGACCACCTTGCCGATCCAGCGGCCGGGGAAGCGCTCCTCGATGGACTTGGCGTAGTGGCCGTAGAAGTCGGCCTCGTCGCGGCCGGAGACCGTCTTGGTGATGGCGCCGCCGGTGAGGGTGTAGGCGGTGGAGGTCTTCGCCGTGTCGTAGCGGTCGATGATCTCCAGGGCCTCGAGGACCTCCTCGACGTCCTTCACGCCCGTGTAGGGGCGGCCCGCGGCCTTGTGCTGGCGCCAGTTGTGGTTGATGTCGCAGTACTGGCACTCCTCCTTGGCGCCGAAGTACTGGCAGACCCGGAAGACGGTCAGGTAGATCAGGTAGCCCCACTGGATGGTCGGGGCGACCTCCATGACCGACTTCCCGTTGGACAGGGTGTGCCGGTAGTACTCGGGCATCGGCGGCACGCCGACGTCGGAGATCCGCCGGCCGTCGAGGTAGAGGCCGAGCACGCCGTCCTCGTTCGCGGCGACGCGGTAGGGCGAGGCGGGATTCACCCGGACCGAGACGACCGTGCGGCGCAGGTCGTAGGGGCCGCCGGTGAGGATGATCTCCTCGGGCGGGCGGCGCAGCGCGGCCTCGCCCAGCTCGGGCAGGGTGCCGTGGTCGAAGGAGAAGATGAAGTACGACTTCGGCTTGACCTCGCCGCCCTCGTTGTCACTGAGCGCCGACGGGTCGAAGGCCACACCGCCCCGGAGCAGGTCCTCCTTGAAGACGGCTTCCCGCGGGACGTGCGGGAACCGCTCCATCAGATCCTCGACCAGTGCGGTACGGCTGCCGCTGCCCATTCCGTGTCTCCTCCCGGCTCGGACGTACGACTCCTCACGGTATGCCCATGGGTGCGGGTGCGCGGTACCGGGTCCCCCTCGGTGAGCACCTATGAGGTTCTTGCCGCTTTTCGGAGCCCGTGGCGGCCGCCGTCAGGCCACGCGGTCCAGGGCCGCGGGATCGACGGCGTGGGCCAGGTCCTTCCCCGCCCGCAGCCGTTCGGCCTCCTCGGCCACGGCCAGGCCCAGCCGGGCCAGCTCGTTGCCCTGGGAACCCGCGAGGTGCGGGGTGACGAACGCCCCGGGCAGGTCGTACAGGGGCGAGTCGGGCGGGAGCGGTTCGGGGTCGGTGACGTCGAGGACGGCCGTCAGGCGTCCGGTGCGCACCTGCGCCACCAGGGCGTCGTGGTCGACCAGCGAGCCCCGGGCGGTGTTGATGAGCGTGGCCCCGTCGGGCATGAGGGCCAGTTCGCGGCGGCCGATCAGGTGGCGGGTCTCGGGCGTCTCGGGGGCGTGGACGGTGACGATGCCGCAGGTGCGCAGGAGCTCGTCGAGCGGCAGCAGGGGGACGCCGAGGGCGGCGGCGCCCTGCTCGTCGACGTAGGGGTCGGTGAGGACCGGGCGCAGGTCGAAGGGGCGGAGCAGTTCGAGGACCCGGCGGCCGATGCGGGAGGCGCCGATCACCCCGACGCGGCGGCCGTGGTTGCCGATGCCGGGGGCGACGCCCCAGCCGGCGGAGACCCGGGTGGCGCGCAGCCGCTCGCGGGCGGCGAGGACGCCCTTCCCGGCGAGCAGGATCATGGCGAGGGTGTACTCGGCGACCGGCAGCGCGTTGGCGGCGGCCGCCGAGGAGACGGCGATGCCGCGCCGCCAGACCGCGGGCGTGACGAACGGCTTCACCGATCCGGCCGAGTGCAGTACCGCGCGCAGCCGGGGAGCGGCGTCCAGGACCGCCTCGTCCAGCCGGGGGCAGCCCCAGCCGGTCACCAGGATCTCGGTCCGGGCGAGGGCGTCGAGGACGGCCGGGTCGCCGAAGTCCTCCGCCACGAGACCGGCGTCGAGGTCCACCGACGTCCGCAGCCGGGCCAGCACCTCGGGCGGGAAGACCTGCGGCACGTGCTCGGCGGCCATGGCGAACAGGGCCTGGGGGCGCTGGCTCAAGGAGGTGACCTTCCCACGCGTCGGCCGGCGGAGCAGCGGCTCCGCACGGGTCCGGTACGGCTCCGGCACGGTCCGGTACGGCTCCGGCACCGCGGCAGAAATCGCTCTCTACGGAGCCTTCACGGTAGGCCGTCCCGGGCGGCGACGGCAATGGACAGCGGCCGATGTAGGTTCCGGAAGGGGCTTTCCCGGCCCCCGGCTGCCTCGGGGAAGGACGACGCGATGAACGGGACCGTGACCAACTGGGCCGGCAACATCACCTACGCGGCGAAGGAACTGCACCGGCCGGCCTCGCTCGACGCCCTGCGGGCGCTCGTCGCGGGCGGTGACCGGGTGCGGGTGCTGGGCAGCGGGCACTCGTTCAACGCGATAGCCGAGCCGGGCCCCGAGGGCGTCCTGCTGTCGCTGGCGGACCTGCCCCCGCAGGTGGAGGTCGACACCGCGGCCCGCACGGTCCGGGTCGGCGGCGGCGTGCGCTACGCGGAACTGGCCCGGCGGGTGCACGCGCACGGGCTCGCACTGCCCAACATGGCGTCCCTGCCGCACATCTCGGTGGCCGGGTCGGTCGCGACCGGCACCCACGGCTCCGGGGTGCTCAACGGCCCGCTCTCGGCGCCCGTCCGCGAGGTGGAGCTGGTCACGGCGGACGGTTCGACGGTGCGCGTCGGCCGGGACGAGGAGCGCTTCGGCGGGGCCGTGACCTCGCTGGGCGCGCTGGGCGTGGTCACCGCGCTCACCCTCGACCTGGAGCCGGCCTACGAGGTGGAGCAGCACCTGTTCACCGAACTGCCGCTGGAGGGGCTCGACTCCGGGGTGTTCGAGACGGTCATGGCGGCGGCGTACAGCGTCAGCCTGTTCACCGACTGGCGGGCGCCGGGCTTCCGGCAGGTGTGGCTCAAGCGGCGCACCGACCAGCCGCTGCCCGCGTTCCCGTGGGCCGCCCCGGCCACCGAGAAGCTGCACCCGGTGCCGGGCATGCCGGCGGTCAACTGCACCGAGCAGTTCGGCGTGCCGGGGCCGTGGCACGAGCGGCTGCCGCACTTCCGGGCGGAGTTCGTGCCGAGCAGCGGGGAGGAGTTGCAGTCGGAGTACCTAATGCCGCGCGGGCACGCCGTGGAGATGCTGCACGCGCTGGACGCGATCCGGGCGACCGTCGCCCCCGTCCTGCAGACCTGCGAGGTGCGCACCGTCGCCGGGGACGACCAGTGGCTGAGTCCGTCCTACGGGCGGGACACCGTGGCGGCGCACTTCACGTGGGTGGCGGACACCCGGGCGGTGCTGCCGGTGGTGCGGCGGGTGGAGGAGGCGCTGGCCCCGTTCGGCGCGCGGCCGCACTGGGGCAAGGTGTTCACGCTGCCCGCGGCGGAGCTGTCCGGGCTGTACCCGAGGCTGGCCGACTTCCGCTCCCTGGCCCGGGAGCTGGACCCGCGGGGCACGTTCGCCAACCCCTTCGTGCGGGACGTGCTGGCGGGGGCGTAGGGCACGCCCGGGTCCAGGGCATGCCGAAGGGACACGTGCCGGCGGGCCGGCCCCGTACGGCGGGCCGCCCGGCCCGCCGCGCCCGTGGTCAGGCCGTGGCGTGCGGCCGGCTGGGCGCGCCCGGGGGCACGACGCGGTCCGCCTCGTCCCGGAGCAGCAGCGAGAGCAGGGAGGCGACGGTCAGGCCGGCCTCGGCGGGGTGCCTCAGCACCTTGCCCGGGTCGATCCGGTACGTGTTCGTCCGGCCCTCCCGGGTGTGGGAGAGGTATCCGTCCTGCTCCAGGTCGGAGATGATCTTCTGGACAGCGCGTTCGGTGAGCCGGCAGTGGGCCGCGATGTCCCTGATGCGGGCGCTGTGGTTGTCGGCGATCGCCGCCAGCACCCGGGCGTGGTTCGTGAGGAACGTCCATCCGGTGTGTGGCTCGGGCACTCCATCCATGGCCCCCACTTTACTGACCGAACATTCGCGCACCCAAAAACACGTACTGCATTTCATGTATCCCTTGACGTGTCTGGGGTAGTGGGGCAAGGCTGGAAACGAAGGCAGGGCGAACGGAAGAGGGAGCGACAGCCATGCCGGAGCCTGCGTCCACGGCGCTGCCGCCGTGCAGGGCGACCCTGGACGTCACGCCGGCCGGTGACCGGATGAACGTGACCGTGCGGGGCGAGCTGGATCTGGGCAGCCGGCGACTCCTGCCCGAACTCCACGACGCCCTCGCTCTGTCGGGCAGCGGCGTCGATCTGCGCCTGGACGCGGTCGGCTTCTGCGACTGCTCGGGGCTCGGCGTGCTGCTCGACCTGCGGACGCGCGCCCTGGACCAGGGCAGGACGGTCACCGTCCGCTCCTGCGGGGCGGCAGTGGGACGCCTGCTCGACCTGACGGACACGAGAAAGCTGTTCGAGGACACGCTGCACCGACCCGGCCGGCCGGCGGACCCGCTGCCGGGAGCTGCGGCGTCCCTGACCTCGACCGCCGCCGCACGATCGAGCTGGCCCGCGGCATCCTGACGGATCTCCGCCCCCCTCACGTCAGGACCGGTCCCGGCCCGCCCGGAACACCCCGCCCCTCACCCCCGGGGCCCCCGGCGGCGCACCGCCCTCGCACTGAGGCATCATGGGCGAGCCACGTCCCGACCTGCGGCCGTTGGCCACCGCGGCGCACTTTATAAAGCCCCTTTCCAAACCCCTTGTCGAAAGGTGGCGGCAGACCATAGCCTTGCGCCGCGCCGGTGCCGACGTCGACCCGGCCCGAGCCGGTCTGGGAAGGGATGGGCACCCGGTGAAGCGCACATCACGCGACATCCGCACCGCGAACCGCTACGAGGTGCTGCGCCAGATCATCGCGGCGTCCCCCACCTCCCGGCAGGAGCTCGCGGCGGCCACCGGCCTCAGTCTGGCGACCGTCGCCACCCTCGTCGGCGAGCTGCTCGACCTGCGCATGATCACCGAGGTCGGCTTCGAGGACTCGGCCGGCGGCCGCCCCCGGGGCCTGGTCGCGGTCAACTCCTCGGGCGGCGCGCTGATCGGCGTGGACATCGCCGAGACGTACGTCCACGTCGAGCTGTTCGACCTCGGGCTGAACGTCCTGGCCCGGGCCGAGGAGGACGTCCGGCCCGGCGAGAGCCTGCCCGAGCAGGTGGTCGGCCACGTGGCGACCGCCGTCGGCTCGGTGGTCGCCCAGGCGGGCATCGAGGGCGCCCGGGTGCTCGGGGTCGGGGTCAGCGTGCCGGGGCAGGTGGACCGGGCCACCGGCATCGCGGAGTACGCGCCCAACTGGGACTGGCACGACGTGCCGCTGCTCGACCTGCTCACGGAGCACATCGCCTACCCGCTGTACCTGGACAACCCGCTGCGCGCCAGCGCGGTGGCCGAGCTGTGGTTCGGTGCCGCGCGCGGGCGCGGCACCGCCGTGGTGGTCAACCTGGGCACGGGCGTGGGCGCCGGACTCGTCCTGGGCGGCGGGCTGCACCGCGGCGTGAGCAACAGCGCCGGCGAGTGGGGCCACACCACGATGGTGCTGGACGGACGGCTGTGCCGGTGCGGCAACCACGGTTGCGTGGAGGCCTATGTCGGCGCGCGCGGCATCATGCTGAACCTGCGCGAGATCGGCCCCGACAGCGCGCTGCTGCACCCCGACGACCAGACCGCGACGATCGACGCGCTCGCCCGCGGCGTGGTCGCGGGCGACCCGGTGGCGCGCCGGGCCGTGCATGAGACCGCCCGCTATCTGGGCGCCGGCGTCGCCGACCTGGTCAACCTGTTCAACCCCGAGATCGTCGTGCTGAGCAGCTGGGTCGCCCGCACCCTGGGCGAGCCGCTGCTGCGTGAGGTGCGCGAGGCCGTGACCCGGCACGCGCTGCCCCGGCCGCTGGCCGCCACCGAGATCGTGCTGTCGCCCATCGACACCGACTCGGTGTGCCTGGGTGCGGCGACCTTCGCCCTGGAGGGCGCGCTGCAGACGGTCGGGCAGAAGAACGGCACGCGCGCCGCCGTGCGCAGCCGCGCCGCCGCCCCGCCCTCGTAACGGCGGAGGCATCCCCTCCGCGCGCTCCGGGCGTTCGAAATCGCGAACCGGGGACAACGCTTCGCACCGACTTCGTCCAACCCCTTGCCGAAGCCTTAGCCGAAGCTCTAGCGTCCCGCACCGCACCCCTCTTCGAGCCGTCCGGCGTGAGCCACCGGGCCCGGCGTGATTCACCGGGCCCGCGCCATCAGGGCCGTGAGCCGAAGAGCCGCAGCCGTACTCGAGACAAGGACGTCAGCATGTCGGCATCGAGCAGCAGCAACTGGGACCGCCGAACCGTACTGCGGGCCGCGATGGGCCTGGCCGCCGCCGGCGGACTGGCCGCCTGCGGAAGCAACACCGGCCGGGGCGGCGGGTCGGGTTCGGGCAAGAACCTGGTCCAGTACTTCCACGCGTACGGCGAAGCCGGCGTCGAGCAGGCCGTCAAGCGCTACGCCAAGGCCTACGAGGAGGCCGACGTCACCACGCGGTGGATCACGGGCAACAACTTCGAGCAGAAGCTGTTCGCCGCGCTGCTCACCGACAACGCGCCCGACGTCTTCGAGTTCCACCCGCAGATCCAGCTCGTCAGAAGCGGTCAGGTGGCCGACCTGACGGACATCATCGAGCCGGTCAAGGACGACTTCAACCAGGCCGACATCAGGTCCCACACGGTCGACGGGAAGACATACGGCGTCCGGATGATCGACGACCCGCAGTTCTTCTTCTACCGCCCGTCGATGTTCGAGAAGGCCGGCGTCGAGGTGCCGGCGACGCTGGAGGAGCTGATCGAGGCAGCCGCCAGGCTCCGGACGAGCAAGGTCAAGGGCGCCTACCTCGGCAACGACCTCACCCCGGTCCAGCACAACCTGATCTGGTCGGCCGGTGCCGACACCCTCACCGCCGGCAACGAGCCCGCCTTCAACACCGACGCCGTCGCCGAAGGCCTCAAGCAGCTGCGGGGCCTGTTCACCAGCGGCGACCTGCTCCTCGGCGCCCCCGCCGACTGGTGGGACCCGTCGGCCTTCACCCAAGGCCTGACGGCGATCCAGTGGTGCGGCATGTGGGCCATGCCGGTCATGCAGAAGGCGCTCGGCGACGACATCGGCATCTTCCCCTTCCCGAAGGTCGGTTCGGCCGGCAAGGCGTCCGTCTACAACGGCGGCTGGTCGATGTTCGTCAACGCCAAGGGCAAGAACGTCGAGGCGGCCAAGGAATACGTCAAGTGGCTGTGGATCGACCAGAAGCAGTACCAGGAGGACTTCGCCACCTCCTACGGCTTCCACATCCCGCCGCGCACCTCCCTCGCCCGGTCCGCCGACAAGCTGAAGTCGGGCCTGCCGGCCGAAGGCGTGAAGCTGTTCAACGAGTTCGGGCACTTCGACAACATCGGCTGGACGCAGGCCATGATCGCGGCGTTCAACGACGTCATGGCGAACTCCGTGCGCAGGAACGGCGATCCGAAGGCCCAGCTCGCCGCGTGCGAGAAGAAGGTCGGCGCCGAGCTCAAGAAGCTGTTCGGTTAGGCCGCCGGACGGATCTCGACATGTCGACCACCACCACGTCCGGGGTCGCCGAACGCCCCGCCCCGGCCAAGGTCTCCCCGGGCCGGCCGCGGCGGGGCCTCAGGGCGAGCAGCACCTTCAACTTCTGGCTCTTCACCGGGCCGTTCCTGATCGGTCTGGTGATCTTCGTCTTCGTGCCGATCGGCTGGAGCGTCTGGCTCAGCTTCTTCGAGGCGCGCTTCACCGTCACACCGAGCGAGTTCGTCGGCTTCGCCAACTACAAGGAGGTCCTCACCGACACGGACTTCCGCAACTCGCTCGTCACGTTCACCGTGTTCGCCGCGTTCATCGTGCCCGCCACCTGGGCGCTCTCGCTGGGCCTGGCGCTGCTGGTGAACCGGCTGCGGTTCATGCGGGCGTTCTTCCGCTCGGTGTTCTTCCTGCCGACCGCGGTCAGCTATGTCGCCGCCTCGCTGATCTGGAAGATGTCCCTGTTCAACGGCGTCCGTTTCGGTCTCGCCAACACCGTCCTCGGCTGGTTCGGCGCGGACGGCATCGCCTGGCTGGCGAGCCCCGACCCGCCCTGGTACTGGCTGGTCATCGTGACCGTCCGGCTGTGGCTCCAGTCGGGCTTCTTCATGATCCTGTTCCTCGCGGCGCTGCAGAACATCCCGCGGGAGCTGTACGAGGCCGCCGCCATCGACGGCGCCAGGCCCGGCTGGCAGACCTTCCGGCACATCACGCTGCCCCAGCTGCGGGCCACGTCCACCGCGGTGATCCTGCTCCTGCTGATCGCCGCCTACCAGGCCTTCGACGAGTTCTTCAACCTGCTCTCCAAGGCCACCTGGGGCCAGCCCCCGCTGGTCGAGCTGTACAAGATGGCCCTCGGTGAGAACCAGAACTACGGCGCGGGCAGCGCGGGCGCGGTCGTCCTGACCCTGCTCATCTGCGTCGTCACCCTGCTCCAGGGCAGGATCATGGGCTTCGGAAGGGGTGAGGAGTCCAAGTGACCACCACAGCACCCGAGGTGGGAAAGTCCGCGAAGCCGGGCAGGGTCCGGCGCGGCGGGGTCATCGGCAACACCGGCCTGTACCTCGCGACCGGCGTCGCCGCCGTCCTGTTCCTGATCCCCTTCTACCTGATCGTCCGCAACGCCTTCATGACGGACCCGGAGATCACGGGCGAGGAGTGGAAGTGGTTCCCCACCACCGTCCAGTGGGGCAACATCACCGAACCGTTCGACGACGTCACCGTCGACTTCGCCCGCTCCCTGTGGAACTCCGTGGTCGTCGCCGTCCTGCACACGGCCGGCATCCTGCTGATCTGCTCGCTCGCCGGGTACGGCCTGGCCCGCATCCCGTACCGGCACGCGAACAAGGTGTTCTACGCCGTCCTGGCCACCCTGATGGTTCCCACGGCGGTCACGTTCGTGCCGAGCTTCGTCCTGGTGTCGTCGCTCGGCTGGGTCGACAGCTACCGGGGTCTCATCGTCCCGGGCCTGTTCAGTGGTTTCACGTGCTTCCTGTTCCGGCAGTACTTCCTGGGGTTCCCCAAGGAGCTGGAGGAGGCGGCGCGCGTGGACGGGCTCGGCTACTGGGGCGCCTATTGGCGTGTCGTCGTGCCGAACTCGCTGAACTTCTTCGCGGCCATCGCCACGATCACCTTCATCAACGGCTGGAACGCCTTCCTGTGGCCCCTGGTCATCGGCCAGGACCCGAGTGCCTGGACCGTCCAGGTGGCGCTGTCGTCGTACATGACGAACCAGACCGTCAACTACCACCTGATCTTCATGGCCACGGCCATCTCGATCCTGCCCCTGGTCTTCGTCTTCCTCTTCCTCCAGCGCTGGCTGGTGCAGGGGATCGCGCAGACCGGCATCAAGGGCTGAGCTAGGAGACCGATGTCTTTCCGCACGACCCCCTCCGCTGACTACGTCGAGGACGTCTCCCCGGGCCGCGGGACCCTGCCGCCCCGTGCCTGGTACGCCTCCTCCGACGCGCGGTCGCTGTCGCTGAACGGCAGCTGGCGCTTCCGGCTGTCGGCCACCGCCGATGCCGAGAACGACTCGTTCGCCGAGGAGGGCTTCGACGCCGGGGACTGGGCCGAGGTCACGGTCCCCGGGCACTGGGTCCTCCAGGGCGACGGGGCGTTCGGGTCCCCGATCTACACCAACCACCTCTACCCGTTCCCGGTGGACCCGCCGCACGTGCCGACGGAGAACCCGACCGGGGACCACCTGCGCGTCTTCGACCTGCCGTCCGACTGGCCCTCGGACGGCGGGGCGGTGGTGCGCTTCGACGGCGTCGAGTCCTGCGCCCGCGTCTGGCTGAACGGCACCGAGCTCGGCGAGTTCAAGGGCTCCCGGCTGCCGCACGAGTTCGCGGTCGGCCACCTGCTGAAGCCCGGGCGCAACGTGCTCGCGGTCCGCGTCCACCAATGGTCGGCCGGGTCGTACCTGGAGGACCAGGACCAGTGGTGGCTGCCGGGCATCTTCCGGGACGTGACACTGCTGCACCGCCCGGCGGGCGGTGCGGGCGACTTCTTCGTGCACGCCTCCTACGACCACACCACCGGCGAGGGCACCCTGCGGGTCGACTCCGACGTCGAGGGGCGGGTGACCGTCCCGGCCCTGGACATCGATGTCGTGACCGGCGAGGCGGTGACCGTCCCGGTCGAGCCGTGGACCGCCGAGACGCCGAGGCTCTACGACGGTGTGCTGGCCACCGGGGGCGAGCGGGTGCCGCTGCGCGTCGGCTTCCGCACGGTCGCCCTGGAGGACGGGCTGATCAAGGTCAACGGCCGGGCGGTCCTCTTCAAGGGCGTCAACCGGCACGAATGGCACCCGCGTACGGGCCGCGCGCTCGACCTGGAGACCATGCGCGAGGACGTGCTGCTGATGAAGCGGCACAACCTCAACGCCGTGCGCACCTCGCACTACCCGCCGCACCCGGCCTTCCTGGACCTGTGCGACGAGTACGGGCTGTGGGTCGTCGACGAGTGCGACCTGGAGACCCACGGCTTCACCGAGCAGGACTGGCGGGACAACCCGGTCGACGACGACCGCTGGACCCCGGCCCTGCTGGACCGGGCCGCGCGGATGGTCGAACGGGACAAGAACCACCCGTCGGTGGTGTTCTGGTCGCTGGGCAACGAGGCCGGCACCGGCCGGGGGCTGACCGCCATGGCCGAGTGGATCCGCGCGCGCGACCCCGAGCGGCTGGTGCACTACGAGGGCGACCGGGACTGCCGCGACACGGACGTCTACTCGCGGATGTACGCCTTCCACGACGAGGTCGACCGGATCGGCCGGCGGCTGGACGGCGGCACGCGCAGGCGCCGTGAACTGCCGTTCATCCAGTGCGAGTACGGGCACGCCATGGGCAACGGCCCCGGCGGACTCGCCGACTACCAGGAGCTGTTCGAGCGGCACGGGCGGCTCCAGGGCGGGTTCGTCTGGGAGTGGATCGACCACGGCGTCGAGCACCCAACGCTGGGCTACGCCTACGGCGGCGACTTCGGCGAGGAGCTGCACGACGGCAACTTCGTCTGCGACGGGCTGGTCTTCCCCGACCGGACGCCGTCGCCGGGCCTGATCGAGTACAAGAAGGTGATCGAGCCCGTCCGCATCGAGGGTGACGGGGCCGACGGCACCGTGCGGATCACCAACAAGCACGACTTCGCCGACCTGTCCGCGCTGGCCTTCGAGTGGTCCTGCCAGGTGGACGGCGAAACGGTCGAGTCGGGCTCCCTCGGGGTGCCGGCGCTCGCGCCGGGCGAGAGCGCCGAGGTCAAGCTGCCCGAGCCGCCCGCGGACGGCCGGGGCGGCGAACGCCGGTGGACCGTGCGGGCCCTCCTCGCCGAGGACACCTCCTGGGCCGCGAAGGACCACGTCGTGGCCTGGGGGCAGTTCGCCGTCGGGGCGCGGCCGCTGCCGAGCGTGCCCGCGACGGACAAGCCCGTGCCGGACGGGGACCGGATCACCCTCGGCCCGGCCGCGTTCGACGCCCGTACCGGGGCGCTGCTCTCGATCGGCGCGGTGACCGTCGGGGCGACGCCGCGCCTGGACGTGTGGCGGGCGACGACCGACAACGACGACGGCGCCGCATGGCAGTCGGACACCCGCTACGGGCTGCTGTGGCGCGAACTCGGCCTGCACCGGATGCGGCACCGGCTGGTGTCGGTCGAGGCGGGCGACGACGCGCTGACGGTGCGCACCCGGGTGGCCCCCGCCGCCCGCGAGGTGGGTCTGGCGACGGTGTACCGGTGGACGTCCGACGGTGAGCGGCTGCGGCTGTCGGTGTCCGTGACGCCCGAGGGCGACTGGACGGTGCCGCTGCCCCGGCTCGGGGTGCGGTTCGGGCTGCCGGAGGCCGACACCGTGGAGTGGTTCGGCGGCGGTCCCGGCGAGGCGTACCCGGACACCCGGGCGGCGTCCCTGGTGGGCCGCTGGCGTTCGACGGTGGACGGACTGCAGACGCCGTACGTCCGCCCTCAGGAGAACGGCGCCCGTGCCGACGTGCGCTGGGTGGAGCTGGGCGGGCTGCGGATCGAGGGCGACCCGGAGTTCTGGTTCACCGCGCGGCGCTGGACGAGCGAGCAGCTGGACGCGGCCCGGCACCGCACCGACCTGGTGCCCGGCGACACGGTGTGGGTCAACCTCGACCACGGGCAGCACGGCATCGGCTCGCAGTCCTGCGGCCCGGGCCCGCTGCCGCAGTACCACCTGGAGGCGGAACCGGCCGAGTTCTCGTTCGTGTTCTCGACCACCCCGTAGGAAGGTCCACGGCGGCCGGCCGGCCCGCGGTGGCGTCACCCGGGCCCGGCCGGCCGGCCCGACCTGCGGATCGGGGTGAACAGCGCGGCCCCGGCGAGCAGCACGCAGGTCGCCCCGGCGGCCAGGGCGACCGGGGTCGTGCCCCGTTCCTCGGCCGCCCAGGTCAGCACGGCCGCCCCGAGGGGCGCCGCCGCGTACTGGAGGGTCCAGAAGGCGGAGGTGACGCGGCCCAGGAGGTGCTCGGGGGTGACCTCCTGGCGCAGCGACATCGAGCAGGTGCCCGCCATCCCGGCGCAGGCCAGGAAGGCGGCGCTCAGGGCGGCCACCACCGGCACGTCACGGGCCCAGCCGAGACCGGCGAAGGCGAGGCCGCACACCGCGACCGAGCCGGTCCAGGTCGCGCCGAAGCCGAGGCGGCGGCGGACCCGGGCGACCAGCAGGGCACCGGTGACGGTGCCGAGCGCGCCGGCCGCCATGACCGTGCCGACGGTGCCGTCGTCGTGGCCGAGGTCGTGCTTGAGGTGGTAGATGACCAGGTCGTTCAGGCCCAGGGTGAGAAAGCTGAAGACGAACAGGAGGGCGGTCAGGGAGCGCAGGACCGGGTGGCCGCGGAGGAAGGCGACGCCGACGCGCAGGTCCCGCCACAGGCCGGTGCGTGCACCGGCCCGCTCGTCGTCCGCCGCGCGGGGCCGCAGCCGCACGAAGCACAGGCACACCGCCGACACCCCGAAGCTGGCCGCGTCCACGCCCACGGCCGCGGCCGGGCCCGACCAGGCGGCCACCAGCCCGGCGCACAGCGGCCCGAGGACGCCCGACGCGGCGGCCGTCGCGTTCAGCCGCCCGTTGGCCTCCGTCAGCCGGCCGGTGCCGACCAGGCCGCGCACGACCGTGACGTAGCCGACCGCGAACAGCATGCCGACGGCCTCGCACAGCGGCAGCACGGCGTACAGCAGCCAGATCTGCGGGCCGAACAGCCACACCAGCGGGATCACGCCGTACAGGCCCATGCGGACCAGGTCGCAGGTGATGAGCAGCCGGCGCCGGTCCACCCGGTCCACCACCGCCCCGGCGAACACGGCCGCCACGACCGACGCGGCCCCGCCCACCGCCGTGAGCAGTCCCATCCGGGCGACCGACCCGGTGGCCTCCAGGACCAGCAGCGGCAGCGCGATCAGCGCGAAGGAGTCACCGAGCATCGAGAGGGTCTGGGCGGTCCAGAACATCCCGAAGTCCCGCTGCCGCCACAGCGGACGGGCAGCGGGCAGGACCTCGCTGTCGGCATCGGCCGGGGCACCTCCCGGCTCGTCCTCGCGCCGGTCCGCCTCGTGCGCCATGCCGTCTCCCCCGTGTGCGGTGTTCGCCGAACTCCTCGATAGTGCCTGCTTCCACCAGGTGAAGGACGGTGGTTTTCGGGGCCGTGAGTGATCTCCGGGCGGTGAGGAACCGCCCCGCCGGTCGGACCCGTGCCGTGAGCCGCGTCAGTGGTCCGCGCAGCACGGGGTGGGGTCCGGCACCTCGAAGGGGACGAGGGTGCCGCCCGCCGCGGGCATGGCCGTCAGCACGAGCGTGCCGTCCTGCCACTGCGGGCGCACGTGGTCCCGGGTCGCCAGGGGTGTGGCGGGCCCGGGCGGCTCCGGGGTGCCGAGGACGGCCACGCGGCCGATCGCGGACCTGGACAGCAGGTCCGCGACGGTCAGCGTGCCGGTGAGCGACGCGGCGCCCGGGTAGAGCACCGCGCGCCCCACCCGGTCCGGGACGCCGGGTGACACCGCGTGCCCGAGGCCCGCGAGCCGCTCCGCGGCGGTGCGGTGGAGCGGCTCGGAGGGCAGGGCGAGGGACAGCACGACCCGGGGGCGGCCGTCCCGCACCAGGTGGGTGCAGCCGAACGCGTCCTCGGGGAGGGCGAGTTCGGCCGCCAGGGTGCGCAGCAGGTGGTCGGCCGCGCGCAGGTCCCGCAGCCCCGGGTCGATGGTGAGGGTGTACGGCGTCACGAGGGCAGGACCCACACCGGGTTGGTGTAGAACCACAGGTCGCGCCAGGGGTCGGCGTCGCCGACGACGTCGAGCGCGGGGCCCGCCGGGTCGACGGCCGCGCCGAGGGCGCCGACGGCGGACCGGTTGCCGTCGGTGCCGCGCAGCCGGAGGTACACGGGCTTGTCCACGCGGCCGAGGTCGAAGGTGAGGCGGACGGGAGCGGTGGCCTTGCTGACGTCGTACGCCTTGACGACCTTCGCGGTCGGGGCGGTGAAGGTGTCCCGGTCGGCGACCGGGCCCGTCACGTCGCCCTGGATGACGTCGACGCGGGCCAGTTCGGGGCGGAACCCGGCCCAGTTGGGGCCGCCGGCCGGGGTGACGTCGATCGTCAGCGTGACCTTGGTGCCCTTCCTCACGTGCAGGGCGCCGCCGAGCGTGGCCCAGCGGCCGCCGCCGCTCACCCGCACGTCCACGGCGTCGACGAGCTGCCCGTGGTCGACCCAGACGCGGCCGGCGCGGATGCCGTCCATCACGGCGGCGTAGGAGAAGCCGTCGGCGCCGACGTGGGTGCGGCTGTACTGGCCGGGCCAGTAGTCGCCCTGGGTGACGTCGATCTTCCCGCCGTAGACGGGGTCCTCGTAGCGGCCGTTGGCGTTGAAGTCGCCGCCGGGGCCGCGCACCGCGGTGTCGGCGTAGACCTGGTGGGAGTCGGAGTTGGCGGTGATCCACCAGGGCTTGCCCTCGGCGAGGAGGCTGTCCCAGAGGCCGCCGACGGTGGCGGTCATCCAGTCGAAGCCGCCCCAGGTGCGGTAGCTCTCCGGCGGGTAGCCGGGGAAGGAGTTGGCACCGGGGCTGTTGTCGTAGATGCCGCGGGCGCGGCCCATGCCGAGCGGCGCGGGCAGACCGGCGGCCTGGTGGCCGGGGGCGCCCTCGAAGCCGACGGCGATCTGCCGGCCGGGACCGCCGGCGTCGCGCCAGGCGCGGATCTCGTGCGGGGAGTCGACGCCGCGCCGGGCCGGGTGGTTGGCGAGCATCAGGGCGTCCTTGACCTTGCGGCGCCTGACCTGGTCGGCGAGGAAGCTCAGACCCGCGACGGCGAGCGCCTCGTTGGCGGGCGTGGAGTCGGAGGCGTTCTTGACGCTGCCGTCGTAGTCGGTCTCGAACTGCTTGAGGACGGCGACCTCGTTCTTGCCGGGGTGCACGAAGACGGTGCCGTGCTCGGCGGCCGGGATGTTCCACTCCAGGCCCTGGAAGACGAGGGTGTCCCGGTGGGCGGCGCGGGCGGCCTTGATGTCCGGGTTGACCTTCTCCACGCCGATCCTGGCGTGGGTGGCGCTGCCGTGGTCGGTGATGACGAGCCAGTCCATGCCGTGCCGGGCGCCCTGGCGGACCTGGTCGACGACGCGGTACTTGCCGTCGCTGCTGTACTGGGTGTGGATGTGGTGGTCGCCGGCGAGCCACAGGAAGCCGTCGCGGCGGCGGCCGCCGGACGCGGCGGCGGGTGCCGCCTGGGCCAGGACGCTGCCGGCCGCGAGACCGGCGCCGAGCAGGCCGGCGCGGCGCAGCAGCGAGCGGCGCGAGGCCTGTTCGGGGGTGAGGGCCTCGTCGGGGACGGAGGTGTCGAAGGCGGCGGGCAGGGCCGGTGCGGCCTCGTGCTCGTGGTCGTGCCCGTGGTGGTGATGGCCGTGTGCGTGCCCGTGTCCCATTGAAGCGCCTCCTGTGTGCCGCCGGTGCGGCGGCTGCCTTCCGCGGCGTGTGACCACGCCGCGTGTGGAGGATCGAGGCGAAACATGAACGTTGAACGACCAGGGGGCGAGCGGCGGGCGGCCCCGGGGCGGCGGATCTCCCCGTCTCGCACTGTTTCCTCAACTCACCTTGTTGGCCACACTGGTTGGCGCTCAACCTGAGCATCGTTCAGGTTCCGTCGCGCCTCCCCGACCGGAGACACCCCCACCATGAGACGACTCCTCGGCACCCTCACCGCCGCCGCCCTGGCCCTCGCCGGACTCACCGCGGCCACGGCGGCGCCCGCGACCGCGACGCCCGCCACCGCGGCCGCGCCCACCGGGTCCTTCGACGTCCTGACCTACAACATCGCCGGCCTGCCCCTCGGCCTCGGCGACAGCGACCCCGAGACCAACACCCCGCTGATCGGGCAGCGGCTCGGGGCGTACGACATCGTGAACGTGCAGGAGGACTTCAACTACCACGCGTCGCTGTACGCCCACGACCGGCACCCGTACCGCACGGCCACCAGCGGCGGCGCGGCCTTCGGCGACGGCCTCAACACCCTGTCGGACTTCCCCTTCGAGGACTTCCAGCGGGTGAGGTGGAACCACTGCACCGGCACCAACTGCCTGACCCCGAAGGGCTTCACGCTGGCGCGGGTCCGCCTGGCCGAGGGCGCCTACGTCGACCTGTACAACGTCCACACCAACGCCGACTCCACGGACGACGCGCTGGCCGCGCGCCGGGCCAACATCGAGCAGCTCTCCGCCTTCGTCCGGGAGAACTCCGCGGGCAACGCGGTGATCGTCATGGGCGACACCAACACCCGCTACACCCGGGCCGGCGACAACATCCGCACCCTGCTGACGGAGAACGGCCTGACGGACGCGTGGGTGGAGCGGGTGCGGGGCGGCACCCCGCCGGCGCAGGGCGGCGACGCGCTGGTGTGCGACGCGGCGGCGCCGACGGACGACTGCGAGGTCGTCGACAAGGTGCTCTACCGGGGCAGCGCGCTGGTTGACCTCACCGCCACCGGGTACGCCAACGACTGGCGCTCCTTCCTGCGTTCGGACGGCAAGCACCTCTCCGACCACTTCCCGCACACCGTCGGCTTCTCCTACACCCTGGACCCCGCGCTGCGCGCGAGCGACTTCTTCGGCGGCCCGCACGGCACGGCGTTCAACGACGCGGACGACCTGCCCGCGACGCCCGCGCCCCGCACCCTCACGCTGCGCGGCGACGCCCGTCTGGACGCGCTGTCCCTCACCCTCGACGGCGGCACAATCCTCGCCCACGGCGGCACGGGCGGCGCGGCCAGGTCCCTGACCCTGACCGAGGGCGAGCACCTGGTGTCGGTGCGGCTGACCCAGGGCCGGAAGGACGGCCGGACCAGGATCTTCTCGGCGTCCTTCACCACCGACCGGGGCCGCACGCTGTCCGCCGGCACCGCCACGTCCGACGCGCGGACCTTCACCGTCCCGGCCGGCCGGCAGATCGTGGGCTTCACCGGCCGCGCGGGCGCCGGGATCGACAAACTGGGAGTGATCCACGCGCCCGTGCGCTGAACGGCCGGACGGACACCGGGGAGCCGCGGGCCCGGTCGCGGGGCCCGGGAGGGAGAGAGAACTGCTCCCGCACCGGGTCACGTCCGCTCGGCCGCCCTGTGCGCGGCGCGGCGCCCGCTACGATCACAGCGCCCCAGCCGACACGGCACCGTCCGAGAGGGAGGCCCGCACCGCATGCCCAGAGCCGGCCTCACCCCGGACCGCCTCGTCGCGGCGGCGGCCGACCTCGCCGACGAGGCCGGGTTGGAGCAGGTCACCCTGTCCGCGCTGGCACGCCGCTTCGGGGTGAAGGACGCGAGTCTGTACTCGCACGTCAGGAGTCTGCGGGACCTGCGCACGCGGATGGCCCTCCTCGCCGGCGGCGAGATGATCGACCGGATCGCGGCGGCGGTCGCCGGACGCACCGGCCGGGACGCGCTCGCCGCCTTCGCCGGCGCCTACCGGGCCTACGCCCTGGAGCACCCCGGCCGGTACGCGGCGACGCAGCTGCCCCTGGACCAGGCCCTGGTCCCCGACTCCCCCGCCCTGCGCCGCACCGCCGAGGTCACCTACGGCATGCTCCGCGCCTACGGCCTGGAGGAACCCGACCTCACCGACGCGGTGCGCCTGCTGCGCAGCGCGTTCCACGGCTACTGCGCCCTGGAGTCCACCGGCGCCTTCGGCGCGCCCCGCGACGTGCAGGCCTCCTGGGACAAGGCCATCGACGCCCTGCACGTCCTGCTGCTCAACTGGCCCCGCGAGCAGCGACCCCCCGGTACCTGAACCCGCAGCGGCGGCGACCGGGCGGAGTCCGGGCGGGTGGCCCTCAGCGGGGAGGCGGGAGCAGGGCCGTCACCTCGTCGTACGAGGGGGACGGGCCGTCCGGGGTCCGGCCGGCCCGGATGCCGGCCGCCGCGCGCAGGGCCGCGCCCAGTGCCGTGCGGTACAGCAGCGAGCCGAGGCTGATGCGGCGGGCACCGGCGTCGGCGAGCGCGCTGACGGGCGGGCCGGTGGGTGAGTAGAGGACGTTGAGCGGTGCGTCCAGGTGACGCACCAGGGCGGCGATCTGACGTGGGTCGGTGAGGCCGGGGACGAACACGCCGTCCGCGCCGGCCGCCTGGTAGGCGTCCAGCCGGGAGAGCGTGTCGGCGGTGTCGCCGTCACCCAGCCAGTGGGTGTCGGTGCGGGCGTTGACGAACAGGGCGGGGACGGCCTTCTTCACCGCCGCGATCTTCGCGGCCAGCCGTCCGGCGGGTGCCAGGCCGTCCTCCAGGTTGAGGCCGGCGACGCCGACGGCGTACAGCTCGCGCGCGAACCTGGCGACCTCGTCCGGGTCGTCGCTGAAGCCGCCCTCGGCGTCGACGGACAGCAGCAGCGGCCGCGAGCCGAGGGAGAGGGCCAGCCGGAGCGTCTCCTCGCGGGTCGCGGCCACCGCGTCGGGCAGACCGGCGACGGCGGCGACGCCGAGGCTCGTCGTCGCCACCGCCGGGAAGCCCTGCGCGGCGAGGGCCCGCGCGGAGGCGTAGTCCCACGCGTTGGGCAGCAGCAGCGGCTCGTCGGCGTGGTGGAGCGCGGCGAAGGCGGTGACGGGCGCGGTCGGCCGGGGGCTTCGGGTCATGCCGTCACGCTAGGCCCGGATCGTTTCGGCCCGCGCCGAACCACGGCCGTCCGGGCAGGTCAGCCGATGTGCGCCCCGGCCTCGTCCAGCCGGACCCGCACCTCGGGTCCTCCGCTCCAGCGGACCGTGAGCGCGCCGGACCCGTCCGTGTCGACGCGTACCGTCTCGGTCAGCGGCACCGGATCCGGCTCGGCGGTGAGCCGGGCCAGCGCGACGAAGAGGGTGGCGTCCCCGGTGGTGACGCCGGTGAGCCCGTCGCCGGGTCCGTCGCCGGGTCCGGCTTCGAGGCCGACGGCGGGCAGGAGTTCGGCGCGGACGCCCTCCGGGGCGCTCCAGCCGGTCACGCGCACCGCCGTCCCGGGCCGGGCCCCCGCGACCCGGTGGACGCGCACCTCCACCGCCCCGTGCGCCAGCACCGCGCTCGTCACCCGCGCTCCCCCGCCCGCCGTGTGCCGTGAGGCCGCCCAGCCCGCCCCGGCCCCCAGCGGCTCGATCCCGGTGCGGCTCGGGTCGCCGTCGACGATCACGCTGTTGTCGTACGACGCGGCGGGCGCGGTCACGGTCGAGTAGGCGAGACGCGTGTAGTACGGGTCGTAGCGGACGTCCTCGCTGCCGTGGTTGTGCAGGCGGACCAGGCCGTCGCGACGGGTCGACTGGAGCAGCCAGTTGGGCGGTCCGACGGGCGTGACGGCGTCCTCGCGCTCGGCCGGCCCGGGGCGTTCCGGCGCCGTCCACACCTCGTGCTCCGGTGGCAGGAGCAGACCGAGGAAGCCCTTGCTCGCCCAGTACGGGGAGGCGGGGCCCGAGTAGCCCTGCAGCACGGACGCGTCCGGCCCGTGCCAGCCGAGGGTGAGCAGGCCCCGGTCGTCGACCGCGCCCCGGTCGAGGAAGTACCGCAGGGCGCCGGACGCCAGCCGCCGGGTCTCGCCCGGCTCCAGCGGGGTACGGCCGGTCAGCGCGCCCAGCCACAGCGGAGCGGCCGTCGCGAAGCGGTACGTCAGGGAACGCCCCTGGTGCACCGGGGCGCCGTCGCCCCCGAACAGGCGGGCGTAGTCCGCGAGATGCCGCTCCAGACGGCCCCCGTACAGCTCCAGCAGGCCCGCGTCGCGCTCCAGCCAGGCGTGCAGCACCGGGTAGAGGTGCATCGCCCAGCCGTTGTAGTAGTCGTACTTGCGGCCGTCGCCGTCGGTGTACCAGCCGTCGCCCCGGTACCACTGCTCGATGCGCTCCAGGCCGCGGTCGACCGCCGCGCGGGACGCCTCCGGCTCGTGGCCGGTCTCCGCGAGGAAACCGCCGACCGTGACGGGGAACAACTCCCAGTTGCAGGGCCAGGGTTCGGCCGTGAGCGCGTCGGCCAGCCAGCGAGCGGCCCGCTGCCGGACGCCGTCGTCCAGGCGGTCCCAGAGAAGGTTCCGGGTCAGGCGCAGGGCCAGGGCGATGGACGCGGCCTCCACCAGGGGCTGGCCGCGGTCCTCGATGCGCGGCCAGACGCCCGAGACCCCGGCGGCGAGGCCCTGCGCATAGCGCTCCAGGGCCTTCTCGTCGCGGCGGAAGGCGGCCAGCAGCAGGGTGCGGGCGTAGCCTTCCAGGCCGTCGGAGAGGCGGCCGGACCAGCTGGAGCGGTCGCCGGGCAGGTGGTACAGCGCGCGGTCCTCGGACGCGTACGGTTCGACGGCGGCGAGCAGGGCGTCGGCGGCCGCTTCCCAGTGGGCGCGGGTGTAGCCGGTGAACGGGGACGCCGTGCGGTCGGCGGGGGGCAGCTGCATCGGTTCTCTTCCGTGCTCGGACCGGTCGGGACGGCTCGGGCCTGGGGCGCCCCGGTTCCGGTCGGGGCGCCCCAGGGGTTCATCCCACCCGCACCGTGCCCGGCGGCACCAGTTGCAGGGTGACGAGTGCGTCGCGGACCAGGCGCGCGTAGGCGGTCGCCCCGCGCACGGAGGTGTGGGTGTTGTCCCGCGCCTCGGCGGTGAGGTAGAGCGCCTTGGACGCTTCCACGCCCAGCGCCTCCACGAGTTCCTTGGTCTTCGCCGTGAGGTCGATCAGGGGCACGTCCTCCTCGGCGGCCACGGAGCGGACGACCGCCGGATGGTCGACGCCGAGGCCGTTGACCAGGAGGGCGGTTCCGTTGTTCAGCGTGCCGTCGGTGTTGAACCAGCGGCGCACGATCGGCGTGACAAGGACCGGCTGTCCGCCCCGTTCCCGGACGCCCGCCACCAGGGTCTCCAGGTTGGCCCGGTAGGTGGCCTCGTCCGTGGTCTTGTCGTTGTGGGCGAGCTGGACGAGTACCGGATCACCGGGACGGATCAGGGGCCGCACGGTGGCCCACAGCCTCGGGTTCCCCAGATACGACACCGTACTCTCCCCGGAATCGGCGTAGTTGGCGACGGACAGGCCCGTGCGGAGGAACTGGGGCAGTTGCTGGCCCCAGCCGGAGTACGGGTCGCCGGGCTGGTCGCAGACGGTGGAGTCGCCGACGAGGAAGATCTGGCGGGTGCGCCGGGCCGGGGTGACCCGGATGTCGGCCGGCGCGGGCGCGGAGCCGCCGATCCGCAGGTCGAGGCCGGAGCTTCCGTCCGGGCCGGTGGGCTCGCCCTCGGGGGTGCGGACGTGCACGGTGAAGCCGCGGGTGACGTGCTTGCCGGCCGGGACGGCCGTCTCGGGCAGCAGGGAACGCCGCGTCTCGCCGCTGACGCTCGTACGGGACGCGTCCGGTCCGCCGAGCCTGACCCGCACGTCGTAGGTGCCGGGCGGCACGTCGAAGTGGCAGACACCGGCGGTGCACCGGGGGAAGTCCGCGGGGACCTCGGCGGCGCCCGCCGGGGCGGCCGGCAGGGCGGTCCCCAGGACCACCGCCGCCACGACGGCGATGCTGAAACGTCTCACTCTCGGCTCCTCCGGCGGACGACAGGACCTGAGAGGGGACCGTACCGCCCGCGGCAAGCGCTTTCTAGAGTGCGGGCGGTACTCCCGGCGCAGCCGGCTCGCTGTCCCGGAAGGCGGTCAGGTGCCGCGTGTCCACTGCTGGTTGGTCCCGCCGTTGCACGCGTAGGTGATGACCGCCGCGCCGTTGGCGGTGGAGGCGCCGTTCACGTCCAGGCACTCGCCGCTCGCCCGCGACTTCACGTTCACGTACGAGCCGGTGGTGGTCAGCGACCACTGCTGGCCGGCGGCGGAGGCGTCGCAGTCCTCCTGCGTGACCGTGTTCGCGTTCTCCTGCACGCACAGCGAGCTGTTCCTGACCATAAGCTGGTGGTAGCCGCCCCCGACGGGCTTGGACCAGTACCTCTGGTTGGCGCCGCCGTTGCAGTCGTACTGCTTGATCTGGGTGCCCGCCCAGAGCGACTGGCTGGTGACGTCCGCGCAGCGGGAGGAGTGGCGGGCGATCAGCGTGTGGTACGTGGCACTGGTGCCGGCGACGGTTCCGGTGGCCGTGTCGACGGTGATCTCCGGTGACCAGGACATCGCCATGGTGGTCGAGTCGGCGAAGCTCAGCGGCAGCCACACGTACCGGGAGTCGTTGACGGTGCCGCCGAAGGAGTTGCCCCAGCGGTCGCCCAGGTACAGGTACGAGGTGCCCGAGGTGCCCTGCACGGGCAGGACGAACGCGGTCTGCGAGCCGTACGTCGTCGCGTCCCCGATGTTCTTCATGGCCGACCAGGGGCCGGCGATGTTCGTGGCGGTGGCGTACTGCTGCTGGTTGGGGTTCCAGCCCGTCGCGCCGGAGGTCAGCATGAAGTACACGCCGTTCCGCTTGAACAGGGCGGGGGCCTCGCGGTGGCCGCCGGGCCAGGGGTTGGCGACCAGGCTCGCGATGCCGGTGTAGTCGGCGGTGAGGCGGTAGATCTGCAGGTCGTAATTCTCGCGCGCGGCCGAGACCATGTACCCGGTGCCGTCGGTGTCGGTGAAGACCGTGATGTCACGGGACATGTGCTGTCCGAGCGGCCGGAAGCTGCCCTTCCAGGTGTAGTTCCCGTCGACGGTGTCGGAGACGGCGACCGCGGCGCGGGCCTCGCTGTAGTCGGTGCCGTTCTCCTTGTGCATCCACATGACGAACCTGCCGGTGGAGGCGTTATACACGACCTTCGGCCGCTCGATGTTGGCGGTCGCCAGCTCCGGATCGCTCGCCTCGGTCAGGACGCGGTTGCGGAACTCCCAGTTCTTCAGGTCGGTCGAGCGGTAGGCGTCGACAGAGCGGAAGGTGTTGTCGGCGTTGCGGTGCTCGCCGAACCAGTAGTAGTAGGACCCGACCTTGAGGACGCCGCCCCCGTGCGCGTGCACGGGATTGCCCGACGTGTCCGTGAACCGAGTCCCGTTGGTGATCGTCTGCGGAGCGGCCTGCGCGGGTCCGGCGGTGGCGAGGGCACCGAACAGGCCCAGGCACAGGGCGAGAAGGGCGGCGTGGACGCGTCTCATGTCACTCCCCCGCCCCGGCCGTGTCGGCGACCGGTATGCCGAAGTCGGGTGTGCCGTCCGGCTTCCAGCCGAGCGTCTGGACCCGGGTGTGCCGGTTGGGGTCGTCCAGCGGGTCGCCGTCGATCTCCTTGTACGGGCGGGCGTGGTAGACGAGGACGTCGGTGCGGCCGTCCTCGGCGACCGTGAAGCAGTTGTGGCCGGGGCCGTACTGCTGGGTGGTGTCGTTGCTGGTGAAGACCGGGGTCGGCGACTTGGTCCAGCTCAGCGGGTCCAGGAGGTGGCTGTCGGCGTCGGCGGTCAGCAGGCCCACGCAGTAGTGGGAGTCGGTGGCGCTGGCCGAGTACGTCATGAACAGGCGGCCGTTGCGCTTGAGGACGTACGGGCCCTCGTTGACCTTGAACCCGACGCACTCCCAGTCGTACTCCGGGGTGGACAGCCGTACCTGCGGGCCCTTCAGGGTCCACGGGTTCGCCATCTCCGACAGGAAGATGCCGGTGTTGTTGTCCGTGCCGGGCTCGTGCTGCGCCCAGGCGAGGTAGCGGGTGCCGCGGTGGGTGAACGTGGTGGCGTCCAGGGAGCAGGTTTCCCAGGCCGTCCTGACCTGGCCTCTCTCCACCCAGGTGCCCTTGAAGGGGTCGGTGTGGGCGTTCTCCAGCACCCAGATGCGGATCGCCCAGACGTCCTCGGCGGGCGCGGAGGCGAAGTAGAGGTACCACCTGCCGCCGATGCGGTGCAGTTCGGGCGCCCAGATGTGGGCCCCCATCGGGCCCGTCGGATGGGCCCGCCAGACGACGGACTCGGCCGCCGTGCCCAGGCCGTTCAGGGTGCGGGAGCGGCGCAGGACGATGCGGTCGTACTCGGGGGCGGTGGCGGTGAAGTAGTAGCAGCCGTCCTTGTGCCGGTGGATGTGCGGGTCGGCGCGGTTGCGGACGAGCGGGTTGACGAACGGGGCCGGCCGGGGAGGCCGGGCGGGCTCGGCCGCCCGGGCGACCGCGGGGGCGGCGGGGACGGCGGCCAGGGCGCCGGCGGCTGCGGCACCCTTCAACAGCAGCCTACGGGTGGGGGGTTCGGGCAGAGCGGGGTCGCGGCTCATGCGGCCTGCCTCTCGTGGGGGGAAGAACACCCGGCGTTGTTTGACATGTCGAACGTCATCTGTCATTACGAACGCCGAAAAGGTAAGGGTGTGTCACGTGCAGGTCAACGGGTCCGACGGGACCAAGGCGGCCGGGACGCGGCCCGCACCGCGCGCGTCACCCCTCGAAGCCGGCTGCCGGCCGGCCTGTCCCTGTGCGGGACACAGCGGAACGGGGTCCGGCGCGGGGCGTCGACTACCGTCGGTGGCATGACCAGCAGCCCCACCCTCGCCGAAGCCCTCGCCGCCGGGACGGTCGTCCTGGACGGCGGCATGTCCAACCAGCTCGAATCGGCCGGGCACGACCTGAGTGACGAGCTGTGGTCCGCGCGCCTGCTCGCCGAACGGCCGGAGGCGGTCACCGAGGCCCACCTGGCCTACTTCCGGGCGGGCGCGGACGTGGCGATCACGGCCAGCTACCAGGCCACGTTCGAGGGTTTCGCGAAGCGCGGGATCGGCCGCGACCGGGCGGCCCGGCTCATGGCGCTGAGCGTGGAGGCGGCGCGGGAGGCGGCGCGGCGGGCCGGGGTTGCGCGCCCCCTGTGGGTGGCGGCCTCGGCGGGCCCGTACGGAGCGATGCTCGCGGACGGCTCGGAGTACCGGGGGCGGTACGGGCTGACGGTGGACGAGCTGGAACGCTTCCACCGCCCGCGCCTGGAGGTACTGGCCGCGGCCGGCCCCGACGTCCTCGCGCTGGAGACCGTCCCGGACGCGGACGAGGCGGCCGCACTGCTGCGGGCGGTGCGCGGGCTCGGGGCGCCGGCCTGGCTGACGTACTCGGTCGCCGGCGACCGCACCCGGGCCGGACAGCCGCTCCAGGAGGCCTTCGCCCTGGCCGCCGACGCGGACGAGGTGATCGCGGTCGGGGTGAACTGCTGCGCGCCCGAGGACGTCGAGCACGCGGCGGCGACGGCGGCGCGGGTGACCGGCAAGCCGGTCGTCGTCTACCCCAACAGCGGCGAGACCTGGGACGCCGCGGCCCGGGCCTGGTCCGGCCGCGCCACGTTCACCGCCGCCCAGGTGGAGACCTGGCAGGCCGCGGGCGCCCGACTGATCGGCGGATGCTGCCGGGTGGGGCCGGAGGCGATCACGGGCATCGCGAGGGCCCTGACGACGGGCCGACCGCGTTCCCGCTGAGGTCCGCCGGTCGTCAGCGCCGCCGCAACCCCCCGGCGCGCCGGAAACGCCGTACCGCCGTGCGGAGTTCCGTGCCGCGTGGTGGGGTGCCGACGGGGGACGGGGTGAGGGCGTCGCGGGTCCAGAGGGCGAGTTCGCGGTCGCGGGGGCCGGGTGCGGTGTGGGCCAGGGGGTCCGGTGCGTCCGGGGCGGGGTCGCCGAACACCCGTACCGGGTGCGTGGCGTCCCAGCGTTCCCAGCCCGGGTCGCCGTCCGCGGCGAAGCGCACCCACGCCGAGTGGAGGGCGTCGGCGAGGTCCTGGGGCGCGCCCTCACCGGCGAGTCGGCGGGACTCGGGCACCTCGCCGGTGTCGAAGACGAAGCCGAGCTCCAGCGCGTGGCAGGCGCCGAGGCCGGGGAGGCGGGAGGGCCAGGCGAACTCGTAGACGTACGAGGGTTCCGTACGGGCGTCGGCGAGTCGGTGCAGGGGGATGCGCAGGAGGTGGTCGGTGACGAGGTCGCCGACGAGGTCGGCCGTGCCGGCCTCGGGGCGCAGGGCGCGGTAGCCGCGCGGAACCTCGCCGCCGCAGCGGCAGCGGGCCATGGCCCCGGCCAGGGCGACGGCCCCGAGGCGGTCGAGTCGCTCCATGAGGCCGCCGGGGACCAGCCAGAGCCGGTGCTCGTCGCGGGTCCAGCCCATCATCAGGTCCACGCCGGGGGCGGCGCCGTCGAGGAGGGCCTCCAGCGGGTCGCGCGGGACGACGTCCCCGTCGACGACGATGCCGAAGGCGGGGCCGCCGATGACGGGGCTGCTGAGCCGGCCCACCTCGGCCTGGGTGCGCAGCAGCAGGTCGCGGTCGACGGTGGCGAAGGCCTCGGCGGTGGCGGGGATCCTCAGCCGGGACGCCATCCGGCGCACCATCCGGCGGACCCTGGTCCGTTCGGCCGCCTCGGGCGGACCGCTCTGCAGCACGGCCCGGCGGACCATGCCCCGGGTCTGCGGGGCGGCGAGGAGGGCGCCGATGCTGATGGCCCCGGCGGACTGGCCGAAGAGGGTGATGCGGCCCGGGTCGCCGCCGAACGCCTCGATGGTCTCGTGGACCCAGGCCAGGGCGGCGATCTGGTCGCGCAGGCCCGGGTTGGCGGGCGCGTCCGGGAACAGGCCGTAACCCTCCACGCCGAGCCGGTAGTTGAGCGAGACGCAGACGACGCCGTCCCGGGCGAAGGCGTGTCCGTCGTAGACGGGTACCGCGGAGGAGCCCCGGGTCAGGGCGCCGCCGTGCAGCCAGACCAGGACGGGGAGGCGGGCCGCGGGATCCGGGGCCGGGGTCCAGACGTTGAGGTTGAGGATGTCGTCGCCGGGGATCACCGGGTCGGACAGGTAGGGGGCGAAGGCCTCGGAGTAGGGGGGTTTGGGCGGGGTGGGGCCGAAGGCGCCGGCGTCGCGGACGCCGTCCCAGGGCGGCAGGGGCTCGGGCGGGCGGAAACGGCGCGGCCCGAAGGGGGGTTGCGCGTAGGGGATGCCGCGGAAGACCGCGACGCCGCGCTCGTACCTGCCCCGCAGGGCACCGTGGGGCGTGCTCACCACGGGGTCCGCCTGGTCCGCCGTCATACGTCCACCGGCCTCCTCACCGCGCTCGTGCACCGTGAGGATCAGAGCACCTCATGGTGGCCCGGTATTCCGGTGCACGGACGGGTCAGGGGGCCGTTCGGCGCAACGGCCGCTTCGCGTGCGGCAGCGCTGGTCCGTCCGGGGCGGAGTGCGGCCCCGTCGACGCGGCGCTCGCGGCGGGCTTCGCCGGGTTCCGGCCGGCTTGTACGCCCCGACGGGGCAGTTGTTCGAGGTTTCGAGAGTTGCGCCCGGGGCGAGCGCGTGACCGCGTCCGTCTTCCCGCCGCCCTGCGCCGCACCTACAGTAGGAAGCGCTTTCTGCCGGGTCGGAGCCGGACCGTGGCGGGCAGCGCTGGTCGAAACTTTCCACGGCCCTCGGGCGGGCCGGAGAGGCGGGTTCCCGATGGTGCGTACGGCGAGTGCGGGCGCGGCGGCCGGTCCGACGCTGGCGGTCGTGGCCCGCGAGGCGGGGGTCTCGGTGCCGACCGCCTCGAAGGTGGTCAACGGCCGGGAGGACGTCGCGCCCGAGACCCGCCGCCGTGTCACCGAGGCGCTCGACCGGCTCGGTTACGTGCGCCGGCCCCGCTTCGACGCGGCCAAGGCGCCCCGGCTCGTCGACCTGGTCGTGCACTCGCTGGAGAGCTCCTGGTCGGGTGCCGTGCTGCACGGGGCGGAGGAGGCGGCGCACGACGCGGGTCTGGAGGTCGTGGTCTCGGCGGCGCTGACCCGCTCCCGGGCCGGGCGCCCCGAGCGGGGCTGGCTGGACAAGCTGGTCGCGCGCGGATCCTCCGGGGTGCTGTTCAACCTGGCCGAGCTGAGCGCCTCGCAGTACGCCTGGCTGGAGCAGCACCGCATCCCGTTCGTGATGATCGACCCGGTGCAGGAGCCGCCGGAGGGCGTGGTGTCGGTGGGGGCGGCGAACTGGCAGGGCGGTCTGACGGCGACCGAGCACCTGCTCGCGCTGGGGCACGAGCGGATCGCCGTGATCGCGGGGTCCCGACGCACCCTGTGCAGCAGCGCCCGGGTCGCCGGCTACCGCTCGGCGCTCGCGTCGGCCGGGGTCCGGCAGCGCTCCGAGTACGTCCGGCACGCCGGCTTCGACGAGGGCCAGGCCAGGCGCCGCATGCGGGAACTGCTCGACCTGCCCGAGCCGCCGACGGCCGTGTTCGTGTGCTCGGACCGGATGGCCCTGGGGGTCTACGAGGCCCTGGCCGAACGGGCGTTGCGGATCCCGGACGACGTGAGCGTGGTCGGCTTCGACGACCTGCCCGAGGCGCGCTGGGCCTCCCCGGCGCTGACCACGGTCCGCCAGCCGCTGTCCGAGATGGCCGCGACGGCCCTGCGGTCGCTGCTGCGCCTGATGGACGGGCACCACCCGGAGAGCACCCGCACGGAGTTGTCCACCCGCCTGGTGCACCGCGCGAGCACGGCGGCGCCCGGGACGCGGTGACGGACCCCGCCCCAGGACACGGTGACAGACCCTCCTCCCCCCGGGGACGTGGTGACAGTCCCCCGGGCGCGGAATGCGTCTGCGGCTCAAGGGAGTTGGCAGGAGAGACAGGGCCGCCGCCGACGCGGTGGCCGCGCTCGGCGGAAAGGAACTGCCCGGTCATGACGCGCGACTCGCGCACGATCACCAACCCGGCCACGCTCCACGACCCCACCCCGTTCGGCTACAGCCACGCCGTCTCGGCCCCCGGCGACCTCGTCTTCATCGCCGGCCAGTACGCCTCGGACGCCACCGGTGCGCCCGTGCCGGGGGACTTCGCCGCACAGGTGGAACTGGCCTTCGACCGGTTGCGGTCGGCGCTGGAGGGGGTGGGGCTGGGCTACGAACACGTCGTCCGGCTCGGCACGTTCGTCGTGGACCACGACCCCGGGAAGCTGGAGGTGCTGGGCAAGGCCCTGCACGCCCGCTTCGGTGACCGGCTTCCGGCGCAGACGCTGAGCGGGGTCGCCTCGCTCGCCCTGCCGGGGATGCTGTTCGAGGTCGACGCGGTGGCGGTCCGCCCCACGGCACCGACGCCGGACGCCGGCTGAGCGTCGCCCCGGACCCGGGCCGGACCGGCTCCGGCCCGGCCGGGAGCACCCGGCACCGGCCAGGCGCCCCCGTGAGGGGAACGGGACGGAATCCAGGCGGGGCGGGCCTGCCCCTCAGGGCAGGGGCAGTGCGGCCGCCCAGCGGATGCCGCCCAGCAGGTGCGCCCGGAAGAGGGGGTCCTCGTAGGCCTCCGGGGCGTGCCCGAGGGCCGTGTAGAAGACCCGGCCGCGGCCGTGGTCACGGCACCAGACCAGGGGGTGGTCCTCGCCCATGCCGCCGCCCTCGTAGGAGGACTCGTCGGCGGTGACGAGGACACGGACCGTGCCGCGCGGGTTGGTGCGGAAGTCGTACCACTCGTCGGTGAAGTCCCAGACGGCGGGCAGGTGCCGGGTCGCCGGGTGGTCGTGGTCCTCGACGACGGCCCGGCCCGGCTGGTGGTGCGGGTGCCGGTCGAACCAGGTGCCCAGCAGCTCGCCGTAGTAGGGCCAGCCGTACTCCGTGCAGGCCGCCGCGTGCACGCCGACGAAGCCGCCGCCCGACTCCACGTAGGCGGCGAGCCGCTCCCGTCCGGCCGGGGTGAGGATGTCGCCGCTGGTGGAGAGGAAGACGACGGCCGCGTAGCCGTCCAGGGGCCGTTCCAGGTCCGCCGGGTCCTCGGTGGCGTGGACGTCGAAGGCGCCGAGGGCGCGCAGGGCGGCGACACCGGCCGGGATGGAGTCGTGCCGGTATCCGGTGGTGCGGGTGTGGACGAGCAGTCGTGGTGCCATGGGATCCGAACCTAGGAGATCCGGGCACGGCCCGGAGGGTTCTCGGCACCATGAATTCTGCCGCCCCGGCCCTCACCCCGCTTCCATCAGCCGCTTGAGCCTGGCGAGGTCGGCGGACACCGCCTCCGCGTCGCGGCGGAACTCCTCGTCGCTCATCCACGGCTGCCGGCGCAGCGTGAACACCACCTCGCAGCCGGACCCGTCGGCGATCACCCGCATCGGGTTGTGCACGGTGTGCCCCGAGGGCAGCGTCACGTCGTGGTCCAGCACGCCGAAGTCGTTCCGGGGCGTGAAGTCCACCACGATCCGCCCCATGGGCGACTCCCCCACCCACCGGCCGTCCACCGGGTGCAGGGAGCTCGCCAGCCCGGGGGCCCAGTCGGGGACGTGGGCGGGGTCGCCGACGTAGTCGTAGACCTCCCGCTGCGGGCGGTCGATGAAGACGCTCAGATGCCTCGATGTCCGTGTCGTGGTCGTCATGGCGGTGACGCTACGGCGCCGCCGGGGCGGCGGTCTTGAACGGATCGGACAGGCGCGGGCCGGTGTCCGTTTCCTTCAAGACCGGCCGTCGCGGTCCCGCCTACGGTGGGCCCATGACCGCACGATTCGATGCCATCGGCCTGGTCGTCTCCGACATGGCCGCCTCCGTCGCCTTCTACCGCCGGCTCGGGTTCGTCTTCCCGGAGGACGCCGGGCGGCAACCGCACACCGAGGCCGATCTGCCCGGCGGGCTGCGGCTGATGCTCGACACCGAGGAGACGGTCCTCTCCTTCCTGCCCGGCTGGCGGCCGCCGACGGGCGGGGGCCGCACCTCGCTGGCCCTGCGGTGCGACGGGCCGCAGGAGGTGGACGCGCTGTACGCGGAGCTGACGAACGCCGGGTACCGCGGCGAACTCAAGCCCTGGGACGCCTTCTGGGGGCAGCGCTACGCCGTGGTGCTCGACCCGGACGGCAACGGGGTGGACCTGTTCGCCCCGCTGGCCGGCGCGGCCGAGTAGGTCGCTCAGCGGCACACCCGCCAGGGCCCGTACTTCGCGCGACAGATGGGCCTGGTCGGCGTAGCCGGCCCGGGCGGCCGTCTCCGCCAACGGCGTACCGGCCCGGGCCAGCGCGAGGGCGCGGCGCAGCCGCAGGATGCGGGCCAGCGTCTTGGGCCCGTAGCCGAAGGCGGCCAGGGAGCGGCGGTGCAGCAGGCGTGCCCCGACGCCGAGTTCGTCGGCGGTGGCGGCGACCGGGCGGCCCGCGTCGAGAGCGGCGACGACCCGCCGCAGCAGCGGGTCCGTGGGCTCGGTGTCGGCGGCCCGCCGCAGCGCCAGCTCCTCCAGGCCCTGCACCGGGTCGGGGGCCGCCCGCACGCGGGCGGTCAGCCGCCGCACCTCGGAGGCCGGCCACAGGTCCGTGAGTTCGACCCGGCGGTCGCGCAGTTCGTGGGCGGGGACGCCGAGCAGCGCCGGGGCCGTGCCGGGCGGGAAGCGGATGCCCGACCAGGGGCCGTCCTCGCCGTCCGTGAGGTACGCCCGGGTGTCCGGTCCGGCGACCAGCAGCCGCCCGTCGTGCCACAGCAGGTCCATGCACCCGTCCGGCAGCACCCGACCCGGCCCGGACCGCTCGGGGGTGTTGGTCCACAGGACCGCCCCGGTGAGCCGCGCCGCACGCTCCGCATACACGGAAGCCAGGCTACGCCGCCGCCCCGCGGACCACCGCTCCCCGCCCCCAGGGGCCCGGGGAACCTGATCGGACAACCCCAGCCCACCCGCGCACCGGGGCACCCGCACGCAGACCACCGCTCCCCGCCCCAGGGCTGCGGGGAACCGCGCGCACGCCCTACCCCACCCGCCCCCGGTATTCCGCAGGGCTCACCCCGTAGACCCGTTTGAACGCCGTGGACAGGGCGAACGCGCTGCCGTACCCCACCCGGCGGGCCACCGCGTCGAGCGTGTCGTCGCTCTCGCGCAGCCGGTCGGCGGCGAGGGCGAGGCGCCAGCCGGTGAGGTACGTCATCGGCGGTTCGCCGACCAGGGTTGTGAAGCGGCGGGCCAGCGCGGCCCGGGACACCCCCGCCTTCGCGGCGAGCCCGGCGACCGTCCACGGGTGGGCGGGATCGTCCTGGAGCAGGCGCAGCACCCCGCCGACGACCGGGTCGGCCAGCGCCCGGTACCAGGCCGGTGCCGCCGCCTCCGGGCGGGCGAACCAGGCCCGCAGCGCGGTGATGACCAGCAGGTCCAGCAGCCGGTCCAGGACGACCTCCTGCCCCGGCCCGTTCCGCACGATCTCCTGGCACAGGTACGGCGTGAGCGGACAGTCCCACACCTCGGGCGTCAGCGTGAGCAGCGGCGGCAGGGCGTCCAGCAGCCGCCCGCCGATCTCGCCCCGCACGGGGTACGTGCCGATCAGCAGGACGGTCCCGCCGTCGAGCCGGTCGCCCCAGGTGCGCACGCCGAGGTCCATGGAGCCCTGAAGGGGCCGTCCGTCGGGGTGGCGGCACTCCTGGCCGGGCAGGATCAGCGCCTGCGGTGCCGTGTCGGGGGCGTCGGCGCAGGTGTACGGGTCGGGGCCGCGGGCGATGGCGAGGTCCCCGGCGCGCAGCCGCGTGCGGGCTCCCCGGTCGGGCAGGACCCACGCCTCGCCGCGCACGACGAGCATCACGGTGAGCGGCGCCCGGTCCTCCACCCGTACCGCCCAGGGCGGGTCGAAGCACGCCCTGATCATGAACGCGCCCCGTGCCCGGGGGCCTTCGAGCAGGCCGGCGAGAGCGTCCATGGGGCCAGCGTAGACGCGGCCGCATGGGAATGAGCCGTTCAGCGATGGTTCCGTCCGCCGCACGGCAGTTGACTCGACGTCATGACGAACACGGCACGCGACACAGCGCAGGGCACGGCACGCGACACAGCGCAGGGAACGGCGCCGAACGCAGGGCAGGACACGGCGCCGAACGCAGGGCAGGACACGGCACGGGACACGGCAGGGGGCAGGCGGGGGACGACGCTGGTGGTGACGGGCGCCTCGGGCCGTACGGGCAGCCGGGTGGCGCGGGCCGCCGAGGCCGCCGGACTGACCGTGCGGGCGGCGTCACGGGCGACGGGGTTCGACTGGTGGGACGCCTCGACCTGGGCGCACGCCCTGCGCGGCGCCGACGCGGCCTACCTCGCCCTGCCCTCCGACGTCGGGGCGCCGGGCGCGGCGGAGGCGGTCGGGGCGCTCGCGCGGGAGGCGGTCGGGCTCGGGGTGCGGCGGCTGGTGCTGCTGTCGGCGCGGGGCGAGGACCAGGCCCTGCCCACCGAGGAGGCGCTGCGCGCCTCGGGCGCGGACTGGACGGTGGTGCGGGCCGCGTGGTTCGCGCAGAACTTCAGCGAGGGCCCGCTGGTGGCGGAGCTGCGGGAGCGCGGTGAGCTGGTGTTCCCGGCCGGCGAGGTGCGCGAGCCGTTCCTCGACGTCCGGGACATCGCGGACGTGGTGGTGACCGCGCTGACGGCCGGGGACCGGTACGTGGGGCGCACCCTGGCCCTGTCCGGCGGGCGGCTGCTCTCCTTCGGCGAGGCGGTCGCGGAGATCGCCGCGGCGACCGGGCGGCCGCTGGCGTACCGGGCGGTCTCGACGCGGGACTACGGGGAGGCCCTGGCCGGCTTCGGGGTGCCGCCGCGGGAGGCCGAAGCCCTGGCCGCGATCTTCGACACCCTCCTGGACGGCCGCAACGCGCATCTCTCCGGCGGGGTGGAGGAGGTCCTGGGCCGGGCGCCCCGGGACTTCTCGGACTTCGTGCGGGAGGAGGCGGCGGCCGGCACCTGGAAGGCGTGAGGCCGGCCGGCCCGTCACGTCCCGGCGGGCGGCTGCCCCTCCCCGGTGCCCTGGCCGTTCTTGCCGTGGGTGGACTTCACCTGCGTGCGCAGCCGGGCCGTGACGTCCTCCGGGGGCAGGAAGCGGGACCAGCGCTCGGGGAACTCGGACGGCATGTCCGGGTCGGACTCGCCGCGGGCGGCGGCGCGCGCCACGTACTCGGCGACCTGGGCCTGGCGCATCCGCTCGTTGGCCTCGCGGGCCGCGGCCGTCGCGGCGGCCGGCCAGACCCGGTCGATGGCGGCGTTCACCGCGGCCCCGACGAGCACGGCGAACGCGGACACGCCGATCCACAGCAGCACGGCGACGGCGGCGGCGAGCGAACCGTAGATGGTGGCGCCCTCGACGGTGTTCTGGAGGTAGATGCGCAGCAGGAAGCTGCCCAGCACCCACATGCCGAGGGCGACGAGCGCGCCGGGCACGTCCTCGATCCACGGGGAGCGCACCGGCACGGAGACGTGGTACAGCGTGGTGAGGAACGCGATCGACAGCAGTATCACCACCGGCCAGTACAGGACCTGCACCACCGTGGTCGACCAGGGCAGGATGTCCACCATCGCGTCCGGCCCCGCCACCATCAGCGGCAGCGCGACCGAGCCGATCAGCAGGGCGACGATGAACAGCAGGAAGGCCAGCAGCCGGGTCTTGACGATGCCCCGGACCCCGTCGAGGCCGTACATCACGGTGATGGTGTCGATGAAGACGTTCACCGCGCGGGAGCCCGACCACAGCGCGATCAGGAAGCCGAGGGAGATGACGTCGACCCGGCCGCCCTTCATCACGTCGTGCAGGATCGGCTCGGCGATCTCGCGCACCCCGCGGTCGGACAGCACCGTGCGCGAGGCCTCCAGGAGGTTGGTGCGCAGGCTCTGGATGGTGTCGGCGCCGGTCCAGGCGTCGACGTAGCCGAGCAGCCCGATCATGCTCAGCAGCAGCGGCGGCACCGACAGCAGCGTGAAGAAGGCGGCCTCGGCCGCGAGCCCCAGGATGCGGTACTCGATGCAGGAGTTGACGGTGTCCTTGAGCAACAGCCAGGCGGTCCTGCGCTTGGAGACGTTCCGGTAGAGGGCCCGCGCCCGGTGGAGGCGCCCGGAGGGCGTGTCGGGGGTTTCACTTGCTGGCTGCACCCCCTAACGGTATCCGTCGTGCCCGGCCCCACTCACCCACAGGCCGCCTCTTCGCGCACCGGGCCGGGTCCGCTGGTGCCCGAGCTGCTACCGCGGGGTACGTTCGCTCCATGGCAGGCAGCACGCACCTCGTGACGAACCAGGTCCCGCCGCTGGTCGGGTACGACGTCTTCTCCGCGGACCGGGCCCTGACCGCCGCGGTCGAACGGCATCTGGAGCCGGAACTGCGCGAGGAGGTGCTCGGGGAGCTGTCGGCGCTCGGGCGCAGCTCCGGCTCGGCCCAGGTGCAGGAGTGGGGCGCGCAGGCGAACGAGAACCCGCCGCGGCTGCGCACGCACGACCGGTACGGCCACCGGATCGACGAGGTGGAGTTCCACCCGGCCTGGCACCGGCTGCTCGGCAAGGGCGTCTCGGCCGGTCTGACCGCGGCCTGGAACCGGCCCGCGGGGCATCTGCGCCGGGCCGCCGCCTTCGTGGTGTGGACGCAGGTCGAGGCCGGCAACGGCTGCCCGCTGTCGATGACGCACGCGGCCGTGCCCGCCCTGCGCGCGGACCCGGACCTGGCCGCCGAGTGGGAGCCGCGGCTGACGTCGATGATCTACGACCGGGAGCTGCGGCCCGCGCACCTCAAGGCCGGGGCCCTGTTCGGGATGGCCATGACGGAGAAGCAGGGCGGCAGCGACGTCCGGGCGAACACCACGGCCGCGCGGCCGCTCGCCGAGGCCGGGACGTACGAGCTGACCGGGCACAAGTGGTTCTGCTCGGCGCCGATGTCGGACGGTTTCCTGGTGCTGGCGCAGGCCCCGGAGGGGCTGACCTGTTTCCTGGTGCCGCGGGTGCTGGAGGACGGCACGCGCAACGTGTTCCGCCTGCAGCGGCTCAAGGACAAGCTCGGCAACCGGTCGAACGCCTCGGCGGAGGTCGAGTTCGACGGGACCTGGGCGCGCCGGGTCGGCGAGGAGGGGCGCGGGGTGCGCACCATCATCGAGATGGTGGCGGCGACCCGGCTCGACTGCGTGCTCGGCTCGGCCGGGCTGATGCGGCAGGCCGTCGCGCAGGCGGTGCACCACTGCGCCCACCGGGAGGCGTTCGGCGGGAAGCTCGTCGACAAGCCGCTGATGCGCAACGTCCTCGCCGATCTGGCGATCGAGTCGGAGGCGGCGACGACGCTGGCGCTGCGGCTGGCGGCGGCCTGCGACGACGGCGGCGAGCAGGAGCGTGCCCTGCTGCGGATCGCGGTGCCGGCCGCCAAGTACTGGGTGACCAAGCGCTGCCCGGCGGTCGCCGTGGAGGCGGCGGAGTGCCTGGGCGGCAACGGCTACGTCGAGGAGTCGGGGATGCCCCGGCTGGTGCGCGAGTCGCCGCTGAACTCGGTCTGGGAGGGCGCGGGCAACGTGCAGGCGCTCGACGTGCTGCGGGCGCTGCGGCGGGAGCCGGGGGCGCTCGACGCCTATCTGCGCGAGGTCGGGCAGGCGCGCGGCGCCGATCACCGGCTGGACGGGGCCATCAAGAACCTGCTGACCGAACTGGCCGACCTGGAGGGCGTGGAGGGCCGGGCGCGGCGCCTGGCGGAGCGGCTCGCGCTGGTGCTCCAGGGGTCGCTGCTGGTCCGGTTCGCGCCGCCGCAGGTCGCCGACGCGTTCTGCGCGGCCCGGCTGGGCGGTGACGGGGGCGCGGCCTTCGGGACGCTGCCGCACACGCTGGACCTGGCGGCGGTGGTGCGGCGGGCCCGGCCGGAGCACGATCCGGTCTCCTGACCCGCGTACGGGAAGCGGGGGTGGTGCTGCGCCGACACGGCACCACCCCCGCCGCACTGGCCCGTTCGAGCCACTGAACGCCGCTCGGGACGGCGCGGCTCAAGTCTCGGTCAGGGCCGGGCCGTCCACCAGGGTTGCAGGGGGTTGCAACTTGCTGGTGACTGTGTGCGGACGGTGCGCGCGCCGCTGGGACAGGCGGCACTATGAGACAGACGGTCAAAAACTCAACCACGGTCACCAACTCGACTTAGGGGGGCGCACGCGTATGGACGTCACGCACCTGGCCGCTGTGGACACCACGCGCGCGGCCCGGGTCCTCAGCGAGGTCCGCTCCGCCCGGCTGTCCGGGCGGCGGGTGCCGGTGCCGCCGCGTCCCGTGATCGAGCAGTCCTGGGAGCGGATGCTGCGCAGCGGGGTCGATCCGGAGCGTGACGTACGGGCGGACCCGCTGTCCCGCGAGGAGGTGCAGCGGCGGCGCGAGACGTCGGCGCTGCGGCATGTGCTGCCGGTGCTGCGGGAGGGCCTGCTGGCCGCGGCCGACGTCGCCCACCACATCATGGTCGTGGCCGACGAGGACGGCCGGGTGCTGTGGCGGGAGGGCAGCGCGCCGGTGCTGCGCCGGGCGGACGGGCTCGGCTTCGAACTGGGCGCGGACTGGCGGGAAAGCGTCGTCGGAACCAACGGTGTGGGCACTCCGGCGGTGGTGCGCCGGCCGGTCCAGGTCTTCGCCTCCGAGCACTTCGTGCGCTCCCAGGCCGGCTGGACCTGCGCCGGGGCTCCGCTGACGGATCCGCGGGACGGCCGGCTGCTGGGGGTGGTGGACGTCAGCGGGCCGCTGGAGACGATGCATCCGGCCACGCTCTCCTGGGTCGACTCGGTGGCCAAGCTCGCCGAGGCCCGGCTGCGGGAGATGCACCTGGACTCGCTGGAGCGGCTGCGCGCGGTGGCGGCGCCGGTGCTGGCCCGGCTCGGCGGGCGGGCCCTGGTCGTCGACCCGCACGGCTGGACGGCGGCGGTGAGCGGGATGCCGTACACGCGGCGCGTGGCCCTGCCGAAGTCGCTGTCGGCGGGCCCGCGATGGCTGCCGGCGCTGGGGCTGTGCGCGGTGGAGCCGCTGGCCGGGGGGTGGCTGCTGCGGCCGGCGGCCGAGGAGCCGGTGCCGCGCGGCGGGACGCGGATCGTGCTGGACCTCAGGCACTCCCGCCGCTGGTCGGTGCAGGTGTCCGGCGGTGCGGGCACCTGGACGCGGGAACTGAGCCCGCGGCACGCCGAGTTGCTGTACCTGCTCGCCGTGCACCGCTCCGGGCGCAGCGCCTCGGGCCTGGCCGCCGACGTGTTCGGCGACCCGGAGCGCACGGTGACGGTGCGGGCCGAGATGTCGCGGGTGCGGCGGTATCTGGGGACGTTCCTGGAGCACCGGCCGTACCGGTTCGCCGAGGACGCGGAGGTCGAGGTGCTGCTGCCGGACGACCCGGGTGATCTCCTGCCGCACTCGACCGCACCGGCGGTGGCGCGGCTGCGTCCCTCCGCGGTGGCGCCCTGAGGTTCACGCGCCGTGGCGTCCGGGCCGCCCCGACGGGTGCGTCTTTCGCATATTTGCGGGGTCTTCGTCCGCCACCCCCTCCCCCTGCCGTAGCATCGCGGTACGGGCCACCCCACCTGCTCCTCCGTCAACGTACGGATCACAAGGCGCAGTTGGTCCGCCTCGGGAGGACGACATGAAGCATCGTGGCAGACACCGGCGGCGCAGGCGGGGAAGGGCGCTGCGCGCGACCCTGGCCGGGACGGCCCTCGCGCTCACCGCGGCGGCCACCGTGATCAGCGCCTCGCAGGCCACCGTCGCCGACGACCCCGGGGCCCTGCGCCCGGTCGGGGCCGCGACCGGGCGGCTGCCGCTGGCCGAGCAGCGGGTGCCCGGGCCGTGGCTGGACCGGCTCGCGTCGCGGATGGGCCGGCCGGTCGGTGTCGGCGCGGTGCTGGAGGACGCCGACCTGCCGCTGCGCAACGCGGCGGACTGCGCGGGCCCCGACAAGCACAGCCTGCCGGTCGAGCCGGCGGCCACGCGCGCCTACTGCTTCGGCGCCGCCGACACCCGGGGCTGGCGGCCCGGCGCGGTCACCACCTCGGGCGACGCGGACGACGACGGCCACTGGGCCGGGAACCGGGTGGTGCTGTCCGGCTGGAGCCGCGGCGGCGCCGAGGGCGGCTCCCTCGACGGCCCGGCCCCGGAGCAGGGCCTCGCCAAGGTCGCCTTCGTCGACGCGAACGACCCCGCCCGGCTGCGCTACACCTGGGCCCTGCTGGCCGTCCCGGTGGACGGCGGGCGGGACTACCGGGGCCTGGTCTCCCCGCTGTCCGGCATGGTCTGGTACCAGGACAAGCTGCTGGTGACGACCCGCGAGGGCGACCGGGACGCGCTGTACGTGTACGACCTGGACCGCATCCAGCGCGCCACCGTCGACGCCGAGGCGGTGGGCCGGGTGCGGGGCGGCTGGGCGGCGCACGGCTCCCGGTTCGTGCTGCCCGCGGTGGGCTCCTACACCCTGCCCGGCGGCGAGGCGCCGCGTCCGGCCGCCGTGTCCCTGGACCGCAGCACGGCTCCGGACAGCCTGGTGGCGAGCGAGTGGGTGCCGGCGGACGGCGACCGCCCGACCCGGCTGTGGCGCTACGCGCTCAGCCGCGAACCGGCCCGCTCCGGCCTGCTCAGCACCGACTCGGCGGGGCGCGCCCGGCCGGTCGAGGCGTACGAGACGAGGACGGCCGATGTGCGGGGGGTGCTGGCGTACCGCTCGGCCTGGTACCTGGACCGGGCGGCGGGCTCGCCGGGCGGGCACGGGACGCTGTGGCGCCAGGACGCGGACGGGGCCCGGGCGACGGAGTGCGGGAGCGACGGGACCCGGCACTGCTGGAGCGGCCGGTCGGGTTCGCTGTCGTACTGGGAGGAGAGCGGCGAGGTGTGGTCGCAGTCCGGACGGATGCTGTTCGCGCTGCCGCTGACCTCGGTCGAGCGGGCACTGGGCCGATCGACAGACCGGTAGGCCGGATGGTTTTCTGGCCCGCATGACCACCATCGCCGTGACCACCTGGTCCCTGGAGCAGACCGCGCCGACCGATCTGCTGCCGGCCGCCGCGCCGGAGGGGGACGTGCGGATCGTCCGCTCCGAGGTGCCCTCCCCCGAGTTCAGCCGTTTCCTGTACGCCTCGGTGGGCGGCGACATCCGCTGGACGGACCGGCTGAGCTGGTCGTACGCCCGCTGGCGCGAGCAGCTGGAGCGGCCGGGCGTGGAGACGTGGGTGGCGTACGACCGGGGCACGCCCGCCGGGTACGTGGAACTGGAGGCGCAGGAGGACGCGGTCGTGGAGATCGTCTACTTCGGGCTGCTGCCGGCCTTCCGCGGCCGGCGCATCGGCGGCCACCTGCTGTCCTACGGCACCGCCCGGGCCTGGGACCTCGCCGACCGCTGGGCGGGACTGGCCCCGACGAAGCGGGTCTGGCTGCACACCTGCAGCAAGGACGGGGAGCACGCGATGGACAACTACCAGCGGCGCGGCTTCAAGCTGTTCGACACCAAGGTCGAGGAGGAACCGGAGGTCAGCGCTCCGGGACCGTGGCCTGGAGCCTTCCCCGCCTGACCTGGACGGACGGCACGGCGTCCCGCGATGTGACCGACAACACCCTTGTCTCGCACTTCGAGACAAGGGTGTCCGCATCTCGGACAAAGCTGGACTGTGTCCAGATCGCCGTGACACGCTTCCGCCATGTCTGGAACTGGAATCGCCTTGGTGAGTCGACGGCACGTCGACCTCGGCCGCATGTCCAGCGCCATCTGTCCGGCGCACTGAGAGCACTCAGCACGCGCCCGGCATCCCCTCTTCTCGTCTCGTTCCCGCGCAATGACGCGCACATCTCCCCATGCGCCCGCACGCGCAGGTCAGAGCCGCTTTCCCGCCTGTCCCGAAGGACGTATCCACCATGGCCGCCACCCCGCAGAAGCCTGCCGCCGCGACTCCCCGCCGCAAGGTGAGCCGTCACCGCGGTGAGGGTCAGTGGGCCGCGGGGCACTTCACCCCGCTGAACGGCAACGAGCAGTTCAAGAAGGACGACGACGGTCTCAATGTGCGGACACGCATTGAGACGATCTACTCCAAGCGCGGCTTCGACTCGATCGACCCGAACGACCTGCGCGGGCGGATGCGCTGGTGGGGTCTGTACACCCAGCGCAAGCCCGGGATCGACGGCGGCAAGACGGCCGTCCTGGAGCCGGAGGAGCTGGACGACGAGTACTTCATGCTGCGGGTGCGCATCGACGGCGGGGCCCTGACGACGCGGCAGCTGCGGGTCATCGGCGAGGTCTCGCAGGAGTTCGCCCGCGGGACGGCCGACATCACCGACCGGCAGAACGTCCAGTACCACTGGATCCGGATCGAGGACGTGCCCGAGATCTGGAACCGGCTGGAGGGCGTGGGCCTGTCCACCGTCACGGCCTGCGGCGACACCCCCCGCGTGATGATCGGCTCCCCGGTGGCCGGCATCGCCGAGGACGAGATCATCGACGCGACCCCGGCCCTGGAGGAGATGAAGCGCCGGGTGCTGAACAACCCGGCGTACTCCAACCTCCCCCGCAAGTTCAAGACGGCCATCTCGGGCTCGCCGCTGCTGGACGTGGTGCACGAGATCAACGACGTCGCGTTCGTCGGCGTGACCCACCCCGAACACGGACCCGGCTTCGACGTGTGGGTCGGCGGCGGCCTGTCCACCAACCCCAAGCTGGGCGTGCGGCTCGGCGCGTGGGTGTCGATCGACGACGTGCCGGACGTCTACGAGGGCGTCATCTCGATCTTCCGCGACTACGGCTACCGCCGGCTGCGCAACCGCGCCCGGCTGAAGTTCCTCGTCGCCGACTGGGGCGCGGAGAAGTTCCGTCAGGTGCTGGAGGACGAGTACCTGGGGCGCAGGCTGACCGACGGGCCCGCCCCGGAGCAGCCGTCCAGCCAGTGGCGCGACCACATCGGGGTGCACCGGCAGAAGGACGGCCGCTTCTACGTCGGCTTCGCCCCGCGCGTGGGACGCGTCGACGGCGCGACGCTCACGAAGATCGCCGACCTCGCCGAGGCCCACGGCTCGGGCCGGGTGCGCACCACCGTCGAGCAGAAGATGATCGTCCTCGATGTCGAGCAGGACCGGGTCGACTCGCTCGTGGAGGGCCTGGAGGCGCTCGACCTGACCGCCCGGCCGTCCACCTTCCGGCGCGGCACCATGGCCTGCACCGGCATCGAGTTCTGCAAGCTGGCCATCGTCGAGACCAAGCAGCGCGGCGCGCAGCTCATCGACGAACTGGAGCGCCGCCTGCCGGAGTTCGACGAGCCGCTCACCATCAACCTCAACGGCTGCCCGAACGCCTGCGCCCGGATCCAGGTCGCGGACATCGGTCTCAAGGGCCAGCTGGTCCTGAACGACCGGGGCGAGCAGGTCGAGGGCTACCAGGTGCACCTGGGCGGCGCGCTCGGCCTGGAGGCCGGGTTCGGCCGCAAGGTGCGCGGCCTGAAGGTCACCTCCGACGAGCTGCCCGACTACATCGAGCGCGTCCTGAAGCGGTTCCAGGCCGAACGCGAGGACGGCGAGCGGTTCGCCGCCTGGGCGGCCCGGGCCGGCGAGGAGGCCCTGTCGTGAGCGAGCGGATGGCCCCGTTCTACTGCCCGTACTGCGGGGACGAGGACCTGCGGCCGAGCGAGGAGGGGCACGGCGCGTGGGAATGCGCGGCGTGCAGCCGGGCCTTTCGGCTGAAGTTCCTGGGGCTGCTGTCCCAGGGGCTGAAGCGATCCGACTCCGGAGGGGAACGCATATGACGACCGCTCAGGAAGAGCGCACCGCCGAGGAGCTGAAGGCGCTCGCCGAGCAGGCGGGCCGCGACCTGGAGGACGCCTCCGCGCTGGAGATCCTCCAGTGGGCGGCCGAGACGTTCGGCAAGCGCTTCTGCGTGACCTCGTCCATGGAGGACGCGGTGGTCGCCCACCTCGCCTCCCGCGCCATGCCCGGCGTCGACGTCGTCTTCCTCGACACCGGCTACCACTTCGAGGAGACCATCGGCACCCGCGACGCGGTCGACGCCGTGATGGACGTCAACGTCATCACGCTCACCCCGCGCCAGACGGTCGCCGAGCAGGACGCCGAGTACGGCCCGAAGCTGCACGACCGCGACCCCGACCTGTGCTGCAAGCTGCGCAAGGTCCGGCCGCTGGAGGAGGGCCTGAAGGACTACCAGGCCTGGGCGACCGGCCTGCGCCGCGACGAGTCCCCGACCCGGGCGAACACCCCGGTGGTCGGCTGGGACGAGAAGCGGCGGAAGGTCAAGATCTCCCCGATCGCCCGCTGGACCCAGGACGACGTGGACGCCTACGTCACCGAACACGGCGTGCTGACCAACCCGCTGCTGATGGACGGCTACGCGTCCGTCGGCTGCGCCCCCTGCACTCGACGGGTCCTTCAGGGCGAGGACGCCCGGGCCGGCCGCTGGGCGGGCCGGGCCAAGACCGAGTGCGGGCTGCACGGATGACGGCGCCCCGGACGACACACACGGCACAGACGACCAGGACGATTCAGGAGACTCACGTGACGACCGGAGCCACCGTCTGGCTCACGGGTCTGCCGAGTGCGGGCAAGACCACCATCGCCCACGAACTGGCCGGCCGGCTGCGCGAGCGGGGCCACCGGGTCGAGGTCCTCGACGGCGACGAGATCCGCGAGTTCCTCTCCGCGGGCCTCGGCTTCAGCCGCGAGGACCGGCACACCAACGTGCAGCGCATCGGCTTCGTCGCCGAACTGCTCGCCCGCAACGGCGTGCTGGCGCTCGTCCCGGTGATCGCGCCCTACCAGGACAGCCGCGAGGCGGTCCGCAAGCGCCACCAGGCGAACGGCACGGCGTACGTGGAGGTGCACGTGGCGACCCCGGTCGAGGTGTGCAGCGAGCGGGACGTGAAGGGCCTGTACGCCAAGCAGGCCGCGGGCGAGCTGACCGGTCTCACCGGGGTCGACGACCCGTACGAGGAGCCCGCCTCGCCCGATCTGCGGATCGAGTCGCAGCACCAGACCGTGCAGGAGTCCGCGGCGTCGGTGTACGCCCTGCTGACCGAAAGGGGACTGGCATGACGACCACCGTCGCCACCGTGTCCGAGGAGACCGGCAGCCCGTACGCGCTGTCGCACCTCGACGCCCTCGAGTCCGAGGCGGTGCACATCTTCCGCGAGGTGGCGGGCGAGTTCGAGCGGCCGGTGATCCTGTTCTCCGGCGGCAAGGACTCCATCGTCATGCTGCACCTGGCGCTGAAGGCGTTCCGCCCGGCGGCGGTGCCGTTCTCGCTGCTGCACGTGGACACCGGGCACAACTTCCCCGAGGTCCTCGACTACCGCGACCGCACGGTCGCCCGGCACGGGCTGCGGCTGCACGTGGCCTCCGTGCAGGACTACATCGACCGCGGTGTGCTCAAGGAGCGCCCGGACGGCACCCGCAACCCGCTGCAGACGCTGCCGCTGACCGAGAAGATCCAGGCGGAGCGGTTCGACGCCGTCTTCGGCGGCGGGCGCCGCGACGAGGAGAAGGCGCGGGCCAAGGAGCGGGTGTTCTCGCTGCGTGACGAGTTCTCCCAGTGGGACCCGCGCCGCCAGCGCCCCGAGCTGTGGAACCTGTACAACGGCCGCCACGCGCCCGGCGAGCACGTGCGCGTCTTCCCGCTGTCCAACTGGACCGAGCTGGACGTGTGGCAGTACATCGCCCGCGAGGGCATCGAGCTGCCGGAGATCTACTACGCGCACGAGCGCGAGGTGTTCCGGCGCGGCGGCATGTGGCTGACGGCCGGCGAGTGGGGCGGGCCGAAGGAGGGCGAGACCGTCGAGAAGCGGCTCGTGCGCTACCGGACCGTCGGTGACATGTCCTGCACCGGCGCGGTGGACTCCGACGCCGACACGATCGAGAAGGTGATCGTGGAGATCGCCGCCTCCCGGCTGACCGAGCGCGGTGCCACGCGCGCCGACGACAAGATGTCCGAGGCCGCGATGGAAGACCGCAAGCGCGAGGGGTACTTCTAGAGATGAGCACGATCACGACCGAGGAGCTCTCGGCCACCACCCTGCTGCGGTTCGCCACCGCCGGTTCCGTCGACGACGGCAAGTCCACCCTGGTGGGCCGGCTGCTGCACGACTCCAAGTCGGTCCTCACCGACCAGCTGGAGGCCGTGGAGCGCGCCTCCGCGAGCCGCGGCCAGGACGTGCCGGACCTGGCGCTGCTGACGGACGGCCTGCGGGCCGAGCGGGAGCAGGGCATCACCATCGACGTGGCCTACCGCTACTTCGCCACGCCCCGGCGGCGGTTCATCCTCGCCGACACCCCCGGGCACGTGCAGTACACGCGGAACATGGTCACCGGCGCCTCCACGGCCGAGCTGACGGTGATCCTGGTGGACGCCCGCAACGGCGTCGTGGAGCAGACCCGCCGGCACGCCGCCATCGCCGCCCTGCTGCGCGTGCCGCACGTGGTCCTCGCGGTCAACAAGATGGACCTCGTCGGCTACGCGGAGAAGGTGTTCGCGGCGATAGCCGAGGAGTTCACGGCGTACGCGACCGAGCTGGGCGTCCCCGAGGTCACCGCGATCCCGATCTCGGCGCTGGTCGGTGACAACGTGGTGGAGCCGTCCTCGCACATGGACTGGTACGGCGGCCCGACCGTGCTGGAGCACCTGGAGACGGTGCCGGTCAGCCACGACCTGAGCCACTGCCACGCCCGGCTGCCCGTGCAGTACGTGATCCGGCCGCAGAGCGCGGACCACCCCGACTACCGGGGGTACGCCGGTCAGATCGCGGCCGGGTCGTTCCGCGTGGGCGAGCAGGTCACCGTGCTGCCCTCGGGCCGCTCCACGAAGATCTCCGGCATCGACCTGCTCGGCGAGCCGGTCGACGTCGCCTGGACGACGCAGTCGGTGACCCTCCTGCTCGAGGACGACATCGACATCTCGCGCGGCGACCTGATCGTGCCCAGCAAGGACGCGCCGCCCACCACCCAGGACATCGAGGCGACCGTCTGCCACGTCGCGGACGCCCCGCTGACCGTCGGGCACCGGGTGCTGCTCAAGCACGGCACGCGCACGGTCAAGGCGATCGTCAAGGACATCCCGTCCCGGCTCACGCTCGACGACCTGTCCCTGCACCCGCACCCGGGGCAGCTCGTCGCCAACGACATCGGCCGGGTCAAGATCCGCACCGCCGAGCCGCTGCCGGTCGACTCCTACGCCGACTCGCGGCGCACCGGCTCCTTCATCCTGATCGACCCGAACGACGGCACGACCCTGACCGCGGGCATGGTCGGCGAGTCCTTCGCCGCCCCCGAGCCGGTCAAGGACGAGTCCGGGGACGACGGGTGGGACTTCTGACATGAACTCCCCCGACTTCTACTCCACGTTCGCCAAGGAGGGCGGCCGCGTCGGCAGCGGTGCGCTCGGCAGCGGGCAGGGCGGAGTCGCGCGATGTGTGCGCTGACGTACGCGCACCGCTTGCGCGCCCGCACCCCCCACCGCCGTAGACGCACACCTGCCGATCTCCCGGCCACGACCTGAAAGACCGTGACCGCCGGGCCAACGAGAGGAACACCTCCCGTGCCTGCTACATCCGTTCTGCGCCGCAGCCTCGCGGTCGCCGCCGCACTTCCCCTGCTCACCCTGGCCGCCTGCGGCTACGGCTCCGAGGCCGAGGACGACGGTGCGGCCAAGGTCGCCGCCGGGGCGAAGAAGATCGACGGTCTCGACACCGTCAAGATCGGTTACTTCGGCAACCTGACCCACGGCACCGCGCTGGTGGGCATGGAGAAGGGCTTCTTCCAGAAGGAGCTCGGCGCCACCAAGGTCGAGCCGGCCGTCTTCAACGCCGGTCCCTCGGAGATCGAGGCGCTCAACTCCGGTTCCATCGACATCGGCTGGATCGGCCCCTCCCCCGCCATCAACGGCTACACCAAGTCCGCCGGCAAGAACCTGCGCATCATCGGCGGTTCGGCGTCCGGCGGGGTGAAGCTCGTGGTGAACCCGGACAAGATCAAGTCTTTGAAGGACGTCAAGGGCAAGCGGATCGCCACCCCGCAGCTGGGCAACACGCAGGACGTGGCGTTCCTCAACTGGGCCGCCGAGCAGGGCTGGAAGGTCGACCCGCAGAGCGGCAAGGGTGACGTCACGGTCGTCCGCAGCGACAACAAGGTCACCCCGGACGCCTTCAAGGCCGGGTCGATCGACGGCGCCTGGGTACCGGAGCCGACGGCGTCGAAGCTGGTCGCCGAGGGCGGCAAGGAGCTGCTCGACGAGGCGACGCTGTGGCCGGACAAGAAGTTCGTGATCACGAACATCATCGTGCGGCAGGAGTTCCTGAAGGAGCACCCGAAGGTCGTCGAGGCCGTGCTCAGGGCGTCGGTCAAGACGAACAAGTGGATCAACGCCAACCCGGACGCGGCCAAGGAGGCGGCGAACAAGCTCCTGGAGAAGGAGACCGGCAAGGCGCTGCCCGCCGAGGTGCTGGACCCGGCGTGGAAGTCGATCCGGTTCACCGACGACCCGCTGGCCTCCACGCTCAGCACCGAGGCCGAGCACGCCGTGAAGGCGGGGCTGCTGGAGAAGCCGAACCTGCAGGGCATCTACGACCTCGCGCCGCTGAACGAGGTCCTGAAGGCCGAGGGCCGGCCCACGGTCGACGACGCCGGTCTCGGCGTCAAGTAAGCCCGGATCCCGAAGAGTTCCCAGGAGGTGACGACCATGGCCACGACCCTCGCCAAGGCCGCCGACGGCACCGAGGCGGCCACGCACGCCGCCCGGATCGAGCATGTCTCGAAGTCGTTCGCGGGCCCCGCCGGGCAGCAGCTCGTCCTCGACGACATCACCCTGGATGTCGCGCCGGGCGAGTTCGTCACCCTCCTGGGGGCCTCCGGGTGCGGCAAGTCCACCCTGCTCAACCTGGTGGCGGGCCTGGACCGGCCCAGCGCCGGCGAGATCACCACGGACGGCCGCCCGGCGCTGATGTTCCAGGAGCACGCGCTGTTCCCGTGGCTGACCGCGGGCAAGAACATCGAACTCGCCCTGAAGCTGCGGGGCGTGCACAAGGCCGAGCGCCGTGACCGGGCGGAGGAACTGCTCGAACTGGTCCGGCTCAAGGGCGCCTACGGCAAGCGGGTGCACGAGCTGTCGGGCGGGATGCGCCAGCGGGTCGCGCTGGCCCGGGCGCTCGCCCAGGAGAGCCAGCTGCTGCTGATGGACGAGCCGTTCGCGGCGCTGGACGCCATCACGCGGGACGTGCTGCACGACGAACTGACCCGCATCTGGCGCGAGACGCGGGTCTCCGTCCTGTTCGTCACGCACAACGTGCGCGAGGCGGTCCGGCTGGCGCAGCGCGTGGTGCTGCTGTCCTCCCGTCCGGGGCGCATCGCCCGCGAGTGGACGGTGGGCATCCCGCATCCGCGTCGCATCGAGGACACCGCCGTCGCGGAGCTGTCCGTCGAGATCACCGAAGAACTGCGTGGGGAGATCCGCCGTCATGGCCAGCACTGACTCGACGACGACCGCCGACAAGGACGGCACCGATCTCGCCGGTCTCGAGGCGGGCCTCGACGCGCTGGAGACGCGGCAGACCAGCCGCAAGCCGTTCCGGCAGACCTTCACCGAGAAGATCCTGCCGCCCGTCCTCGCCGTCGCGCTGGTGCTGGCGGTCTGGCAGGCCCTCGTCTCGTTCAAGATCGTCGACGATCCGACGAAACTGCCCTCGCCGTCGGCCGTCTGGGACGTGGTCCGAACAGCGTGGCTCGAGGGCGAGCTGCTCGGCTACATCTGGACCAGCGTCTCGCGCGGCCTGCTCGGCTTCTGCTTCGCGCTGGCGATCGGCACGCCGCTGGGCCTGCTCGTGGCCCGGGTGAAGTTCGTCCGCGCGGCGATCGGCCCGATCCTGTCGGGTCTGCAGTCCCTGCCGTCGGTCGCCTGGGTGCCGCCGGCGGTGATCTGGCTGGGCCTGAACAACTCGATGATGTACGCGGTGATCCTGCTCGGCGCGGTCCCGTCGATCGCCAACGGCCTGGTGTCGGGCGTCGACCAGGTGCCCCCGCTGTTCCTGCGCGCGGGCCGCACGCTCGGCGCGACGGGACTGAAGGGCACCTGGCACATCGTCCTGCCGGCCGCTCTGCCCGGCTACGTGGCCGGCCTGAAGCAGGGCTGGGCCTTCTCCTGGCGTTCCCTGATGGCCGCCGAGATCATCGCGTCCTTCCCCGACCTCGGCGTCGGCCTCGGCCAGTTGCTGGAGAACGGGCGCAACGCCAGCGACATGGCGATGGTCTTCGAGGCGATCCTGCTCATCCTGATCGTCGGCATCGCGATCGACCTGCTGATCTTCAGCCCGCTGGAGCGGTGGGTGCTGCGCAGCCGCGGCCTGCTGGTGAAGAGCTGAGTGACATGACGAACCGGCCCGTTCTCCTCGTCATCGCCCACGGCAGCCGCGACCCGCGGCACGCCGCGACGGTGCACGCCCTGGTGCGCCGGGTGCGCTCGCTGCGCCCCGACGTCCGGGTGGAGACCGGGTTCCTGGACTTCAACGTGCCGTCCGTGCGGGGCGTGCTGGAGTCCCTGGCGGTGCAGGGCGTGCGCGAGGTGGTCGCCCTGCCGCTCCTGCTCACCCGCGCCTTCCACGCCAAGGCCGACATCCCCGCGGTCCTGGCGGACGCGCCCGCGCAGCTGCGCATCCGCCAGGCGGAGGTGCTGGGCCCCTCGCCGCTGCTGCTGGCGGCCCTGGAGCGGCGCCTGTACGAGGCGGGGCTGACGCCCGCCGACAAGTCCTCGACCGGGGTCGTGCTGGCCTCGGCGGGGTCCACCGACCCGGAGGCGATCGCAGTGATCGCAGACATCGCGCGGGAGTGGCGGCACACCGGCTGGTGCGCCGTGCGGCCTGCGTTCGCCTCCGCACCCCTGCCGCGCACGGAGGACGCCGTCCGCGCGCTGCGCGCCCTCGGCTGCGCCCGCGTCGCCGTCGCCCCCTACGTCCTGGCCCCCGGCTTCCTGCCCGACCGCATCGCCCGGGGCGCTGCGGAGGCGGACGTCCTGGCGGACGTGCTGGGCCCGGCCCCGGAGGTGGCGCGGGTGGTGCTGGAGCGGTACGAGGCGGCGCGGATGCCCGCGTTGACGGCCGTGAGCGCCTGACACCCCGGCCGGTGCCGGGCAGGGCTACGGCGCCGGTTCCGGTTGCAGGGCGAAGGAGTAGGGGGCCCAGGGGCCGCTGACCTCCACCCGGAGGCCGGGGGTGGCGCGTGCGGCCGCCAGGACGCCCGTGCGGAAGGCGTCGACGCGGTCCCGGCGGACGAGGTAGGCGTCGTTGCCCATGTTGGTGCCGGGGGCGGAGCCGGCCAGGCTGCCGCGTTCGGGGGTGTGGGCGACGCGGTCGACCGCGAGGGCGCCGGCGGTCTCGGTGAGGCGGGCGGCCGCTCGGGCGACCGTGCGCCAGGCCTCCTCGTTCCTGCGGTGTCTGCGGCGGCGGATCGCCAGGTAGGCGCGTCCGACCCCGAGGCCAGGGGCCGGGTCCCGGTCCGGGTCCGGGGCGGCTTCGGGTGGGGTGATGTCCGCGGTGGCGTAGATCTTGACGCCGAGTTCGACGTGGCCGGTGAGGCGGTCCAGCAGGGACAGGAAGTAGCCGCGGCGGGTGTCGAGGGCCTGCCGGGCGGTGTCCTCGTCGCGGTAGACGGTGGCCAGCCGCAGCGGGAGGGCGGCGGCGCCGGAGTGGACCAGGGCGGCCACCACCGCGTGGTGGGAGCGGACGGTGGACTCCATCCAGTCCAGGTCGTCGAGGTGGGCCCGCAGCGGCGCGTCGTCGTAGTCGGCGGGCGGGACGTGGCCGACGGCGAAGGCCAGCGGCCCGGTGGCGGGTTCGACCAGGTGGACCGGTTCTCCGGCGACGCCGCGCAGCTGTGCGGCCGCCGCGGCGGCCTCGGGGGTGCGGCGCAGGACCGCGTAGGCGTAGACGAGGGTGGTGTCGGTCATGGATCCGGGCTCCTGTCGCTGGCCGTGCGCGTCCTCTCGCGAGACTCCGTTCTCGTACCGTCCGTCCGGCCGTAGGTACGGCGGTGGCGGCCGAGGTGTTCACGCGGACGGCGTCCCGGCCCGGCGGGCGTTCACCGGAAGGTCACGCCGCGGGGGCCGTCAGCTCCACCAGCTTGAGCACGGTGTTCCAGTTGCGGGTCGTGGCGACCACGCCCCGGGTGACGCGCGGCTTCGCCAGCCGCTCGGCCAGCTTGGAGCGGCCCAGGCCGTTCGGCGCGTACAGGTACAGGGCGCGGTCGCCGAGGCGGAACTCCTCGGGGAGGAAGGCGGCCGGGTCGATCTCCGCGAAGCGGTCGGGGGTGACGGGCGCGGAGAAGTAGGTGACGTGGAGCTGTCCGGGCTCCAGGTCGGCGGCGGGGAACGGGCAGGCGTCGGCGACCGCCCGCAGATAGGCGTGGTCGCGCACGATCACCTCGACGCCGAACCCGAAGTGCCGTTCGATCCCGCGGGCGAGCTCGGCGGCCAGCGACTCCTCGTCGCCGTGCCCGCTGGAGAACACGGCCTGGCCGCTCTGCAGATGGGTGCGGACGTCGTCGTGGCCGAGGTTCTCGATGAGCGCGCGCAGGTCGGCCATGGGGACCTTCCTGGCGCCGCCCACGTTGATCCCGCGCAGCAGGGCCGCGTATCTGGTCGTCATCCGCTCACCTTAGAGCGGCCGTCGTGCCCCGTGGGGGTGGGCACGACGGCCGCGGCGGGCGGCTGCCCGGCCCCGTAAATTACTCACCGGTCACCGTGGCGCACAACCGTCTGCTCAGGATCCACACACCCGGGGAACCGGGCCCGTCTCCCGATAGGTGTAGGGGACCACGGTCGGTGGGTGTCCTCCCCAGTGGGGAGGGGACCGGGTCCGTGCGGATGAGTTCCGGCCGCGCGGCTTCACCGGGCAGCACGACGAGATGGCTTTATCCGGCCCCTACCTTCGACAGGAGAGGGGGCGGCAGGGGGCCGCCGCCGCGTCACGAGGGGGCAAGCCCGTCATGGGGAACCGAGAAACACGGGTGCGGGGCCTCGCCGCCCGGGCCGGCGGCTGGAGCGCCCGGCACCGATGGGCTGCCGTCGGCATCTGGGTACTGTTCGTCGTCCTGGCGATGGGGCTCGGTTCGGCGGCGGGCCGGGTCGACGTCAAGGACAGCGACCAGCTCAAGGGGGAGACGCACACCGCCGCCCGGATCATCGAGGACGCCGGGATCGACGAGCCGGCCGGCGAGACGGTCCTGATCCAGGCCAGGAAGGACGGGCTGAAGGCGACGGACCCCGAGTTCCGGGACGCCGTCACCGCGGTCGTCCGGGCCGTGGGGAAGACGGGCCGGGTCACCGACGTGACCTCGCCGTACGACGCGAAGACGATCTCGAAGGACGGGCGCAGCGCGCTCGTGCAGTTCGACATGCGGGGTGACTCCGACACCGCGGGCGAGCGGGTCGAGCCGGTGCTGAAGGCCGTCGAGGGCGTCCAGCGGGAGCACCGGGCGCTGCTGATCGAGGAGATCGGCGGCGCCAGCATGATGAAGACGTTCGACGACGCGTTCGGGGACGACTTCAAGAAGGCCGAGTACTCCGCGGTGCCGGTGGCCCTGGGCATCCTGCTGATCGCGTTCGGCGCGCTGGTCGCGGCGCTGCTGCCGGTGGCGCTGGCGGTCACCGCGATCATGGCGACGATGGGCCTGATGGGCGTCGTCAGCCATGTCATGCCGATGAGCGACACCGCCAACTCCGTGATGCTGCTGGTGGGTCTGGCGGTCGGTGTCGACTACTGCCTGTTCTACCTGCGCCGTGAGCGTGAGGAGCGCGAGGCCGGGCGGGACGCGCAGACGGCGCTCAGGATCGCCGCCGCGACCAGCGGCCGGGCGATCGTCGTCTCCGGTGTCACGGTGTGCGTGGCCATGGCGGGCATGCTGTTCACCGGGCTCGCCGAGTTCGAGGCGATGGGCCTGGCCTCGCTGATGGTCGTCGCGGTGGCGATGGTGGGCTCGGTGACGGTCCTGCCCGCGCTGCTGTCGCTGCTGGGCGAGCGCGTGGAGAAGGGCCGCATACCGTTCCTGCGCCGGCGCAAGCGGGGCACGGGGCAGGACAGCCGGTTCTGGACGGCCGTGCTGCGGCGCGTCCTGGCCCGGCCGGTGATCTCGGTGGTGGTGGCCGCCGGTGCGCTGCTGGCCGTCGCGGCGCCCGCGCTCGGCATGAAGACCCAGCAGCTCACGCTGGACCAGGAGTTCGGGGACTCGCTGCCGATCGTGCAGACGTACAACCGGCTCAACGAGGCGTTCCCGGGCGGCTCGGAGCCCGCCGAGGTGGTCGTCAAGGCGGACGACATCAACGCGCCGCGGGTGCAGGCCGCGCTCGCCGACTTCCGTGACCGGGCGATCAGTTCGGGTGCCTCGCGCGGTCCGGTGGAGATCAAGCTGCACGACGCGCAGAACGTGGCGTTCGTCTACGTGCCGCTGGTGGGCGGCTCGGACCTGGACAAGGCCGGGGTGAGCCTGGACAAGCTGCGCGACGAGGTGCGTCCGGCCACGCTCGGCGAGGTCGACGGCCTTCAGGCGCCGATCACCGGGCAGGTGGCCGGGTCGAAGGACTTCAACGACCAGCTGGCCGGTGCGGTCGTGCCGGTGTTCGCGTTCGTCGTGGTGTTCGCCTTCGCCCTGATGCTGCTGTCGTTCCGCTCGCTGACCATCGCGCTCACCTCGATCGTGCTGAACCTGCTGTCGGTGGGCGCGGCCTACGGCATCCTCGTCGCGGTCTTCCAGCACGGCTGGGGCGCGTCCCTGGTGGGCGCGGAGGGCGTCGGCGCGATCATCACCTGGCTGCCGCTGTTCCTGTTCGTGATCCTTTTCGGACTGTCGATGGACTACCACGTGTTCGTGGTGTCCCGGATCCGCGAGGCCCGGCTGCGGGGCCTGGAGACGGGCGACGCGATCCGGCACGGCGTGGTCACCACGGCCGGGGTCGTCACCAGCGCCGCGGTCATCATGGTCGCCGTGTTCGCGATCTTCGGGACGCTGTCGATGCAGTCCATGAAGCAGATGGGCGTCGGCCTGGCGGCCGCGGTGCTCATCGACGCGACGATCATCCGCGGTGTGCTGCTGCCGGCGGTGATGGCGCTGCTCGGCGAGCGCAACTGGTACCTGCCGAGGTGGCTGCACCGGCTGCCGGACCTCACCCACGACGAGACGCCGCAGGCGATCGCGGACCCGGCGGCCCGCGACGGCGAGGGCGAGCCCGTCCGGGTCTGAGCACCACCCCGCGCGACGGGGCCCGCCGGTCGCACCGATCGGCGGGCCCCGTCGCGGTCATGCCGCGGTCCGTCCCCCGAGTTCGGCCTCGATGAGGTCCGCCGCGCGGCGGGTGCCGCCCTCCCGGGCCGTCTGCGCCTGGATCTCCTTCAGGCGGCGCGCGACCTCCGGGTCGTCGACCAGGGCGAGCGCCGCCTCGCGCAGGGCCTCGCCGGTCGCCTGCTGCGTCGAAAGGTGCCGGGCGACACCGAGACCCTGCAGCGTCTCGGCGTTGCCGAACTGATCGGCGGCCTGCGGTACGGCGATCAACGGCGTGGCCGTGACCAGGCCCTCCTGGCTGCCGCCCGCGCCGGCGTGCGTGACGAACAGGTCGGCCTGCCGCAGGACGGCCTGTTGCGGCACCCAGGAGTGCACCTCGACGTTGGCGGGGACGTCCGCGAACGAGGCCGGGTCGACGTGCTTGCCGATCGAGAGCACCAGATGCCAGCCGGGCAGGTCACCGAAGGCCTTCACGCACTCCCGGTAGAAGTCCGGCTGCTTGGTGAAGGCGGAGCCGAGGGAGACGAGCACGACCTTCTCCGCGCCGGGCGGCCGCCGCCAGTCGCCCTCGGCCGCCCGGTCGCCCCGGCAGGCGCCGACGAAGGAGTACACGCGCTCGTCGACCCGGTCCGCGTTCGGCTGCAGCGCCTTGGGGATCAGGACGATCGAGCGGTCGGGCCGGCCTCCGAACGCGTCCGGGTGCAGGGTGATGCCGTTCTCCTCCAGCCAGGACCGGAACCGGGCGTAGTAGGCGCGGCCGCGCTCGGTCTTCCTCGGCTCGGCCCACAGGGGCTCGGCGACCTCCTCCTCGTACCCCTCCCAGGCGACCATCGCCGGGGAGAGGGAGACGGCGGGCACGCCCCAGCGGTGGGCCAGGACGCGGCCGGGGTAGGAGGCGATGTCGTGCAGCACGAGGTCCGGCTCGTCGCCCTCGTACGCCGCGATCAGCTGCGGGAGGGCCTGGATCGCGTCGTCGAGGAACGGCTCCACGTTGTCCAGCAGCGTGGTCCCCCACGCCTGCGGGTCGTCGTCGGGCGAGGGCAGGGTCGACGTCCAGGGCTTCACCTCGGCGCCGGTCCGCGCCACCTTCTGGGCGAGGACCGGCGGGATCGCGTACGTCACCCGGTGGCCGCGCGCCACCAGCTCGCGGATCACCTCCAGGCTCGGGTTCACGTGGCCGTGGGCGGCGATGGAGAACATGGCGATGTGCGCGCGCGTGGTCATGCACCGACCCTAGGCGAGACGATACGTCTCGTGCAACTGGCGTCCTATGTTGCCTCCACCCCGTACGGCAGCCGGGGTCATCGCTGGTAGCGGGCGAGGACCAGGTTGCCGTCCTCCTCCAGCCGCTCGCGCAGGGTGGTGCGGCCGATGGCTCCGCTGTAGTACTCCTGCAGGGCCGGAGTCGCCACCTTGTCCTTCCACTCGGGGTAGCCCCGGACCGCTCGGGCGGGCGCCGGGCGCAGGTGGGCGGCCAGGGCCGTGCCGGTGGCCCAGCCGTGGCGCGCGGTGTGCAGGGCGGGGTCCTTCAGCGCCCGGGTGCCGGTGGGCAGCATCCAGTCGCCGAGCGCGAGACGGACCATGTTCTGCGGGCGCAGCAGGAAGCCGAGGAAGGCGGCGGCCTCCTTCTTGTGCGGGCAGTCCGCGGCCACGGAGAGGGTCTGCGGGCTGACGCCCTGGGCGAGTCCGCCGGCACCGGCCGGAGCGGGCAGCACCTGCCAGTCGAAGCCCTCCGGGGCCTGCTGCACGATCTGCTGCCGGTAGGAGAACCCCAGCGGCACCATCGCGTAACGGCCGGCGAAGAGACCGGGCAGGGTGTCGGAGCCGCCGCTGCCCAGGGTCGTGGGCGAGGCGCTGCGGTCGGTGCCGACCTGGTCGCGGATGGTGCGCGGCACGACCTGGTCGGCCGCCTCGAACCGGACCGTCACCTTGCCGTCCGCCCCGCGGTGGAACAACTGCCCGCCCGCCGACAGGGAGAGGTTCAGCGTGGCGGAGACGGGCTCCTTCAGCGGCCAGGCGACGCCGTACCTCCCGTCGCCGCTCAGCCGGTCGGTGATCATGCGGAACTCGCCCCAGCTCCACGGCTTGCGCGGGGTCGGGACGCGTACGCCGGACTCCCTCAGCCAGGTCGCGTTGGCGATCAGCACACGGGGCTCCTGGAGGAACGGCACGCCGTAGACGCCGTCGCCGAACGTCGTGGTGCGCCAACTGCGCGCGGGGATGTCCTCGGTGAGCGCGGCGGGCAGCAGGCCGGTGAGGTCGGCGAGGTAGCCGCCGTAGGCGAAGTCGGCGAGGTCGTCGGCGGCGTCGTGGACGATGTCGGGTGCCTCACCGCCCTCGAAGGCGGTGAGGAGCTGATCGTGGACGCTGTCCCAGGAGCCCTGGACGTACTCGACGCGGACGTCCGGGTGGCTCGCGTTCCACTCGGCGACCAGGTCCCGGGTCGCCTCGACGGACTCCCGCTGCCAGGCCAGGGACTGGAAGCGGAGGGTGATCCGGCCGTCGTCGCGGGTGCCGTCCGGGGAGCAGCCGGCGAGGAGCAGCAGCAGGACGACGGCCAGCAGGCGTGCGCGCATCAGCCCTTCACCGCCCCGGTGAGCGTATTGCCCGTGAGGCGCCGCTGGATGAGCGCGAAGACGACCAGTGAGGGCAGGGTGGTGAGGAACGCGGCCGCCGCGAGCGGTCCGAGGTCGGCGACGCCCTCGGCGCCGACGAAGTGCGTGAGCACCACCGGCAGGGTCTGCTTCCCGGGCGTCTTGAGCAGCACGAGCGCGAAGAAGAACTCGTTCCACGCGGTGATGAACGCGAACAGCCCGGTCGCCACGATGCCCGGCGCGAGCAGCGGCGCGGTCACCGACACCAGGGTCCGTACCCGCCCGGCCCCGTCGACCGCGGCGGCCTCCTCCAGCTCGCGCGGCACGGCCCGTACGTACCCGGTGAGCATCCACAGGGCGAACGGCAGCGCCCACACCACGTACACCAGCACCAGCCCGGGCAGGGAGTCGATCATTCTCAGGTTCTTCAGCACGAGGAACAGCGGAATGATCAGCAGCACGAACGGGAACGCCTGGCTGACCACCACCCAGCCCGTCACCGCGCGGGCGAGCCGGGTACGGCGCCGGGCGGCGGCCCAGGCCGCGGGCGTGGCGATCAGCACCGCGAGGAGGGCCGCCGCGAGCGCGGTGAGCAGGGAGTTGAGGGCGGCCTGCAGCAGCGGCTGCTCGTCGAAGGCCTGCCGGAAGTTGGCCAGGGTGGGGTCCTCCGGAACCCATGCCGGGTGCAGGCCGGCCAGTTCGCGCGGCGGCTTGAGCGCGGTGGAGAGCAGCCAGACGAACGGGAAGGCCAGGAAGACCAGATACGCGAGCAGCGCGGTGTACTGGCCGACGCGGGCCGGGATGCCGGTCCTCATGTGTCGTCACCTCCCCGCAGCCGCCCGGCGAGGAACACCGCCAGGGCGATCGAGATCCCGGCGACCATGACGCAGCCCATGGCCGCCGCATAGCCGAACTGGCCGTAGCGGAAGGCCTCTTCGTAGGCGAACAGCATGGGCAGGCGGGTCCGGCCGCCGGGGCCGCCGCCGGTGAGCACGTAGACCAGGGCGAAGGAGTTGAAGTTCCAGATCAGGTTGAGCGCCGTGACGGCCAGGGCGACGGGCCTGAGGGCTGGCCAGGTAACCGTGCGGAAGCGGCGCCAGGCGCCCGCCCCGTCGACCGCCGCCGCCTCGTGCAGTTCGCGCGGGGTGTTCTGCAGCCCGGCGAGCAGGGCCACCGTCGTCTGGGGCATGCCCGCCCAGACGCCGACGACGAGCACGGCGGGCAGCGCGGTGGCCAGCCCGCTGAGCCAGTCCCGGCCGCTGCCGAGCCCCAGGTCGCGCAGCGTCTCGTTCAGCACGCCCGCGTCGGGGTTGTAGACGAGCCGCCACATGATGCCGACGACGACCTCGGGCATGGCCCACGGGACGATCGCCAGGGCGCGGGCGAGCCGCCGCAGCCGCAGGTCCTGGTTGAGCAGCAGGGCCAGACCGAGGGCGAGCAGGAACTGCGGCACGGTCACCCCGACCGCCCACACCAGGCCGATCCGGAACGACTCCCAGAACAGCCTGTCGTGCAGCAGGTCCCGGAAGTTGAGCGCGCCGATCCACTCGGTGGGCTCGGTCCGGCCCGCCTGGGCGTCGGTGAAGGCCAGCAGGATCCCGTACAGCAGCGGACCGACGCTCAGCACGAGGATGGGCAGCAGGGCGGGCAGCACCAGGAACCAGGCGCCGTGGTCGGCGAGCCGGCGGGGCCCGCCGTCGCCGGGCCGGCGGCCCGCCGGTCTCCTCGGTGGCGACGTGCCGGTCGGCGATGTCACGGAATCACTCCCTCGCGGCTCGGCCGGCCATCTCGTGGCCGTGCAGGCGGTCTGCCTCGCCGGGGCACCTCCTATGCCCCGCGACCTGTGCCGATGCGACACTGATCGGAGGATGGCCGGAACCCGACGGCAGTGGTGCGCACGACGGAGGCGGACGATGGACGAGGCACGGGCACGGGACGTACTGGCGGCGGCGCGGGTGCTGCCGGGCGCGGCCCGCGAGGCACGGCTGCTCGCCCTGGGCGAGAACGCGGTGTTCGCCGCCGGTGACCTGGTCGTCAAGGTCGGCCGCGACGCCGAACTCCTCGACCGGGCGCGCCGCGAACTGGACGTCGCGGTCTGGCTCGCGGAGGCCGGGGTGCCCGCCGTCCGGGCGGCCGACCCGAAGGCGCTGCTGGTCGACGGCCACCCGGTGACCGTGTGGCACCGCCTGCCGGACGCCGTGCGGCCCGCCGAGCCCCGGGACCTGGCCGAACTGCTGCGGGTCGTGCACGCCACGCCGCCGCCTCCCTTCGCGCTTCCGGGGCGTGATCTGCTCGGTGGTGTGGAGCGCTGGCTGCGGCTCGCGGGGGACGCGGTCGATCCCGCGGACGCGGCCTATCTGCGCGAGCGGCGGGACGCGTTCGCCGCGCAGGCCGCCGCGCTGACGCCGCACCTGCCGCCCGGGGTGATCCACGGCGACGCGCTGCCGCGCAATGTGCACGTCGGGCCGGAGGGTCCGGTCCTGGTCGACCTGGAGACGGTCTCCTCGGACCTGCGCGAGCACGATCTGGTCGTGATGGCCCTCTCCCACGACCGGTACGGGCTCCCGGACGAGGCGTACGCGTCCTTCACGCGGGCCTACGGCTGGGACGTCCGGGCGTGGGAGGGCTGCTCGGTGCTGCGCGGCGCGCGGGAGACCGCCAGTTGTGCGTGGGTGGCGCAGCACGCGCCGGGCAATCCGAAGGCGCTGGCCGAGTTCGAGCGGCGGGTGGCGTCCCTCAGGGACGGCGACGAGACCGTGCGCTGGTATCCGTTCTGAGGGCGGGGCGGCCGGTTCAGACCCGGTCGTCCGCCAACTCCCGCAGCGGCCACGCCCCGTCGACGAGCGCGGTGGCGTCGCCCTTGACGCGCAGGAAGCTCTGGAAGTCCGCCGCCCACTGCGCGTACCACTCGATCTGGCGGTGGTGCAGGTCCGCCGGGCCGAGGGTGGCGATCTTGGGGTGGCGGTCGGCTATCGCGCAGGCCAGTCGGGCCGCCGCCAGGGCGTCGGCCAGGGCGTCGTGCGCCGAGTCGAGGACGACGCCGTACTCCGCGCAGACCGCTTCAAGGTTGCGTTTGCCGCGGCGGTAGCGGTCGACCTGACGGTCGATGGTGTACGGGTCGATGACCGGGGCCGGGTCCACGCCGCCCAGGCGGTCGCGCAGGGACGGCAGGCCGTGGCGGCGCAGCTCGGCGGAGAGCAGGGTCAGGTCGAAGGCGGCGTTGTAGGCGACGACCGGCACGCCCGTCTTCCAGTAGGAGGTCAGGACGTCGGCGAGGGCGTCGGCGACCCGGTCGGCCGGTCTGCCCTCGGCGGCGGCCCGTTCGCTGCTGATGCCGTGCACCGCCACCGCGTCCTCGGGGATCGGCACCCCGGGGTCGGCCAGCCACTCCCGGCGCCCCATCGGCTCCCCGCCTCTGACCTCGATCACGGCCGCCGTGACGATGCGCGCCTCGCGCGGATCCGTGCCCGTCGTCTCCAGGTCGAAGCCGATCAGCAGCTCCCGGTGCCAGCCCATGGGCGGGCCCCCCTTCTTGTGGTGCGTTCCCCCAGTGGTCCCCACCTTCCCACGCACCACTGACAATCAGAGGACCGCGTTCCGCTCCGCCCGGCGCCGGCCGCCGAACCGCCGCGGGGCGGAGCGCCGTTCACGACACCGGCCGCGAATCCGCCCACATCACCTCGAACTCCTCGCGGTACGTGGGGAAGAGGCCGCTTTCGTCGGACTCACCCGACTTGACCACCTTGCCGCCGTTGCGCAGGACGAACACCGGGGCCTCCATGCCGCGCGTGCGGCGCAGGTAGTTCTGCACGACCGCGATGCCGTCCGCGCCGTCGCCGTCGACCAGGTAGGCCGTGAAGCGGGGCGTCTCGTCGAAGACCTGGATCTCGAAGGCCCCCGGGTCGCGCAGCCGGGCCCGCACCCGGCGCATGTGCAGGATGTTCATCTCGACGGCCCGGCTGAGCTCGCCGCGCTTGATGCCCAGCTCCCGCTCGCGCCGCTTGACCGCGCTGGAGGCGGGGTTGAGGAACAGCAGCCGCACCCGGCAGCCGGACTCGGCGAGCCGGACCAGGCGGCGGCCGGAGAAGTTCTGCACGAGCAGGTTGAGGCCGATGCCGATGGCGTCGAGGCGGCGGGCGCCGCCGAAGATGTCCTCGGCGGGGAACTGCCGCATCAGCCGCACCCGGTCGGGATGGACGGCGACCACGTCGGCGTACCGGTCGCCGACCAGGTCCTCGACCGCGTCGACGGGCAGCCGGCGCGCGGACGGCACGTCTCCGCCGGCGCCCAGCATCTCCAGCAGCCGGGCCGAGGCCCGCTCGGCCTGGTTCAGCACGGCCTCGGACAGGGCCCGGTTGCGGGAGACCACGTTCCGGGTGACCTCCAGCTCGTCCAGGGCGAGCTCGACGTCCCGGCGGTCGTCGAAGTAGGGCTCGAAGCAGGGCCAGTGCTGCACCATCAGCTCGCGCAGCTGCGGCAGGGTGAGGAAGGACAGCACGTTGTCGTCGGCCGGGTCCAGCAGATAGCCCTTGCGGCGGCTGACCTCGCGCACGGCGACCGCGCGCTGCACCCATTCCTGCCCGGCGGGCCCGGCGGCGGCCACCACCCAGTCGTCGCCGTGAACGGGTTCGTAGACGGGCCGCAGCACCGCGGCCACGACCGCGCGCAGCCGCTGCTCGACGAGGTTCAGCCAGATGTAGGCCCGGCCGGCCCGCTGGGCGCGGGTGCGCACCTCGCGCCAGGCGTCGGCGCCCCAGTCCAGCTCCGGACCGATCGAGCCCGACGCGTCCATCGGCCGTGCCAGGGACACGGCACCGGTCGGGACGTCTGCGGAGTTCCCCTCGTGACCCTCGTCACCAGGGGGCAGCTCCAGCCCTCCCGAGCCCACCCGCGCACCGCCTTCCGCTCCCCTGAGCACTCCCCTTGTCAACGATCAAGGAAGGGTACTCCGGGAGCGGTCGGCGGTGCAGCCCGATGGGCAGCATCGTTCTCAACGGAGCGGCCGCCGCCGTCCGTTCCGCCGCCGGGGCCCGTCCCCCGTGAGCGGATTCATGGCGGTGGAGCGGGGCGCGCGCGCCGCTGCGCGTGAGGTGACCTCGGGACGTGACCGCCTGACGCAGCCGCGTGCCGCGTGCCGCGTGCTGCGTGCTGCGTGCTGCGTGCTGCGTGCTGCGTGCTGCGTGCTGCGTGCTGCGTGCTGCGGGGATCGTGCTTGGTTCGGCCGCGTCCCGGGTACCTGGTGGTACGTCCCGGACGATCTCGTAGGAGCGCGCGTGTCCGTCCTCGTTGCCCCCGGCCGTCGCCGTCGCGGCCCTGCCCAGGTGGCGGTGCACTATGGTGCGCACATCTTCCCCCTGCTCCCCCACAGCCCCGGGAGTACGTCCTGGCCCCATCGGTTCGGCATACCTCGTCCGTAGTGGTCACTCGGCAGGAGGGAGATAAGTCATAGGGGGTCCCCCCACATTCGGGGAGACTCGGGGACCAAGGCGTCCCCACCGGCGCCGCACACCTGAAAGAGTCCTATCCATGCAGGTCTGGCCTGGCGAGGCGTATCCACTCGGTGCCACGTACGACGGCGCCGGTACCAACTTCGCGGTCTTCACGGAGGCCGCGGACCGAGTAGAGCTGTGTCTGCTGCACGACGACGGCTCGGAGACGGCGATCGAGCTCCGCGAGAGCGACGCGTTCGTGCGGCACGCGTACCTGCCGGGCATCATGCCCGGACAGCGGTACGGCTTCCGCGTGCACGGTCCGTACGCACCGGAGCACGGGCTGCGGTGCAATTCCGCGAAGCTGCTGCTCGATCCGTACGCGCGTGCGATCAGCGGTTCCATCCGCTGGGGCGAGGAGGTCTACGGCTACCACTTCGACGATCCCGACCGGCGCAACGATCTCGACTCGGCGCCGCACATGATGACCTCGGTCGTCGTGAACCCCTACTTCGACTGGGGCGACGACCGGCGTCCGCGCACCGAGTACCACCACACCGTGCTGTACGAGGCCCACGTCAAGGGCCTCACCATGCGCCACCCGGGGCTCCCGGAGGAGCTGCGCGGCACCTACGCGGCCCTGGCGCACCCGGCGATCATCGAGCACCTCACCGAGCTCGGGGTCACCGCCCTGGAGCTGATGCCCGTGCACCAGTTCGTGAACGATCACCGCCTGGTCGACATGGGCCTGAACAACTACTGGGGCTACAACACGATCGGCTTCTTCGCCCCGCACAACGCCTACGCGTCCTGGGGCGACCGGGGCCAGCAGGTGCTGGAGTTCAAGTCGGCGGTCAAGGCGCTGCACGAGGCCGGGATCGAGGTGATCCTCGACGTGGTCTACAACCACACCGCCGAGGGCAACCACCTGGGCCCGACCCTGTCCTTCAAGGGCCTGGACAACCCGCGCTACTACCGGCTGACCGACGACCCCCGCTACTACATGGACACGACAGGGACCGGAAACTCCCTGCTCATGCGGTCCCCGCACGTGCTCCAGCTGATCATGGACTCGCTGCGGTACTGGGTCACGGACATGCACGTGGACGGGTTCCGCTTCGACCTGGCCGCGACACTGGCCCGGCAGTTCCACGAGGTGGACCGGCTGTCGTCGTTCTTCGACCTGGTCCAGCAGGACCCGGTGGTCTCCCAGGTGAAGCTGATCGCCGAGCCGTGGGACGTCGGCGAGGGCGGCTACCAGGTGGGGAACTTCCCGCCGCTGTGGACCGAGTGGAACGGCAAGTACCGGGACACCGTGCGGGACCTGTGGCGGGGCGAGCAGCGCACCCTCGCGGAGTTCGCCTCACGGCTGACCGGCTCCTCCGACCTCTACCAGGACGACGGGCGCCGTCCGCTGGCCTCGATCAACTTCGTGACCTGCCACGACGGCTTCACCCTGCACGACCTGGTGGCCTACAACGACAAGCACAACGAGGCCAACGGCGAGGACAACCGGGACGGCGAGAGCCACAACCGGTCGTGGAACTGCGGCGCCGAGGGCGAGACGGACGACCCGGACGTGCTGGCGCTGCGGGCCCGGCAGATGCGGAACTTCATCGCGACGCTGATGCTGTCCCAGGGCGTGCCCATGATCAGCCACGGTGACGAGTTCGCCCGCACCCAGCGCGGCAACAACAACGCCTACTGCCAGGACAACGAGCTGGCCTGGGTGGAGTGGCCCGAGGAGACGGAGGACGCCGAGGGGGGCCTGAGCAGCGAGCTGCTGGGCTTCACGCGCGCGATGGTGTGGCTGCGCCGCAACCACCCGGTCTTCCGCCGCCGGCGCTTCTTCCACGGGCGGCCCGTGGAAGGCACGCACGACGACCTGTCCGACATCGCCTGGTTCACCCCGGACGGCCGGGAGATGACCCAGCGGGACTGGGACTCGGCGCAGGCGTCGGCGCTGACCGTGTTTCTCAACGGCAACGCGATCTCGGAGCCGGGAGCGCGCGGCGAACGCATCACGGACGACTCGTTCCTGCTGATGTTCAACGCCTCGCCCAAGCCGCTGGAATTCGTCGTCCCGGTCAACCACGGGCGGCAGTGGGAGGTCGTGGTCGACACGGCGCTCCCGCGGGGCGTGCCGTCGGACACCGGCCCGAAGGTGCAGGCCGGGGACCGGCTGACCCTGGCCGACCGGAGCATGACCGTGCTCCAGCGGCCCGTGTAGCCGCCCCGCGCGCACGCGCCCCCGCCGCCCCGGCGCGGCACCGTGTCGCCCGGCGAGAGCCACTCGTCCGGGCGACGCGCGGCGCACCCGGAGGGACCGGGGGGCACGAACCGGCCCGGGACGGGTACGTACGTCTCCATGACACCTGAGCGACCTGACCCGGTGGTGCCCACGGCCACGTACCGGCTGCAACTGCAGCCCGACTTCCCGTTCGGAGCAGCCGCGGCCGTCGTGCCGTACCTGGCCTCGCTGGGGGTCTCGCACCTGCACCTGTCCCCCGTCCTGGAGGCGGTGCCCGGCTCGACGCACGGCTACGACGTCGTCGACCACGCGCGCGTGCGCGAGGAGCTGGGCGGCGAGGACGGGCTGCGGGCGCTGGCGCGCACGGCGCGCGAGCACGGGCTCGGCCTGGTGGTGGACATCGTCCCGAACCACATGGCCATGTCCCCGCGCCACAACCGGGCCCTGTGGGAGGTGCTGCGCGAGGGCCCGAAGTCGCCGTACGCGCGCTGGTTCGACATCGACTGGGAGGCCCAGGACGGCCAGGTGCTGCTGCCGGTGCTCGGCGGGCCCGTGGGCGAGGTGCTCGACGACCTGCGCGTCGACGGGGACGTCCTGCGCTACCACGACCACGTGTTCCCGCTGCGCGAGGGCACCGAGGACCTGCCCCTGCCGCATCTGCTGGACGCGCAGTGGTACCGGCCGGTGTGGTGGCGGCTGGCCCGGACCGAGCTCAACTACCGGCGCTTCTTCAGCATCTCCGAGCTCATCGGGGTGCGGGTGGAGGACCCCGAGGTCTTCGAGGCCACCCACGGCAAGATCCTGGAGGTGCTGCACGAGGGCGTGATCGACGGGCTGCGCATCGACCACCCCGACGGGCTCGCCGACCCCGACGGCTACCTCACCCGGCTGCACGAGGCGACCGGCGGGCGCTGGACGGTCGTGGAGAAGATCCTGGCCGACGGCGAGCACCTGCCGGCCTCCTGGCCCGTGGCGGGCACGACCGGCTACGACGCCCTGCGGCACGTGGACGGGGTCTTCACCGACCCGGCCGGCTTCGGGGAGCTGCTCGGCCGGTACCGGCAGTTCGCGGCCCCGCAGACGGACCGGGGCGGGCAGTGGGACGCGACGGTGCGGCGGGCGGCGTACAAGGTGCTCACGCACGAGCTGGCGACCGAGACGGAGCGTCTGACGCGGGTGGCGACCCGGCTGTGCGCGACCTCGCCGGAGCCGGCGCTGCGCGACCGCGCGCCCTGGGCACTGCGCACGGCCCTGCGGGAGCTGCTGGTGCGCATGGAGGTGTACCGGCCGTACGAGTCGGTCGACGCGGCGTCCGTGGTCACCGAGGAGGCCGCGGCCGGGGCCCGGGCCGCCTTCGCGGTGCCGGAGGAGGCCGGGGCGGTGGACGTCGTGCGCGACCTGGTACTGGGGCGCTACGGCGACGGGCCGGCCCAGGTGGAGTTCCGCACCCGGTTCGCGCAGACCTCGTCGGCGCTGCGGGCGAAGTCCGTCGAGGACACCGCGTTCTACCGGTACGTGCCGCTGCTGTCGGCGACCGAGGTGGGCGGGAACCCGGGAGCGCCCGCGCTGTCGCCGGAGGAGTTCCACGCCTACTGCGCGCGTCTGCAGCGGGACTGGCCGCTGACCGGCACGGTGGCCTCGACGCACGACACCAAGCGCAGTGCGGACGTCCGGGCGGCGCTGCACGTGCTCACCGAGTGCCCGGACCGCTGGGCGGACGTCCTCGCGGAGGTGACCCGCTCCGGCGAGGGCGTGCCGGACGCGCAGCTGGCGTGGGCGGCCTGGCAGACGGTGTTCGGGCTGGGGCCGGCGGAGCCGGAGCGGGTGCAGGGCGCGCTGCTGAAGCATGTGCGGGAGGCGGGCCTGTTCACCAGCTGGACGGAGCAGGAGCCGGCGTACGAGGAGGCGGTCGCGCGGTTCGTGGCGGACGGGCCGTGCGGGGCGCCGGGTGAGCGCATCGCCGCGTTCCGCGCGTCGCTCGCCCCGCACATCCGGGCCAATGTGCTGGGCACGGCCCTGGTGCAGCTGACGATGCCGGGCGTCCCGGACGTCTACCAGGGCACGGAGGCCGAGTACCGGGCCCTGGTGGACCCCGACAACCGGCGGGCGGTGGACTTCCCGCCCGCGGACTCCGGCGGCACGTCCGGCGAGAAGGCCGCGGTGACCCGGGCGGCGCTGGGGCTGCGGGCCCGGCGGCCCGGCGCGTTCGGCGACACGGCCACCTACACGGCACTGCCGGCCGAGGGCCCGGCCGCCGGGCACTGCCTGGCGTTCGCCCGGTCCGGTGAGGTGGTGACGGCCGTGACGCGCCTGCCGCTGCGGCTCGCCGAGGCGGGCGGCTGGCGGGACACCCGGCTGCCGCTGCCGCCGGGCCGCTGGGCGGACGTGCTGGAGCCGGGCCGCGCGTTCACGGGGCACGCCCGGGCGGCGGAACTGTTCACGAGCCTGCCGGTGGCCCTGCTGGAACGCCTGGACGACTAGGGCCTCGCGATCGCGGCCGGGGCGCGTGTCGTGGTGGTGGGCGTGGGGGCCGGACGGGCGGCGGCCGGGGGCTCGGGGGCGGCTGGGTCCGTGGCCGTCCTCGGCCTCCGGCCGGGGGGCCAGTGCTTCCGGGCGCCCCCTGGAGCCGCCCCCATGGCTCCCCCATGGCGCCCTTGACACCGCACCGAGGCCGTGGGGTACTGCGATTGCGAACTCGGGCGGATGTGACGGGGGTGAGTGTCCTGCCGGAGCTGCGCTACCCGACGGTGACCGAACAGGTCAGTGCCGCCCGCGCGTTGAGCACCCAACGCCCCGGCGTGTGCACCCTGCGGCAGGTGGGCGCCTCACGGGCCGGCCGGCCGCTGCACCTGCTGTCCGTGGGCCGGGCCCGCCGCGCCGTGCTGGTGGTGGCGGGCGCCCACGCCAACGAGCCGACCGGCTCCTGCACACTCCTCGCGCTCGCCCGGCGGGTGCTGGAGCAGCGGGAGCTGCGCGACGGCATCTCCTGGCACTTCCTGCTGTGCGCCGACCCCGACGGGGCGAGTCTGCACGTGACGCCGGCGCCGCGCAGCCTGTTCGACTACCACCTCGGCTTCTTCCGGCCCGCGGGCCCGGAGCAGCCGGAGTGGGCGCCGTCCGTGCTGCCGCCCGACCGGCTGCCGCCCGAGACGCGCGCGCTGACCGGCGTCATCGACGAGCTGCGTCCCTACCTCCAGGTGACCCTGCACGGCACCGACCTGGGCGGCAGCTGGGTGCAGCTGACGAAGGACGTGCCCGGCCTCGCCGAGCCGTTCGCCAAGTCCGCCGCGGAGCTGCACATACCCGTGGAGACCGGCGCCTCGGACGCCGCGGGCTGGCCGGCGTCCGGGCCCGGCGTGCACGTGATGCCCGCGCCGGGGATCGGCCCGGCGTACCCGAGCCTGCCGGACGACGCACGGCACAGCACCTGGTTCCACGCCCACCGCTACGGCGGCCTCACCGCCGTGGTCGAGGTGCCGATGTGGGCGAGCGACCTGGTGGACGACCCGGCTCCGCATCCGGCCCCGGCCGCGGCGATCGGGCGGCTCGCGCGCCGGCTGCAGCGCGACGCCCTGGAGGTGACGCGCGTGCTGGAGGGCGCGCTGCCCCGGCTCGGCGAGCTGGACGGGCCGTTGCTGCGGGCCGCCCGGTGGGGCCTGGAGCTGGTGCCGGGGCTGGCCTCCGACCTGGTGCACACCCCGCCCGCCGACCGGACGATGGCGTACGTCGGCAGTGTGGACGCCTTCGCACGGCGCGTGCCGCTGCGGGCGGCGGCCATGCTGCGGCGGGTGCTGCGCGGGACGGACGAGCGGGCCGCGCAGCAGCTGGAACACCTCGTGGCGACCTGGAGCGACGCCTTCGCGGAACGTTTCCGCGCCCGCTGGGTGCCCTTGGAGAACCAGGTCGAGCACCAGTCGCGGACCGTGGTCGCGGCGGCGCTGCACGCGCGCGAGGAGACCGGCTAGGGCGCCGGCGTCAGGGGGTCGTCCCCGCCGCGCCGGCGCCCCCGCCGCGCACCGTCACCCCGCCCTCCCCCGCGCCCGGGCCCGCGTGCGCGCGCGGCAGCCGTCCGGCGAGTTCGAACGCCGACAGCACCACCCGTGCCTGGTACTCCGCCTGGCGGGCGACCGGGATCCAGCGTGCCCCGCAGCCGTCGCGGTAGTCGGCGCACCACGCGTCGATCAGCCGGTCCAGCTCCGGCAGCGCCCCGGCCGGATCGTGGCCGGCGGCCCGCACCAGCTGGTGGAGCAGCCCGGCGGTGCGCAGGGCCAGCCGCCGTCCGGAGATGCGCAGGGCCGCCAGGTGGGCGGTGCTGAGGGAGGGCAGGGGGTGGGCCGCGCCGGTGCCGGTGTCGGGGTCCCAGGCGTCGGCCAGGCCGGGGCAGACCAGCAGGTAGTCGTCGACCGGGGCGAGCAGGCGCGCCGCGTCGCGCGCCCCGGCCAGGTGCGGCCGGATCCGGGCCAGCAGGTGCCGCAGGAGGCCCGTGTCGTGGCGCAGCGTGCCGCTGACGGCGCGCAGCACCGCGTCCGGGTCGCCGGGCGGCGCCGCGTCCGACACGGCCGTCACACCCCACATGGGCGCCTCCACGACCGCGGTCACCGTGCCGTGGCGGTACGGGTGGAACCACGTCGACTCGACGGCGGCCTCCGTGATGGCGGCGGCCAGATCGGCCCGGCGCGGCGGCGGGATGCGGTAGACGGCGGGCCCGAGACCGGGCCAGTACAGCGCGTCGTAGGCGCCGAGTTCGCGGGGGATGCCGAGCCGGGCGGCGATGTGGGCCAGGCGCCGGTCGAGGCCGGGCAGGTCGTGGGTGAGTTCGACGAAGCCGCCGCCGACGTCGACGCCGTGCAGGGAGCACTGGAGGAAGGGCCGCAGTTCGTCCTGGACGTCGAGGAGGGCGCGGGTCTCCGGCAGGACGGCGGCGGCCGCGCCGTCGGGCAGCCATTCGGGCTGTTCCAGGAAGCCGGGCCGGAAGAAGTTCCGGAAGTACCGGCCGAGGCTGTAGGGGCCGGTCAGCCAGCCCTCGTTGCGGCGCAGGCCGTCCGGGTCGAGGCTGAGCAGCAGGTTCCAGGTGGCGTCCGCGCCCTCGGTCAGCCGCGGGTCGGCCAGGGCACGCTCGGCCAGGCGCAGCACGGTGGCGCCGCCCACGGGTTCGTTGGCGTGGGGTCCGGCGACGACCAGGGCCTGGCGGTCGCCGTGCCCGACGGACAGCAGCCACAGGGGCGTGCCCGCGCGGGACGTTCCGACCCGGCGCAGCCGGGCGTGCCGGGGATGGCGGGCGACGAGCGCGGCGGCCCGGGAGCCCAGTTCGTCGACGGTCGGGTAGCGCGGGAGGGGCGGCAGGGCACACCTCCGATGCGGCGCCGACGGTTCACCAGGAGTGCATGGCGTACGCACAGTCAGTCACGACTTCGGGGGTACGTCAACACCGCGGCCCACAAGAGGGTTTCGGCCATTCCGGAAGGACCGGCGGCCGGGCGGGCCGAGGTCGGGGCCCGGCCGCGGCGCGGTTTTCGGTCAGGTGGCGGACAGCCGGAACAGCATGTGCCCGAAGCCCACCTGGTCGCCCTCGCGGACGACGGCCGCGCCGACCACGCGCCGGCCGTTCACCGTCGTGCCGTTGGTGGAGCCGAGGTCGCGCAGGACCCACATGCCGCCCTGGTGGCGCAGTTCGGCGTGGACGCGGGAGACCGTCTCGTGGTTGAGGCGCAGCCCGCTGGCGGGGTCGCGTCCTATGCGCAGCGGATGGCCGTGCGCCGGGTGTGGCAGCAGCAGCTTGGGCAGCCGCTCGGCCTGCCAGGCCCGGCGCAGTCGCACGGTGAATCCGGAGACCGCCTCGACGGAGCCGAACAGCAGGCGGGCGAACCTGTTCTCCGTGGGGAGGTCGGCGGTGAGCACCGCGAGCTCGTCCGGGCGGCGGGCGGCGAGCGCCAGCTCCATGCGGTGGATGAACGTGTCGTGGGACAGGCGGCCCATGGCGACGCCGTCACGCAGTACCCGCAGCGCCCTGTCGCGCTCCGCGTCGGAGAGCCGCGCGGGGTACGTGTTGAACTCGAAGGACGACGTCACGTCGTGATTGTCGGGCAGTGCGGCCGGGCTGTCCAGGAAACGGGTGAACGCCCGCCGCGCGCGCGTACCCGGCGGGACCCGCCGCAAAAGGGTGGATGCACCAGCGGATTGATCGCGTTTGACGCACCATGGACGGGCTACATCACGGTGAGCAGACGAAGGGGAACCGTCCGTGCAGTTCGAGGTGTGGGCACCGCAGGCCGGCCGAGTGACGCTCCAGTGCGACGGCGTCACGCGCGCGTTGGAGCGCGATCCGGAACGGGCGGGATGGTGGTGGGGCGAGGCGGAGGCGCGCGAGGGCTCCCGGTACGGCTTCGCGCTGGACGACGGGCCGGTGCTGCCCGACCCGCGCTCGCGCCGTCAGCCGGACGGCCCGGACGGGCTGAGCGCCGTCGTCGAGCACGAGCGCTACACCTGGCGCGTGCCCTGGCGCGGGCGCCCGCTGCCCGGGGCGGTGCTCTACGAACTGCACGTGGGCACGTACACCCCCGAGGGCACCCTGGACGCGGCCGCCGAGCGGCTCGGCCATCTCGCCGAACTGGGCGTCACCCACGTGGAACTGATGCCGCTCACCCCCTTCCCGGGCACCCACGGCTGGGGCTACGAGGGCGTCAGCCTGTGGGCGGTGCACGAGCCGTACGGCGGGCCCGAGGCGCTGAAACGCTTCGTGGACCGCGCCCACGAACTCGGCCTGGGCGTGGTTCTCGACGTGGTGCACAACCACTTCGGCCCGTCCGGCAACTACCTGCCCGTCTTCGGGCCGTACCTCACGGACACGCACCACACGCCGTGGGGCGCGGCGGTGAACCTGGACGCGCCCGGCTCGGACGAGGTGCGCGCGTTCCTGATCGGCAGTGCGCTGGCGTGGCTGCGGGACTACCGGCTGGACGGGCTGCGGCTGGACGCGGTGCACGCCCTGGTGGACACGCGCGCGCTGCACTTCCTGGAGGAGCTGTCGACGGCCGTGGACGCCCTGGCCGCCGAGGTGGAGCGGCCGCTGTTCCTGGTCGCCGAGTCGGATCTGAACGACCCGCGGCTCATCACCGCCCGCGCCGAGGGGGGCCTCGGGCTGCACGCGCAGTGGAACGACGACTTCCACCACGCCCTGCACACCGTGCTGACCGGCGAGGCGCAGGGCTACTACGCCGACTTCGCACGGGCCTCCCTCGGCGGGCTCGCCAAGACCCTCGGCGGCGGCTACTTCCACGACGGTTCCTACTCCAGCTTCCGCGAGCGCCACCACGGGCGTCCCCTGGACCGCACCCGGGTGGCCGGGCACCGGCTGCTCGGCTACAGCCAGACCCACGACCAGGTCGGCAACCGCGCCCAGGGCGACCGCCTTTCGGCGCTGCTCTCGCCCGGGCTGCTCGCCTGTGCCGCCACGCTGGTGCTGACGGCGCCGTTCACGCCGATGCTCTTCATGGGCGAGGAGTGGGCCGCGGGCACGCCCTGGCAGTTCTTCACCGACCACACCGACCCGGAGCTGGCGGACGCCGTACGCCGGGGCAGGCGGCGGGAGTTCGCCGCGCACGGGTGGAAGGAGGAGGACGTGCCCGACCCGCAGGACCCGGCGACCCGGGACCGTTCCTGCCTGGACTGGTCCGAGCCGGAACGCGAGCCGCACGCGCGCGTGCTGGCCTGGTACCGCCGGCTCCTGACCCTGCGCCGCGAGCAGCCCGACCTGACCGATCCGGACCTCGCCGACACGAAGGTGGCCTACGACGAGGAGCGGCGCTGGCTGGCGTTCCGGCGCGGGGATGTCCTCGTGGCGGTGAACCTGGCCCCGGAGCCGGCCGAACTGCCGCTCGGGGTGCCCCACGCGCGCGTGCTGGCCGCCTGGGAGCCGGTGGAGGCGCCCGGGGAGGACGGGGTGGTACGGCTGCCCGGCGAGTCGGGCGTGGTGCTGCTCCAGGACTGACTCACCCGGGGCGGGTCACAGGGCGTCGTCCGTGGCGCCCAGGTCCGTCACCCGTTCCAGCAGGATCGGCTCCCAGGCGTGGCGCAGCCGGATGCGCGGCAGGGTGGTGTCCGTGCCGGTGAGGGCCCCGGCGAGGCCGACGACGGCGTCGCAGCGGGCGAGCCACAGCCCGCGCAGGCAGGGCCGTGCGCCGTAGCCGGCGAGGGTGGCGGCGCGCACGGCGGCCGGCGCGCCGACGGCGAGCGCGAGGCCCGCGATGTCCTCGGCCGGGTCGCCGATCACGGCCGCGGACCAGCCGAGCACGCCGCGCACCCGGCCGTCCGAGCCGACCACCAGGTGCCCCGCGCTCAGGGCGTGGTGGGTGAGGACGGCCGCATGGGGCTGGGCGGCCAGCTGGGCCGCGGCGGGCGGGGTCAGCTGGTGCAGCCGGGCGGCGTCGAACTCGTCGGCCTCGTCCAGGCGCTGGGCGGCGCGTACGGCGGCCCGGCGCAGCGACTCCAGGGAGCGGGGCGCCAGGCGCGGCACACCGAGGGTCTCGGCCTGCCGGACCGGCACCTCGCGCAGTCCGGTGAGCAGCCCGGCGAGGTCGGCCTCGCCGACGGCGGACACGTCGTGCCGTTCGCCCGACCCGCCGGGCAGCCTGGTGTCCAGCGTGTAGACCAGCCCGGGGGCCCATTCGCCGTGCGCGACGCTGGCCGGGACGGCGACCGGGACGTGCGGGCGGACGAGGTCGCGCAGGCGCAGTTCGCGGCGCCGGCGCGCGGTGGCCTCGCGGTCGGCGGCGAGGCGCAGCACGTGGCGCGTGCCGACCCACCAGGTGGTGGGTTCGGTGCCCTCGGTGGCGGGCCGGACGTCGGGGCCGCCGTGGCGCGCGGTGTCCCCGCCGCGCTCGTCCCGCGCGCCGGCGTTCGCCTGGCTGCCGTCCTTCAGCAGGGACAGGACCAGCCGGCGGACGGTCTCCGCGGTGGGGGTGGGTGCCTGGGTCATGGTCGCGCCGTTGCCGTTCGTGAGGCGTGCGGGGGACATCGGTGGCCTCACTCCACTATGACCAGCTCGCGGGTGGTGTCGTTCAGGCGCCGCCCGCCGTCCTCGGTGACGGTGACGATGTCCTCGATGCGCACGCCGAACCGGCCCGGCAGATAGATGCCGGGCTCCACGGAGAAGCACATGCCGGGCACCAGGGGCTGCTCCTCGCCCTCGATCATGTAGGGCGGCTCGTGGGTGGTGACGCCGATGCCGTGGCCGGTGCGGTGGATGAAGTGGTCGCCGTACCCGGCGTCGGCGATCACGGCGCGGGCGGCCCGGTCGACGTCCTGGCAGGCGGCCCCCGGCCGCACCGCGCGGAAACCGGCCTCCTGGGCCGCGCGCACCACGTCGTGGACCCGGCGCTCCTCGTCGGTGGGCGCGCCGACGTGGACCGTGCGGGAGGTGTCGGAGCCGTAGCCGTTCCTCAGGCCGCCGAAGTCGAGGACGACCATGTCGCCGCGGGCGATGACCCGGTCGCCGGCCTCGTGGTGGGGGTCGGCGCCGTTGGGGCCCGAGGCGACGATGGTGAAGTCGACCTGCTCATGGCCGTGCCGGCGCAGCAGCCGGTCGAGGTCCGCCGCCACCTCGGACTCCCGGCGGCCGGCGAAGGGAACGGCGCGGATCTCCTCGAACGCGGCGTCGGCGGCGGCCCCCGCGGCCGCCATGAGCTCCAGTTCGGCCGCGTCCTTGACGGCGCGCAGCATCGGCAGGGCCTCGGTGAGCGAGGCGAAGGAGCCGCCCGGCAGGGCCCGCAGCAGCGCCAGCAGGTGCAGCGCCCAGGCGTTGTCGCTGATGCCGAAGCGGCCCGCCGGGTCCAGGAGCGCGGCGGTGGCGGCGTAGGGGTCCTTGCCGTCGGTCCAGTCGCGCAGCGTCAGGGCGGGCGCGCCGGCGGCCCGGAGCGCGTCCGGCGCCTCCAGCGCGGGGACGACGAGGACGGGGTCCTGCCCGGCGGCCAGCACCAGCAGGGTGAGCCGCTCGGTGACGGCCGGGGGCGTGTATCCGGTGAGCCACACCAGATCCGGCCCGGGGGCGACGAGCAGGCCGGCGAGCCCGGCCTCCGCGGCGGCCCGCGCGGCGCGCTCCATGCGGGCCCGGTAGTCGTCGGCGGTGAAGGACGCGGCCGTGCTCGCGGTCATCCGGGCCTCCCAGGACGGACGAAGGGGCTACGGGCAGCATCCTGCCCGGCCGAAGGGGGCGGCGCGAGCCGTCTGCGGGCTTTCCCCCGGGCGACCACGCCGACCGCGGCACCCTGCCCGGCCACCGAAACCCGTGAGCCGGCCCCCTGCCCGTACACCCCCCACCCGGCAACGGACCCCCTGCCCGCCGCCGAGTACGTAAGCGCCCTGTCCGGCCACCGAGCCCGTGAGCCAGTCCCCTGCCCGGCCCCCGGGCCCGTGCACACCCCACCCGGCAACGGACCCCCTGCCCCGGCCGCCGACCCCGTGCACACCCCCGCCCCGCCCCGGCCACCCTGCCCTGCGCGGGCTTGCCCCGGCGCAGGGTGCCTCGACTCCGTGCGCCCCACGGGCGGCACCCCGCCCTGGCCCGCCTCGCTCGTGGCTCATGTGACCAGGGCCGGTACGACCGTCACCTGTTCGTAGCCGCCGCCGCGATGCCGCACCGTCAGTGTCACCTCCCGCCCCGGGCGGGCCCGGGCGACGGCCCGTACCAGGTCGGCGGCCGTGTCGATGCGGGTGGGGCCGAAGTTCAGCAGGACGTCGCCGCGCACCAGGCCCGCCTGCTGGGCCGGCCCGGGCACATGGAGCCCGACGACCACGGCCCCGGGCCTGCGCGCGTCCATGACCTGCACACCGAGGGTCACGGCGGGCGCGTGCGCGGAGGCGGCCGTCGCCGGCGAGGGACGGGCGGGCGGGGGTGTGTGCCGCCCGCGCGGGTCGAGCACCCCGCTCTGCCCGGCGACCGTGGCGCCCATCGCCCCCAGGCCGATCCCGGACAGCACCAGGACGGCGCCGACGAACCCGGCCAGCAGCACGTTGAGCAGCCGCCGCCCGCGCCGCCGGGCGGCGTGCGGGCGGCGGCGCGGCGGTCCGGACGCCGTGGCCGGTGACGGCTCGGGCTCCTGTCCCGGCATCGGCTTGGGTCGCAGCGCGGTTCGTTCCATGGGTCGCCTCCGGGTGGTGCCGATCGCTCCGGCGGATGCCGGAGCGATCTCGGCAGGTGCTCTACCCGGCCCGTCGGCGGCCCACGAGCCACGAACGAGTGAGACTGCCCCTCACGGCCCCGGCACGGCCCCGGCGCGTCAGCCGGTGCGGCCCTCCCCGTGACCGCCGTGGCCCCCGCCGTGGTCGAACTTCAGCACCGGGGCGGGCATCACGACGAAAGGCCGCATCATGCCCATGTCCTCGTGCTCCAGCAGGTGGCAGTGGTACATGAACCGGCCGTGCGCGCCGTCGAACTTCCCCATGACGCGCAGCATCTGGTCTCCCGGCACCCGGAACACGTCTTTCCAGCCGTGCTCGTTGGGCGCGAGCGGGATGCTCGTGCCGGCGTCGTACCGGATCGGCGTGCGGGTGCCGCCCACCGCCGGGTCGAAGCCCGACACGTCGTAGGCGTCCCGGCCGAGCAGCTGGAAGTCGGCCAGGTGGATGTGCATCGGGTGGACGATCGGCGCGAGGTTGAGGAAGCTCCACTGCTCGTGGCTGCCCTCGGCGATGGTGTAGCCGAGGGCGTCGTTGAACGTCCGTGCCGTGCGCCGGTACGTCCTGGTCGTGCCGTCCGGGCCGGTGATCTGGATGACGCCGTCGGACGGGACCTGGATGTCGTGCGGGTGTCCGGCCTCGGCCATCTCCCACATCTCGGGGTGCCCGCCCGCGCCCTTGGTGGCGGGCGGGGTGAGGACGACCAGGCGGTGGCCGTGCCCGATGTCGTGGGTGAGCCGGCGGAAGGAGCCGGAGAGGACCGTCGGCAGCTCGAAGGTGTCCGGTTCGCAGGTCTGCCGGATCCGGAACTCCATCACGTCCGGGTACGGCACGTCACCGGCCGGGTCCGGCACGCCCGGCGGCTGGTTGCGGCCCTTGTCGACCAGCCGCAGCGTCCGGCCCGCGAGCCCCCGGAAGTCGGCCAGCAGGTCGAAGCGCTCGGCCGGGGCCGCGGTCAGCGTCGGCAGGCCTGCGTCGAAGTCGACGGGGACGGGACGCGGCAGGAGCCCGCCGTCGCTGCCGATCTGGTGCAGCACGCCCGGCACCGGGTTGTCGTCCTCGTCGACCAGGACGAGGTTGTAGATGCGCGCGTTGGAGGCGTTGACCAGCCGGAACCGGTACCAGGCGGCGTCCGCGTCGAGGTACGGCCAGATCCGTCCGTTGACCGTGGAGTACGGGCCGGTGAACGGGAGGGAGACCGGCTTGCCCGTCTCCGGGTTCGCGTCCTGGACGATGACCGTCTTGTGCAGCAGCCGGCCGTTGAGCCGGCCGTCCTCGTCGGTGTCGAGGTTGCGGTCGGCCAGCAGCAGCGGGATCTCCCGCTCGCCGGACGGCAGGTGCAGGGCGTCCTCCTCGTCGTCGCGCACGAGGTAGGTGCCGTACAGGCCCGCCATCACGTTCCACCGGGTGATGTTCATGGCGTGGTCGTGGTACCACCACTGCACCGCCGGGTGGTCGTTCGGGTACTCGGAGAGCTGGGCGTCGCCGGTGGCGACCGCGTTGTCCGCCCAGCCGTCGTTGCCGCCGCCCGTCTGCGCGCCGTGCAGGTGCGTCACGGACCAGGCGGGCAGGGCGGCGACGTCCTGGTTCGGTGCGGCCCCGTCGCGGCCCGGCTCGGTGCTCGACTGGGGGCGGCCGTCCCGGCGCAGCTTCACCTCCACGGAGGTCACCGGGTACTCGCTGTCCTCCGGGATGCGGTTGGTCCAGGCGATGCGCACCCGCTGTCCGCGCCGCACCTCGATGGTCGGGCCGGGCACCTGGCCGTCGTAGCCCCACATCAGCGTGGGCGGCAGCTGCGGGTGCAGGCGCACCCAGGCGGGGCGCAGGGCGATCTCGGTCTCGCGCAGCACGTCGCCGCCCGCCGGACGCAGGACGGGCGGGACGGGCAGCGGTGCGAGGTACGGCGTCAGCTCGGCGGGCGCGGGTGCCGGGTCCTGCGCCCCGGGCTCGGTGCGGGCGCCGGGCCTTTCGATGATGTCGGTCAAGGTGAATCCCCCGTGTGGTGCCTGTCGTTTTCCTTGCACCCTGGAAGACCCCCGACGCACCGCCGGGGGTTCCGTCATGTCCCGGTGCGGGAGGATCTGGCCGGAAAACGCCGCCCTCAGCCCAGGGCGGGCACGGGCACGGCCGGCAGCCGGCCGGGGAGGAAGCCGTGGGCCCGCCGGGAGAGCCACTCGTCCTTGTAGCGGTCCACCTGGCGGTGCCAGTTCAGGATGCCGGACAGCCAGTTCCGCAGGTCCGCCACATAGGTCGCCATGGCGGCACGCGCCTCCCGGCCGAGCCGGAAGTCGTCGTACAGGACGGGCAGTTCGTGCTCGACGACGTGCTCGAACTGCCGCATGCGCTGGCTCATCAGGTCGTGCACGATGCCGAGGCCGGTCGGGTAGTCGCAGCCGAAGAAGTTCTGCACGACGAGGATCGCGTTGTGGATCTCGCCCTCGAACTCGATCTCCTTCTGGTACGAGAAGACGTCGTTGACCAGGCACGCGAAGTCCATCGCGGCGTTCTCCAGCGACCGGACCGGGCCGCTGCGGTAGACCTCGGGCGGGACGGCCGGGCCGTGTCCCAGCCGGCACAGGCTCAGGGTGAGGTCGGAGCCGAAGGTGGCCCGGCGCATCTCCAGGTAGTCGACCGGGTCGGGGATGCGGTTCTGGAGCTGGTTGGACAGCTCCCACACCCAGCTCTCGGTCATGACGTCGATGGCGGCCTTGAGGGTGCGCCGCGCCTGCGGCGTCATGTCCGCCGTGGTGCGCAGCCACAGGTCGATCAGACCGCGTTCCATGGCGTTGGCCGGGACCGGCGGCTGTCCGCCGTCGACCGGCATGCAGTCGGACAGCCGGGCCGTGGTCAGCCGGGCGGCGGCCAGGTCGCGGCGGTGGCCGTAAACCAGCGGGTAGTAGTCGTCGCCGTAGGTGCCCCAGGCGAGCCACTGCGAACTGAGGTCGAGGGCCTCCGGGGTGGCGTCCGGGTCCAGGCCCGCGGCGCACAGGGGCAGGTCGTAGGCCCTGAGCTTGTCCGCGTCCCAGACGCCCTCGGCGAGGATGCCCATCCGGTTCACCCAGTCGGTGAGGTTGCGCCGGGAACGGTCCAGGTGCGGGCTGAGCTCCAGCGGGAACGGCATCCGGATGTCGGGGATCCGCGACGGCCCGACCTTCTGGTACGGCACGTGCGTGGAGGAGCGCACGCGCTCGGCGCCGGTCGCGGCGAGCAGGGAGCGCACGTCGGCGGCGGAGGTGCCCATGCCGCTGCACCCCGGCCAGGGGCTGCCCCCGCGCACCGCGTTGTCGTTCATGTAGCGGCTGGAGCGCAGGTGCCACTCGTGGCCGCCGGACTGCCAGTCCTGCAGGCCCTTGGTGTACGCCGCCACGGCCGCGACCTCGTCCGGCGTCAGGCCCTTCTCCAGGGCCAGCGCGGGCACTTCGGTGAACGCCGTGTGCTCGAACTGGTGCAGCCGGGAGGTGAGGACGTCGTTGACGGTGTCGGCGGCCTCCTGGGTGCTGCAGCCGAAGAAGGTCTCCAGGACGAGCACGCCGTTGCTGTTCTCGCCCTCCTCCTCCACCTCGCGCTGGTAGGAGAACAGGTCGTTGCGCAGGTGGACGGCGTCGGAGAACGTCTCCATCAGCACCCGGAGCGGCCTGGACCCGGCGACGGAGGCGGGGACCTCGGCGGTGGCGTACTCGACGAGCCCCGCCGACCAGGGGGCGCCGCCGACCTTGCGGCGCATCTCGATGTACTCGACGGGGTTGGCGATCCGCCCCTCGTTGATGTTGGACAGCTCCCACATCGACTCGTTCAGCAGGTGCTCGGTGGCCACGGCGAAGCGGCGGCGCCAGTCCTCGGACATGGCGGGCACCGTGCGCGCCCACAGGTCGGCGAGGCCCGCCTCGACCGGGTTCCGCGGCTCCGGTACGGGGGTCGCGAGGTCCAGCGGCATGAACAGGGGCAGCCGGTCCAGGTGCTCCTTGCCGGCGGCGCGGTCCTGGCTGCGTTTGTACATCTCCAGGAAGTGGTCGTCGAAGAAGAAGACCCACACGTACCAGTCGGTGATCAGGGACAGCGCGGGCCCGTCGCAGTCGGGGTGGGTGTAGGCGCAGAGCAGGCCGTAGTCGTGCGCGTCGAGGTCGGCTCGGTCCCAGACTCCGGATCCCTCCAGCATGCCCATCTCGCGCGCCCACTCCGTCGAGTGCGCCCGGGCCTCCTCGAGATGGGGGTTCAGCCGCGCGGGGTGCGGCATGTAGAAGTGCGGGAGTGTGAACGGCTGCGTCATGGCCGGGGCCCTACCCGGCGCCCCACGGCGGCATCCGCGAGGCAGGACATGATCACACCATCGCGTGAATCGGGCCGCTGTCGCGGGGGCCGGACCCCACCTGTCCGGCCTGGATCAGCGCGTGCGTGCCGGCGGTGCGCCAGCGTCCGCCCTCCGCGGCGTCCAGGGCGGCCACGGTGCGCGCGTCGAGGCCGGTGATCACCTCGGACTTCAGGGTGCGCAGGGCGGCGACCGGGCCGGGGAAGTACGCGGTGACGTCCGTGAAGGGCGTGGTCGGGTCCCAGAGCCGGTCGCCCACCAGGCGGCGGTAGTTGAGGTCGCCCTTGACGAGGGTGAGCGTGGCCGCGGCGAACTCGGCACGCAGGTCGGCGGGCATCTGCGCGTACGGCAGCGGGGCGCAGGAGAAGGCGTGGGCGCGCAGGGCGAGCCGGCCGTCGGACAGGGCCGACCACAGCGTCCGCCCGTACCCGGCGGCCGCTCCCCCGGCCCCGGTCAGGCGGCGCAGGGCGTCGACGACGTCGGCGGTGGTGGCGTCGGAGACGTAGTAGGGGGTGGGCTTGACGTGCAGGACCGCCCGCTCGACGCGCCCTTCGGCCAGAAGGTGGGCGATCAGCAGCAGATCGGGGACGAGTTCGCGTCCGGCGTTGTCGGCGACCAGGCAGAGCGTGCCCGGGCGGGCGCTGTCCAGCAGGGACCACAGCCGGTCGCTGTCGTCGGCCACCAGGCCGGGCACGGCCTGCGTCTCCCGGGCGCCTTCGGCGGACAGGCGGAAGCCGAGGTCGGCGCGGTTGCCCCAGAGGGAGCCGTGCAGCAGCGCCCGGGCCCGTTCCTCGGCGGGCCGGCCGGCGAGGTCGTCGAGGGCGGCGAGTTCCTCGTCGGTCTCGGGGGCGTCGAGTTCGGCCCGCTTGAAGGGGCGGAAGGGGTCGATGCCCTGCCAGGGTCCGGGGCCGAAGTAGCCGACGGCCTCCAGCAGCCGGCGGTAGAACCAGCTCTCGGACCAGAGCCACGGCACGTCGAACCAGGAGCGGCCGGTGTGGGCGGGCAGCCCCCAGGCGTCCCAGTCGTCCCGGTCGTGGGCGTCGGCGGGGAGGGGTTCGATCGTGCCCGCGGTGCAGTTGGCCAGCAGCGCGTCGAGGGCGCGGTGCTGCGCCGGTTCGTAGGGGAAGGCCTCGCGGACCTGCCGGATGATGGCGGGGTGCCGTTCGGCGAGCACGCTGTGCGGGAACGAGCCCGGCCGGTTGCCGAGGAGCAGGGGCGCGGTGGGGGTGTCGGGCATGGGGCTCACCGTAACGCGCGGGTGCGCCGCGCCGGGTGCCGAGCGCGGCGCCGCGGTCACACCGGCACGATCTCCCGTTCCAGGCGGGCCGCCAGGCTCAGGTAGCGGGCGCGGCGGGTCACCGGGACCAGGCCGCGGATGAGTATGTTCCACATCTCCGCGGTGCGGCGGGGCTGGCGGGCGACCGGTTCGCGGGAGCGGCCCACGACCCGGGTGCCGACGAAGAAGCAGACCAGGGAGTGGGCCACGACGTCGATGTCGATGTCGGGGTGGACGTCCGACTCCTTGACGGCCCCGACCAGCCGGGCCGTGACGATGTCCAGCCACTCCGTGAACGGGTGGCTCAGGGGCGGCCGGGGACGGATCCCGCCGGTGGCGAGCCGCAGTCCGGCCCGCAGGACCGGGTCCTCGACGGACATGCGGGTGATGCCGAAGGTGAGGCGCATCAGCGCCTCCAGGGAGGTGTGGCCGCGCTGGTCGGTCTCGGCCGCGAGCCGCCGGGCGGTGTGCGACTGGAGTTCGAGGATCGCGTGGGCGAGATCCTCCTTGGCGGCGAAGTGGAAGTACAGGGCGCCCTTGGTGACATGGGCGTGCTCCACGATGTCGCTGAGACTGGTCGATTCGTAGCCGCGACGGTCGAACAGGTCAGCGGCGGCCGTGATGATCGTCGAGCGGGTCTGCTCGGCTCGCAACTGCCTCGCCATCGACTGAACTCTCCCGGGACGGAAATGAACGGGTCATGCCGTTTGTTTTTACCCCCCGTACACGATAACTCACCCTCAGAGGACGCTCATCACAGCAGTGTGCCGGAGTGCGGGCGCACATCCGGCAAAACCAGCGCAACTGGTCAAAGAAAACAGCGGGTTCGGTTTCTAACGGTGAGGACCGCGCGAAAAAGGCGGGCCGGCCGGTGCCCCATCCGCACCGGCCGGCCCGCCCGCTTGGGCCCTGCCTCGTCTCAGCGTTCCCGAGGGAGGATCAGAAGGTCAGCCTCCAGCTGTTCAGCGTGCCCGTGTCCTGCGCCGCGGTGTCCTGGACGCGCAGCTTCCAGGTGCCGTTGGCGACCTCGGCCGAGGCGTTCACGGTGTAGGTGGTGTTCACGTTGTCGGCGGAGTCCGACGCGGCCGACTTCAGACGGTAGGTCGAGCCGTCCGGCGCGACCAGGTCGATGACGAGGTCGCCGCGGTAGGTGTGGGTGATGTCGACGCCGACCTGGAGGGCCGACGGGGCGTTGCCGCTGCGGCCCGTGACACTGATCGGCGACTCGATCGCGGCGCCGTTGTCCGGGATGGCGACGGCGGTGGTGCTGGTGAAGGTCGTGCCGGTGGACGTGCCGCCCTTGACGGCCTGGACCGTCCTGGCCGCGTCCGCGAGGCCGGCGCCGCAGCCGCCGGAGCAGGTGCCGGGCAGCGGACGGGCGTTGGCCTTGATGGCCGACTCGATCTGCGCCGGGGTGAGGGCGGAGTTCGCCGACTTCATCAGGGCGGCCAGGCCCGCGACGTGCGGGGTGGCCATGCTGGTGCCCTGGTAGAAGGCGTAGCTCTCGGTCGACGGCGTCTTCGTGCCGGAGTTCAGCGTGGACAGGATGCCGTTGGCGGTGGTGGTGCGGATCTCGCCGCCGGGGGCGGAGATGTCCACGACCGTGCCGTAGTTGGAGTACGAGGCGCGGCTGCCGGCGCGGTTGGTGGCGGCGACGGTGATGACGTTGCCGCAGTTCGCCGGGGACGAGCTGGAGGCGTTGGTGTTCTCGTTGCCGGCCGCGACGACGACCGTGGTGCCGCGGTTCACCGCGCCGTTGATGGCGCTCTGGGTGGCGGTGGAGCAGGCGCCGCCCCCGCCGAGGCTCATGTTGATGACCTTGGCGACGTTGGTGTTGGCGGGCACGCCGGAGACGGTGCCGCCGGACGCCCAGGTGATGGCGTCGATGATGTCGGAGTCGTAGCCGCCGCACTTGCCCAGCACGCGGACCGGGGAGATCTTCGCGCCGTAGGCGATGCCGGCGACGCCCTTGCCGTTGTGGGTGGCGGCGGCGATGGTCCCGGCCACGTGGGTGCCGTGCCAGGAGGAGTTCGAGGCCGGGATGCCCGCGCCGCACTCGCCGGCGTTGTACCAGTCGCCCGGGTCGGCCGGGTTGCTGTCGCGGCCGTTGCCGTCGACGGAGACGGCGGTGTCGGAGATGAAGTCGTAGCCGCCGACGATGTTCGCGGCCAGGTCGGAGTGGGCGACGTAGCCGGTGTCGATGACGGCGACGGTCACGCCGGAGCCGGTGCTGGTGTCCCAGGCGGCCGGGACGTTCATGCCCGCGGTGGACTCGAACAGGTCCCACTGCTTGGCGTACTCGGTGTCGTTCGGGGTCACGGCCGTCGGCTTGTTCAGACGGTCCGGCACGACGTAGGCGACCTGCGGGTCGGCGCGGTAGGCGGCGACGACGTCGGCGACGGAGGCCCGCGTGGGGGCGGTGCCCAGGTCGACGAGGGCGGCACCGGTGCCGAGGCGGCGCTGGAAGTCGACGTCCTCGCCGGTCTTCTCGGCCTTGGCCGCGGCGTCGGCGGCGGCCGCCTTGTTGGACTCGGCCTCGCTGGCGCCGGACTTGTAGCCGACGATGAGGCGCTCGGCCGGGGTGCCCGGGGCGGCCTCGGTCTGGGCGGCGGGGACGGCCGCCGGGGTGGGGGCGGACTCCTGGGCGACGGCGACCGTGGCGGGGGCGGCGGTCAGCAGGGCGGCGGAGACGGCGGCGACGGATATCAGCTTCCGTCTGAGCGTTGGGGAGGTACGCACAGTCTGCCTTTCGTGGCCGGACTCCGGGCTGGGCGGAGCGGCGGTGGAGTCGCTTCGTCGTCGAAGCGGAGGGGGGGTCGTTCGAAAAGCGGGAGCGACGCGGTGGCCGGCCAGGCGCGAGACAGAAGCGGACCGTTCGGGGTCACCTGTGGGTCAGCTGTGCAGGAACGATAGGCAAAGGGCTGGTCATCGGGATACGGGGGAAACCCTCGATCCGGCCGGAAACACACCCTCTATGGCCGGGCGCCGCCGGCTCATGTGCCCCTTTTCGAACGGCTGGTGACGAGGTGAACGCGTCGGGCCGGTGTCCCGTACTGCACACCGGACGTCACCGCCCCGGCACGAGGAGACGCAGCCGCATGCCCCCGACGAGCACCCGCCGCGCCGCGCTCGCGGCCGCCCTCATGACCTCGCTGCTGCTGCCGCTGTGGGTGGCCGGTCCGGCGCGGGCGCACGGGGCGCCGGTCGATCCGGTGAGCCGGACCGTGGCCTGCTCCCCGCAGGGCGGCGAGCGGGCGGGCTCGGCGGCGTGCCGGGCGGCCGCGGCCGCGAACGGCGGGCCGCTCGCGGCCTGGGACAACCTGCGGCTGGCGGACGTGGACGGCCGGGACCGGCAGGTCGTCCCGGACGGCAGGCTGTGCAGCGGCGGTCTGCCCGGCTACCGGGGCCTGGACGTGGCCCGCGCGGACTGGCCGGCGACCCGCGTGACGCCGGGCGCGACGCTCACGGTGCGCTACGCGTCGACGATCCCGCACGCGGGCACGTTCCTGATGTACCTGACCAAGCCCGGCTACGACCCCACCGGGCCGCTGTCCTGGGCGGACCTGCCCGGTGAGCCGTTCGCGCGGGTGACGGACCCGGAGCTGACGGGCGGCGCGTACCGCATGAAGGTGACGCTGCCCTCCGACCGGGCCGGGCGGCACGTGCTGTACACGGTCTGGCGCAACAGCAGTACGCCGGACACCTATTACTCGTGTTCCGACGTGGTGTTCCCGGAGCGTGAGAAGGAGCCGGCGCGGGCCGGGGCGGGCAAAAAGAAGGCTCCGGAGAGCGAGGGGGCGCCGCACGGACAGGCGCGTTCGCGGCGGCCCGGGTCCGCCGGGACGCCGCGGGCGCTCGAGAGCGCCGCCGGGCCGGACACGGCCGTGCTGGCGGGCGGCGCCGCCGCGGTGCTGGTGCTCACCGGCGGCGCCGCCCTGGCCCTACGGCTGCGACGGCGCTGAACGCCCCTGCGGGGTGCGTTAGTTGACGTTGACCGCGACACCGCCCTTCGTCACCGGCGCGTACTTGGCGGTGAAGAACGCGTTGGCGAAGCACAGCGAGGAGCCGGACACCTTGGTGAACTGCTGGTTGGTGAAGGAGATGCCGTGGTCGGCGTTGCTCGCCGTGCCGGTCAGGCCGGGGGCCTGGTAGACGCAGGTGATCGTGCCGAGCAGGGTGCGCAGCTTGACCGTGGACTGGACGGTGGAGCCGGCGGCCGGGGTCACGGACACGGTGCCGTCGGAGGACACGCTGGTGGTGTAGGGCAGGTTGTCGACGGTGATGCCGCTGACGCCGAGGACGCCGACGACGTTGGTGGTGCAGCCGCTGCTGTCGAAGGTGTGCGAGGTCAGGGACTCGGTGGCGACGCCGGGAGCGGCCGGGTTGTCGGTGACGGTGGCGGCGAAGGCCGACTTGGTGCAGGAGATGCCGCTGGTGCCGGTCGCGCTGGAGTAGAAGGTGGCGGCCGTGCCGCTCGCGAGGGACGCGTCGAGCACGTCGCCGACCGCGACGGCGGCACCGTCGGCGGTGGTCAGGACCGGGGTGTCGGCCGCCGAGGCGGGGGCGGCCAGGCCCAGGGCGGCCACGGCGGCGGTGAGGCTGAGGAGGGTGCGCGTACGCATGCGGGTACCTCTTTCGTCAGCGGGGGTGAGGAGCCGCCCGGTACCCGCCGTCGCCTGCCCGGCACGCCTTCTCCGTACGTGACGGGCCGGCAACGGCGGGTTGGGGCCGGTCGGAGGCGTGCGCGGGGGCAGGCCTGCGGCCGGGACCGGTCGGGGTGGCTGCGGACACGGCGTCAGCGGAAGCGGCCGTGCCGGAAAACGTGGGGCTCGGGCGAGGGAAAGCCCGTTCTGGATCACCGGGCGGCGAGACGCCCGTGCACCACGGGCGGTCCGGGACGCGCGGACGGTGCCGAGCAGCCGGACCCGGCGCCACGGATCCGGTGGGACGAGCAAGGTTGTAGACCTGGCGATCCGTCAACGTCAAGGCACCGCAAGCAAGTTGTGCAGCGCATGAGTGTTTCCGGGACACCGCGGCTCACCTGCGTCACATGATCGACACTCTTTGTTCACACTTACCTTGACCCTTCATGTAACCCCCGGTAACTTCCTGCTCGGCTACCGCGGCGTAACGAGAAAGCCCTTGCAACCGCCGGGAGTTGCGGGGAGCCGTACGCACGCGGTCGGTGTCCGCGCCAGGGCAACGTGCCACCGATGTCCGATCCGCACCGACAGCACCGGGAGCAGAGATGACCGACTCCGCCGAGCACACCTCCGACAGACCGGACGGCTCCGCCGCCCCGGACACCGGCGACGCCCCCGCGCGCCGCGGGCGTGTCCGGGCGCGCCGCGCCGCGGTGATGGCGGTGCCGGCCGCCGCGGTCGCCGCGGGCCTCGCGATCCTCACCGCCGAAGGAGCGCTGGGCGTGCAGTTCGCCATCTCGGGCATGCCGTTCACGGTCACCGCGACCGAGCTGAACGGCACCGGCTTCGCCCAGTTCGGCGGCCTGGACGAGATGGCCGAGGGCAGCCCGAACGCCGGCGACACCGGCGGCCAGGTACTGGTCGTCACCTCCGTGATCAAGAACGCGACGCTCACCAAGCTGTGCCAGAGCGTGGACCTGGGCGGCACGAACCTGATCATCCGGGCGGGCGAGGGTGCGCAGAAGGTCACCGCCAGCGATCTGACGACCGACTCGACGCAGCTCTCCGGCGACGCCGCGTTCAACAACATCGAGATCGGCAACGACGCGAGCACCCTCGACAAGGCCGGGCCGAAGGGCCGTGGGCCCAAGGGCGTGTTCAGCCAGCAGTCCGACACCGTGCACATCGCCAACCTGCGGCAGACCAACTACGCGACGACGGCGGGTGTGTTCAAGCTGCCCGGGCTCAAGCTCGGCTTCAGCGAGTCGGGTTGCTGATGGCCCCGCGCGGAAAGCTCCGGCCCGCCTTCCGGCGATGGCGGGCCGGCCGTCCGTTCTGGGGCGGGCTGCTGCTCACCCTGGGCGGGGCGGAGATCCTGCTCACCCTCAGGGCGTCGCTGGACGTCGTCCTGCACGTCGGCATGCAGGGCCTGGCCGGTTATCTGCTCCCCGCCGTGATGCTGCTGTGCGGGGTGCTGATCCTCGTCAACCCCACCCAGCGCCTGTTCTACTCGGTCATCGGGGTGCTGGTCTCGCTGGGCTCCTGGCTGACCTCCAACCTGGGCGGCTTCTTCGTGGGCCTGCTCCTGGGCGTGACCGGCAGCTGCCTCGCCTTCGGCTGGCTGCCGGACCAGGAGCCGCGCGTCAGCCGCCGGCGGCGCCGGAAGGAAGCCCGGGCGGCTCGTGCGGCCCGGGCGGCCGGCACCGGCGGCGGCACGGCCCTGACCTCGGGCTGACCCCGGCCGAGGGCGGCCGAACCGCGCGGACGGTACGGGAAGCGGAGGTGAGGGCGTCCGCGACGCGGACCCGGCGCTGCACGGGGCGGTGGCGCGCCGGCCGCAGGCGGAACACCCCTGTTCGACAGGTCGGACAGATCATCACGATGCGGCAGCATCAACTCACGGCTTGTGGCTGCTCACTTGACGGGGTGTGGTCACACACGGTTGGCTCCGGGCCAGCGAGAGTCATCCGGCCGGTGCACACCCCGCGGCCCGCCTGCGCTCTCACCCTGCTCCAGCTCGGCCGCACAGCGAGGTTCCGCCCCCATGAACACTCCACCCCCGCCGCACACCCCCCGCAGAGCCGCCCGGGCCGCGGCCCTGGCGTCCGCCCTGTGTCTGCTGGTGTCCGGCTGCTCCGTCCTCGGCACGGCCGGCGACACCTCGGACGGGGACGCGGGGGCGGGGTCCGGCGCGGGGATGAAGGTCGCCCTCGTCACGCACGGCGGCCAGGGCGACGCCTTCTGGGACCGGGTGCGCCGGGGTGCCGAGGCGGCCGCCGCCAAGCACGGCATCGACCTGACGTACGTCAGCGACGCCGACCCCGCCGCGCAGGCCGACCTGGTGCGCGACGCGGTCCGCGACGAGGTCGACGGCATCGCGGTGACGCTGGCCAAGCCGGCGGCGATGCGGGGCCCGGTCGCGCAGGCCAGGGCGGCCGGCATACCCGTCGTCGGACTCAACTCCGGCATCGACGCCTGGCGGCCGACCGGCCTGCTGGAGTACTTCGGCCAGGACGAGTCCGTCGCGGGCCGGGCCGTCGGCGACAAGCTGGACGACCTCAAGGCCAAGCACGCCCTGTGCGTGGTGCACGAGCGGGGCAACGTCGCGCTGGAGGCCCGCTGCGCCGGGGTGAAGAAGACCTTCGGCGGCGACACCGACAACCTGTACGTGGACGGCACCGACATGAACGCGGTGAGCGCCACGATCGCCGCCCGGCTGCGGCAGGACACCAGCATCGACGAGGTCGTCACCAACGGCGCGCAGTACGCGCTCACCGCCGTCAAGGCCGTGCGGCAGGCCGGGAGCAGAGCCGAGGTGGCCACCTTCGACCTCAACAAGGACCTGGTCCGCGCGGTGCGGGACGGCTCGGTGCAGTTCGCCGTGGACCAGCAGCCGTACCTGCAGGGCTATCTCGCGGTGGACGCCCTGTGGCTGTACCGGACCAACGGCAACGTCAGCGGCGGCGGGGTGGCCCCGGTGCTCACCGGGCCGGCCTTCGTGACCAAGGCGAACGTCTCCGCCGTGGCGCGGTTCGCCGCCGCCGGGACCCGGTGACCGGCCCCCTGCCGTGACACTCACGCCTAAGATTCGGTCAGGCCGGGCCCGTACGTCCACTTGTACGGATAACATCCTGCGCATCCCATGTGCCGTGCCCGGCACCCCGCCCCCTCCGCGCCCCTCCCCCGCCCTCCCCGACCGCACCGCCTTCCCGTTCCCCGCCCCCCGCTGATCGCCCTAGGACGACGATGTCTCGACGGACAGGTGCCCGGCGCCGTCTCGGTTCCATACGCCTCTCCCTGGTGCTGCTGGCCCTGGTGCCGGGCGTCACCCTCGCCGCCATGTGGGGCGTGACGACCATCCAGATGTTCTCGGAGGGGCTGCGGCTGCGCGACCAGACCGAGCTGAGCCGGTCGACGGGTGCCATGGGCACCGACGCGACGCTGGCCCTGCAGCGCGAGCGCAGCCTGTCGGCCGCCTGGCTGGCCTCGCCGCGCGGCTCCCGGGCCGCCCTGGACGCGCAGCGCGAGGAGACGGACGAGGCGGTCGCGAAGCTGGTGGGGCAGGCCGACGCGATCGAGAAGGCGCCCTCCCGCATCTCCGACCGGCTGTACTCGGTGCTCGGCTCGTTGGGCAGCCTGGAGTACTACCGCGACCAGGTCGACAACACCACGGACATCACCCCGCAGCAGGCGCTCGACCAGTACTCGTCGATCATCGACGACCAGATCCACGCCTTCCAGGAGCTGTCCCAGGTCGACGACGGCGACCTCACCTCGCAGGCCGGTCCGCTCGTGGCGCTGGAGCACACGGCGGAGCTGGTCTCCCGGGAGGACGCGCAGCTGACCCTGGCCTGGCCGTCGGGGCATCTGGACGACGCGGCCTGGAGGCAGTTCGCGGAGCTGGTGAACACCCGGCGCTGGCTGGTGCAGGACCAGGTCGTGCCGCAGCTGACCGGCGACGCCAAGACGCAGACCGAGCGGATCCTGGCGGGCCCCCAGTGGCAGACCCTGCAGTCGATCGAGGACCGGGTGCTGGCGGCCCGGAACTCCACCGCCGCGCCCGGTGAGATCGCCCTGCCGGACTCCCAGAAGCGGTGGAACGCCGCCATGGACACGCTGTCCGAGCAGTACGCGGGGCTCATCCAGCAGCAGACGACGGAGCTGCTGGAGCGCAGCGCCGGCAAGGCGGACGCCCTGCTGCTCAAGGCGGCGCTGCTGAGCGCCGGGGGGCTGCTCGCGCTGCTGGTGTGCGTGGGCATGTCCTGGCGGATCACCCGCTCGCTGTCCCGGCGGCTGCGCGGGCTGCGCCGGGCCGCGGTGAGCCTGGCGCAGGAGCGGCTGCCGGACGTGGTGGCGCGGCTGGAGCGGGGCGAGACGGTCGACCCGGCGTCGGCCACGCCCGAGCTGGACTACGGCCACGACGAACTGGGCCAGGTGGCGCAGGCCTTCAACACCGCCCAGCGCACGGCCGTGCACACGGCGGTCGAACTGGCCGACACCCGGCGCGGTTTCCAGAAGGTCATCCTCGGCATCGCCCGGCAGAGCCAGAACCTGGTCAACCTCCAGCTGAGCAAGCTGGACACGCTGGAACGCGAGCACACCGACCCCGACATCCTCAAGGGCCTGTACGAACTGGACTCCACGGCCAGCCAGTTGCGCCGCTACGAGGAGAACCTGGTCATCGTCAGCGGGGAGCGGCCGGGGCGCAGCTGGAGCGAGCCGGTGGCGCTGATCGACATCCTGCGCAGCGCCATCGGGGAGGTCGCCGAGTACCAGCGGGTGGAGGTGCACACCGAGGAGGAGGTCTCCCTCGCCCCGCCCGCGGTGGCCGACGTCATCCACCTGCTGGCCGAGCTCATCGACAACGCGACCGCCTACTCGCCCGCGCCGAGCCCCGTCACCGTACGGGCCGCGATGGTGGCCAAGGGCCTGGCCGTCGAGGTGGAGGACCGGGGCCTGGGCATGTCGGAGGAGGACTACGCGTCCTTCAACGAACAGCTGGCGGTGCCCCCGCAGTTCGACGTGGTGGCGCTCGCCGACGACCTGCGGCTGGGCATGTTCGTGATCGCCCAGCTGGCCCACCGGCACGGGATCGCGGTCACCCTGCGGCCCTCGCCGTACGGCGGGACCACGGCCATCGTGCTGGTCCCGCACGAGATCGTCGTGCGCCGGGCCCCGGACGACGGGGTGCCGGAGCCGCCGGGCACCGAGGGCGGCGCGAAGGGCCGCGCGGACGGCGCCCCCCACACCCCCGAGGACGGGCGGATGCCGGCAGACGGACCCGCGGCGGCGAACGGCCGCGCTCCCGCGCGGGCCGGGACCGACGCTACCGCGCAGGGCGCGGGGACGCCCGGGGGCACGGGAGCGTCCGCGGGCCCCGGAGCCGCCCGCTTCGGGGGGACCTCCCCGAGGGAGCCCCGCCCGCTCGTCACCGCCCGTACCGCGGCCGCCGCCCCCGCGCCCGGGTCCGCCGCCCGCGAGGTCGTCCCCCGCCGGGACGGCCTCGCGCCGCTGCCCCGCCGGGTGCCGCAGACCAGCCTCGTGGAGGAGCTGCGCGAGGAGGCCGCGCCCCCCGGCGAGGACGCCTCCCACGACGAGTTCACCGCGGAGGCCGCCGCCTCCTCCCTGGCCGGCTTCCAGCGGGGCACGCTCCGCGCCCGCGACGACGACGCCGAGCGGCCGGACCGCGAGGAGGCGGCCGCACCGCCCCGGCGGGCCGCCGCCGATCCCGTCCCCTCGACTCCGCCCGCCGACCGCTGACGAAGGACACCGCAATGACACGCCCCATCCCCGCCACGCACACCCAGCTCGACCAGCTGCTGACCGGACTCGTGGAGCGGGTCGCCGACGTGAACCAGGCCGTGGTGCTCTCCGAGGACGGCCTGGTGGTCAGCAAGTCCACCGGGTTCCTGCGCGACGACGCCGAGCGGCTCGCGGCGACCGCGTCCGGGCTGATGAGCCTCAGCAAGGGCGTCAGCATGGACTTCCGCGGCGGTCCGGTGCGCCAGGCGCTCATCGAGATGGCCAACAGCTACCTGATCCTGACCTCGGCCGGACCCGGCGCGCACCTGGTGGTGCTGACCGGGCCGGGTGCGGACGTCGGGGTGGTCGCGTACCAGATGAACATGCTGGTGAAGAAGATCGGCGAGCACCTCAGCGCGGCCCCGCGGGGCGTGGCCGGACCCGCCGTCGACCCCGGCGTGTGAGGTGGGCGGAGGCGATACGGCGGGCCGGCTCGTACGGCCGTTCGCCCTGACCGGAGGACGGACGCGGCCCAGCTGCGCCGACTTCACGCTCATCGCGACGGTCACCGCGGTCGACCCGCCCCCGGCCAACGCGGTCCGGCCGCAGCCCGAGCACACCCGGATCCTGCGGCTGTGCGCCGAGCCGGTCGCCGTGGCGGAGCTGGCCGCCCGGCTCGATCTGCCGGTGAGCGTGGTCGCCATCCTGCTGTGCGACCTGCTGGAGGCGGGCCGGATCACCGTCCGCCCGCCGCGCCCCGTCTCCCGTACCTCTCCGGACCTGGACCTGCTGCAGAAAGTGAGGGACGGCCTTGGCCGGCTCTGACCTTGCCACCGACGCGTCCTCGGCACCCGACACGGTCAAGATCCTCATCGCCGGGGGCTTCGGCGTGGGCAAGACCACCATGGTCGGGTCGGTCAGCGAGATCGTCCCGCTGCGCACCGAGGAACCCCTGACCATGGCCGGTCTGGGCGTCGACGACCTCGACGGCATCGAGGAGAAGCGGGCCACGACCGTGGCCCTGGACTTCGGCCGCATCACCATCAGCCGGGACCTGGTGCTGTACCTGTTCGGCACGCCGGGGCAGCAGCGGTTCTGGTTCATGTGGAACGACCTGGCCCTCGGCGCGCTGGGCGCCGTGGTCCTGGTGGACGTGCGCAGACCCGAGTCGAGCTTCGCCGCGATCGACTTCTTCGAACGCCGGGGCATCCCGTTCGTCGTGGGCGTCAACGGCTTCTACGGCGAACACCCGTACCCGGCCGAGGACATCCGCGAGGCGCTCGCGGTGCCGGAGCACGTGCAGGTGCTGCTGTGCGACGCGCGGGACCGGGAGTCGTCCCGGGACGTGCTGATCGCGCTGATCGACCAGCTGATCGCCTCGGCGGTGCGGGCCTGAGGCCGAAGGCGGGTCAGTTCGGGACGGGCGCGGCGCCCGGCCACTCGGTGTACGGCACGGGCCGGCCGGTGAAGGCGTCCAGGACGACCCGGTCGCCGACCGGCCGCCGCAGCTCCACCGTCACCCGCTCGCCGCGCAGTTCGGTGGTGCAGGGGCCGTCCTGGACGTTCCGCACGGCGGCGGACAGCACGACGCTGCCGTCCGTCTCGTGCGCCGTCACGACGGGGCCGTCGTCGCAGGAGCCGTGGTGGGCCACGACGGTGACGGACCGTCCGTCTCCGGCGATGCCGGTCAATCCGCCGAGCGGCGCCGGCACACTCGCGTCCACGTCCTGCCCGAGCGGCCCCACCGGCGAGGCGGGCACCTCGGACGGCTGCACCGCGGCGCGGGCGAGGGGCCGGTCGTAGCCCTCCAGCGTGAACAGCCAGGCGGGGACGGTGGCGGGGCCGCGGCCGGTGGCCACGGTCATCGAGCCCAGCCGCGCCCCGGTCACGGTCAGGCGCGGCCCGGGGGCGTCGGCCCGGTCCAGGTCGCGGTAGGCCTGCTCGGCGTTCAGGAGCGGCAGGGTGAGCGCGTCCCCGCCCGGCCAGGTCACCCGGCCCTCGCGGGCCGGTGCCGCGAGGAGTGTCCCGCGCAGGGTGAAGTTCCCGGTCGCGTAGGCGCGCCGGTCGGCGTCGTCACGGAGGAGGCCGGGCCCGGGCGGCCGGACGGCCGGCGCCACGGGGTGGTAGCCCTCGCGCCACCGCGCGGCGGCCGGGGAGCCGTCCCACGCTTCGGCGACCTGCCGGGCGCGGTCCGCCGGGCGGGGGGTGGTGCCGTCCGTCGGGGCCGGTTCCGTGCCGCCGGCGTCGGTCGTGCCGCAGCCCACGACGGCGGACAGGGCGAGGGCGAGGAGCAGGCGGACGGGGCGGGGCACGGCGATACGCATGACGCTCTCCCAGGGGTTCGCGGTGACCGGGGACGGTCGCCGTTCCTGTGACGCCCCGCCCCCCGGGCCGCGTTCGGTCCCGCCGGGATCCGCCCGCCGCCGTCGCGTCGTGACGGGCGGCCGGCTCAGGCCAGGCCCGCCGACTTCAGCCACGCCGTGGCGACCTCCAGCGGGTCCTTCTTCTCCAGCTGCACCTGCGCGTCCAGCTTCAGCAGCGTCTCGGTGTCCAGCTCGGCGGAGACGGCGTTCAGGGCGTCGACGCCCTCCTTCGACAGGGCGTCCTTGCGCACCAGCGGGGTCACATTGGCGAAGCCGAAGAGGTTCTCCGGGTCCTTCAGGACGACGAACTTCTCCTTCACGATGGTGGGGTCCGTGGTGAAGATGTCCGCGGCCTGGACGGTGTTGCGGGTCAGCGCCGCCTGGGTCAGCGGACCGCCCGCGTCGAGCGCCTTGAAGGACTTGAACTCCAGGCCGTACACGGACTTCAGGCCCTCCAGGCCCTGGTGCCGGGTCTGGAACTCGGGCGAACCGCCGATCACCAGCTCCGGCGCGGCGTCCTTGAGGTCGGCGAGGGTGGAGGAGGACGTCAGCTTGTACTTCTTCGCGGTCTGCGCGTTGACGGTGACCGAGTCCTTGTCCTCGGCGGGCGAGGACTCCAGCAGGGTCAGCTTCTCGTCGAGCTCGGCCTTGACCGCCTCGTTCACGGCCTCGGCGGACTTCTGCTCCGCCTTGGGGTCCAGGTAGGCGAGCAGGGAGCCGTTGTACTCGGGCAGCACGGTGACGGAGCCGTTCTTCATCAGGCCGTAGGTGGTCTCCCGGCTGCCGATGTTGTGCTTGTACGTGACCTTGATGCCCTTGGCCTTGAGCGCCTCGCCGTAGAGGTCGGCGAGCAGGGTGCTCTCGGCGAAGTTGTTGGAGCCGACGACGACGGTGCCCGCCTTCGCCTTCTCGCCCGCCAGGGGGTCGTCGGAGGTGTCGCCGGACGAACAGCCCGCGAGCAGCGCCGCGGCGGCGGTGAGCGCGACGGCCGCCGCCCCGGTGTGCCTCGTCCTGGACCAGCTGTTCTTCGCGGTAGAAGTCATCCACCGATCCAATCCAGCCGCTTTGTGATCAGTCAAGGGCGGCCTTGTTACGTTTCCTGACGGATCGTCAGTCGATCACCGTCTGCGTACGCCCGGTGACACGGCCAGCCGGCCCGCCGCCCAGAACACCGCCAGGGTGACCAGGGCCAGCACGGCCACGAGGGTGGCCCCGCCGACGACCTTCTCGTAGTTTCGCTGGTAGAGGCCGTCGACGATGTACCGGCCGAGCCCGCCCAGGCTCACGTACGCGGCGATGGTGGCCGTGGAGACGATCTGGATGGCCGCCGAGCGCAGGCCGCTGAGGATCAGGGGCAGGGCGACGGGCAGTTCGACCTGGAAGAGGATCCGCGACTCGCGCATGCCCATGCCGCGGGCGGCGTCCACCGGGGACGGGTCGACGGAGCGGACCGCCTCGTAGGTCGTCACCAGGATCGGCGGGACGGCGAGGACGACCAGCGGGATCATCACGGGCAGCAGGCCGAATCCCATCATGATGACGATGAGCACCAGCAGACCGAAGCTGGGCAGCGCGCGGGCGGCGGTGGCCAGGAACGCGAGGGCGTTGCCGCCCCGCCCGGTGTGCCCGGTCAGCAGCCCCACCGGCAGGCCGATCGCGGCGGCCAGGGCCAGCGCCAGCAGCGAGTACTGGACGTGTTCCAGCAGGCGTTGCGGGATGCCGTCGTAGCCGTGCCAGTGGGCGCCGTCGCTGAAGAAGGCCTGGACGAAGGAGAGCACGTTCACCGGATCGCCTCCCGGGGCAGGGGCCGCTGCCGCCCGGCCGTCTTCGCGCGGCCGCCCCGGGGCATCCACGGGGTCAGCGCGAGGCGCAGCAGGACCAGCAGGGCGTCGCACACGATGGCCAGGGCGGCGGTGGTGAGCACGGAGTTCAGGGCCAGTTCGGGGCGGTCGTACTTCTGCGCGGCGGCCAGCAGGTTGCCGAGCGCGCCCTGGTTGCCGATCAGGGCGCCGACGCTGACCAGGGAGATGCTGGAGACGGTGGCGACCCGCAGCCCGGCCATGATGGCGGGCACGGCGATCGGCAACTGCACCTGGAGGTACCGGCGTACGGGTCCGACGCCCATGGCGGTGGCGGCGGCCAGGGTCTCCCGCGGCACCGAGCGCACCCCGTCGACGATGGCCGGGACGAGCACCACCAGGCTGTACACGGCCAGCGGGATCATCACGGTCAGCTCGGTCTGGCCGGTGTAGTCGATCAGGACGACGAAGAAGGCCAGCGAGGGCACCGCGTACAGGACGGTGGTGGCGCCGAGCACGGGCGGGTACAGCCAGCGGAAGCGGACGCACAGCTGGGCGAGGGGCAGCGCGAGCAGCAGTCCCGCCAGGACCGGCAGCAGGGCCTCGCGCAGATGCAGTCCGATCAGGCCGGCCCAGCTGTGCTGGAGGTCGCTCGGGATGTCGAAGAAGCGGTCGAGGTTCACGAGGCGACCTTGGCCTCGTCGGCCCGGTCGGCGGCGTGGACGCCGCGGATGGCCTCGCCGATGGCCGCCTGCGAGACCACCCCGGTCACCCGCCCGGTGTCGTCCACGGCGACGGCGTGGCCGGACGGGGAGAGCACGGCGCTGTCGAGGGCGGTCCGCAGCGAGTCGGTGCCCGGCGTGAACGGCCGTCCGTACGGGAGGAGTTCGGCGGGCCGGATCGCGCCGGCCGTCAGGGTGTGCGGCTCGCCCCAGCCGAGCGGGCGGCCGTCGGCGTCGGTGACCAGCAGCCAGGGTGCGCCGGCGGCGGCGATCTGCTCGGCGGTGGCGTCGAGCCCGATCACCGGGCCGGTCGTGGGCGCGAGTTCGGCGGAGGGGAAGAACGACAGCCGCCGGATGCCGCGGTCGGCGCCGAGGAAGTCCTCGACGAAGGCGTCGGCGGGGGCGGCCAGCAGTTCGGCGGGCGGCGCGTACTGGGCGAGCCGGCCGCCCTCGCGCAGCACGGCGACCATGGAGCCGAGCTTGATGGCCTCGTCGATGTCGTGGGTGACGAAGACGATGGTCTTGCCCAGCTCGTCCTGGATGCGCAGCAGTTCGTCCTGGAGTCCCTTGCGGACCACCGGGTCGACCGCCGAGAACGGCTCGTCCATGAGCAGCACCGGCGGGTCGGCGGCCAGTGCCCGGGCCACACCGACGCGCTGCTGCTGGCCGCCGGAGAGCTGGTAGGGGTAGCGCTTGGCGAGGGCGGCGTCGAGGCCGACCCGTTCCATGAGTTCGGCCGCCCGGGCGCGGGCCTTCTGCTTGCCCCAGCCGAGCATGCGCGGCACGGTCGCGATGTTGTCGAGGATCGTGCGGTGCTGGAAGAGGCCGGCGTTCTGGATGACGTAACCCATCGACCGGCGCAGGGTGGTGACGGGCCGGTGCTGGATGTCCTCGCCGTCGAGCAGGATCGTTCCCTCGCTGGGTTCGACCATCCGGTTGATCATCCGCAGGGTGGTCGTCTTGCCGCAGCCCGACGGTCCGACCAGGACGGTGATCGAGCGGTCGGGTATCTCCAGCGAGAGCCGGTCGACCGCCACCGTGCCGTCCGGGTACCGCTTGGTGACTGATTCCATCCGTATCAAGACGCCGGGGCCCTTCGGGTTGGCGGAGAGTTCTGGCCATGGTCGTACGGGCTGTTGCCGGTCGAGTCTAAAGGGCCCGTGTTCAGCGGCCCGCGGGGCCCGCGCCGCCGAGCGGCAGGGACACGGTGAACACCGTCGCTCCGGGCGCGCTGTCCAGCTCGATCCGGCCACCGTGCGCCCGGACCAGGGACCGGGCCACCGCCAGGCCGAGTCCGCTGCCGCCGCGGTCGCGGCTGCGGGCCTTGTCGACGCGGTAGAAGCGGTCGAAGACCCGGGCCCGGTCGTCGGGCGGGATGCCGGGGCCGGTGTCGGCGACCCGCACCTCGGCGGTGCCGGGCGTGACGCGCACCGCGACGGAGACCTCCGTGCCGGCGGGGGTGTGCACGGCGGCGTTGGTGAGGAGGTTGTCGACGACCTGGCGGATGCGCAGCGGGTCCATCCGCAGCCGTACCGGGCCGGGACCCGCGAGCACGGTCAGCGGGTGACCGGGGTGGCCCGCCCGGAAGGCGTCGGCGGCCTGGCCGACCAGCTCCGTCAGATCGGCGTCCTGCAGCCGCAGCGGGGTCTCCACCTCGGCCGCGTCGAGCCGGGCGAGCAGCAGCAGGTCGTCCAGGAGCACCCCCATGCGGGCGGCCTCGGCGCGCAGCCGGGCCAGGTGCCGGTCGCGTTCGCCGGGGGCGTTGGCGGCCGCGTACTGGAAGAGGTCGGCGTAGCCGCGCACCGACATCAGCGGGGTGCGCAGTTCGTGGGAGGCGTCCGCGACGAACCGGCGCAGCCGCTGCTCGGCCTCCGCGCGCACGGCGAGGGAGTCGTCGATGTGCTCCAGCATGGTGTTGAAGGCGGTCCGCAGCTCGTCCACCTCCGGCCCGCCGTCCCGGCCGTCGGCGCGCAGCGGCAGCCGGGCCGCCGACTCGGTCAGGTCGTGCGAGGCGATGCCGTGGGCGGTGGTGGCCATGTCGCTGAGCGGTTTCAGGCCGCGGCGCAGCATCCGCCGGCCGAAGACGACCAGGGCGAGCAGGGCGAGCGCGAAGGTGACGACCTGGATGGTGATCAGCTGCCCGACGGTGTCCTGGATCTCGTCCATGGGCGCGGCGCTGACCAGGACCACGCCGGGCTCGACCTCGCAGGCGCGCAGCCGGTAGGTGCCCGCGCCCCTGAGGTGCTCGGTGCGCAGCAGTTCCTCGTGGGCGGCGGACTGCGCCGAGGCCAGCGCGGTGAAGTCGTCGACGTCCTCCGGCAGGTCCGCCGGGTCCTCGGGCCTGCGCAGTTCGGGCCCGCCGTCCTTGACGTCGTACACGGCGTAGAACCAGCTGTAGTACTTCTTGCCCGACAGGGTGCCGTAGTCGGCGATGCTCTTGGACTGGGCGATCTGGGCCTGGGCGAGCTGGGTGTCGAGCTGGGCCGACAGGTAGTCGCGCATGTAGGTGGTCAGGGCGGTGCCGACCACCGCGAACACCACCAGCGACAGGGCACCGAGGCCCAGGGCGAGCCGGGTGCCCAGGCGCATCCTGCGGTAGGCCCGCCGCAGCCGGGCGATCACTCGGCGGCCTGCCGCAGCACGTAGCCGAAGCCGCGCACGGTGTGGATCAGCTCCGGGGCGCCCTCGCCGGCCTCGTCGAGCTTGCGGCGCAGCCTGCTGACGACCAGCTCGACGACGTTGGACCGGCCGCCGAAGCCGTACTCCCACACGTGGTCGAGGATCTGCGCCTTGGTGAGCACGGTGGGCGACTTGCGCAGGAGGTAGCGCAGCACCTCGTACTCGGTCGGGGTCAGCGACAGCAGCCGCTCGCCGCGCCGCACCTCGCGCGTGTCCTCGTCCATGGTGAGGTCGCCGACCCGCAGCACGGACCGCTGGAAGGACGGGCCGGCGCTGCGCCGCAGCACGGTCCGCAGCCGGGCCATCAGCTCCTCCACGGCGAACGGCTTGACCAGGTAGTCGTCGCCGCCCCGGGTGAGGCCGGCGACCCGGTCGGCGACGCCGTCGCGCGCGGTCAGGAACACCACCGGCACCATCGTGCCGGAGGCGCGCAGCCGGTCCAGGACGCCGAAGCCGTCCACGCCGGGCAGCATCAGATCCAGCACCACGATGTCCGGGTGGAACTCGGCGGCCCGCCGCAGCGCGTCCTCGCCGGTGTACGCGGTGACCGCCTCCCAGCCCTCGTAGCGGGCGACGGTCGCGACGAGGTCGGCGATGGGCGGGTCGTCGTCGACGACGAGAAGTCGTACTTTCTCCACGCCCTCATAGTGCTGCACCGGCCCCGCGCCGCCCCAGCCGCCCGCCCTCCCGAGGCCGGATCGATAAAAACTTGAAAGTTGAGCGACAGCTTCCCGACAGCTCCCCGGCGCCAAGCTCGAATCCCAGGATCCGATCAAGGAGCTGCCGACCGTGACGACCCTCCGACAACCTCCCGTGGCGACCCGCCCCGGTGTGCGGCCGAACGTGGTGGGCCGCACCGGCCTGTACGCGGTGCTGTTCGCCAACGCGGCCGTGGTGGCCGTCTTCTTCGTCCGGGCCGGTTTCGCCTCGAACGCGCTGATCGTGCTGGGCCGGCTGACCGGGCTGTACGCGGCGCTGCTGATGGCGTTCCAGCTGCTGCTGGTGGCGCGGCTGCCGTGGTTCGACCGGCGGATCGGCATGGACCGGCTGACGTCCTGGCACCGCTGGACGGGCTTCTCGGTGCTGTGGCTGCTGCTGGCGCACGCCGTGTTCGTCGTCCTCGGCTACGCCGCGTCGTCCTCGCTGGACCCGGTGAACCAGCTGGTGGACCTCGCCGAGACGGTCGAGGGCGTACTGCGGGCGATCGTCGCGCTGGCGATCATCGTCGTGGTCGGGGTCGTCTCGGCCCGCTCGGCCCGGCGGCGGCTGGCGTACGAGACCTGGCACTTCATCCACCTGTACACCTACGTGGCGGTGGTGCTGGCGTTCACGCACCAGGTCGCGGCCGGGACGACGTTCACCGCCTCACCGGTGGCGACGGCGTACTGGTACACGCTGTGGGGCGCGGCCCTCGCCGCGGTGGGCGCCGGCCGGCTGGTGCTGCCGCTGTGGCGGAACCTGCGCCACCGGCTGCGGGTGACGGCCGTCGTCCCCGAGAACGACGACGTGGTCTCGGTCTACGTCACCGGCCGCGACCTGGACCGGCTGCCGGCGCGGGCCGGTCAGTTCTTCCTGTGGCGGTTCCTGACGAAGGACCGCTGGTGGCAGGCGAACCCGTTCTCGCTGTCCGCCGCGCCCGACGGCCGCACCCTGCGGCTGACCGTCAAGCGGGCGGGCGACGGCAGCGCGGCCCTGCGGCACCTCAAGCCCGGCACCCGGGTCTTCGCCGAGGGCCCCTACGGCGCCTTCACCGCCCTGCACCGCGCCCGGCCCGACGCCGTGCTCATCGCGGGCGGCGTCGGTGTCACGCCCGTCCGGGCCCTGCTGGAGGAACTGCACGGCCACGCGGTGGTGATCTACCGGGTCGCCACCGACCGGGACGCCGTGCTCTACGACGAACTGCGTGACCTCGCGCTCGCCCGGGGCGCCGAGCTGCACCTGGTGACGGGCCCGCCGGTGCCCGACCGGCTGGCGCCCGCCGAGCTGGCGCGGCTGGTGCCGGACCTCACCGAGCGGGACGTCTACCTGTGCGGCCCGCCGCCGATGATGAACGCCGTGCTGGGCAGCCTGCGCGAGCTGGGCGTGCCCCGGCCGCAGATCCACTTCGAACGCTTCAGCCTGGCCGGATGACGAGGAGACTGTCGTGAAGCGAGCCTTGCCCGTCCTCGTCCTCAGCGTCGCGGGACTCATCCCCGTCTGGCGCTACGCGCCCTCCCAGGACACCGGCGCCGAGACCGCGGCCCCGGCGCCGGCACCCTCGGTGTCGTCGTCCGCGGGGCCCGGCGGTGCGACGTCCGCGGTCGTGGCGGGATCCACGGTCGACACCGAGAAGGGTCCGGTGCAGGTCGAGGTCACCTTCGAGGGGGACCGGATCTCCTCGGTGCGGATGCTGCGGCAGCCGGACCACCCGCAGACCACCGCCGCCGTGCCCAAGCTGATCGAGGAGACGCTGCGGGCCCAGAGCGCCGACATCGACACGGTCTCCGGCGCCACCGTCACCAGCGACGGCTACCGGGAGTCGCTCCAGGCCGCCCTCGACGCGAAGGGCTGACGGATGCGGCGCGTGGAGCACGTCATGGGCTTCCCGGTGTCGGTGCGGATCGACGACGAGGACTTCCCCGAGCAACCGGTGGAGGAGCTGTTCGCGTGGCTGCGGGAGGCCGACGCGCGGTTCAGCCCGTTCCGCCCGGACAGCGAGGTGTCCCGGCTGGACCGGGGCGAGTTGTCCGGGCCCGGCCCGGACCTGCGCGAGGTCCTGGAGCTGTGCGAGGAGTACCGGGTGGCCACCGGGGGCGCCTTCGACGTCCGTCCGCCCGGTGGGCGGCTGGACCCCTGCGCCGTGGTGAAGGGCTGGTCGGTGCAGCGGGGGGCGGAGCTGCTCTCGGCGGCCGGGGCGCGGCGCTTCTGCCTCAACGCGGGCGGTGACGTGGTCACGGCCGGTGGCCCCTGGCGCGTGGGCGTCCGCCACCCCGAGGACGCCGGGCGGCTGTGCGCGGTGCTGGACCTCACGGACCGCGCGGTCGCCACGTCCGCCCGCTACGAACGCGGCGACCACATCCTGGACGCCCGCACCGGCCGCCCGGCGACCGGCCTGCTCAGCATGACGGTGGTGGCCCCGACCCTGACCGAGGCGGACGCGGTGGCCACGGCGGCCTTCGCCCTGGGCGCGCAGGGCGTCTCCTGGGCGGCGTCCCGGCCCGGCTGCGAGGTGTTCGCGGTGGACGCGCGGCGGAGGGTGCTGCGCAGCGAGGGGTTCCCGGTGGCGGCGCAGGGCCGGGGGGAGCCAGGCCACGGGGATCAGCCGCCCGGCAGGGCCTGGAGGAAGGCGGCCGGCGGCACGAAGAACAGACTGCCGGTCACCGCCCGGGAGTAGTCGAGCAGCGGGTCGGGCCCGGCACCCGGCCCGCCCAGGAACATCTTGCGCAGCATCGTCTCGGGTATCTCCGGCGTGCGCGCGTAGGCCACGAAGTACGTGCCGAACTCGCCGTGCCCGGGCCTGCCGAACGGCATCGCCGAGCGCAGGATCCTCCGCTCCGCCCCGTCCGGGCCGAGGACGGTGTTGACGTCCTTGTGGGAGCCGGGCGCGTCGAGTTCCAGGTTGGTGAGCTTGGTGCGGCCGATGATCTTCTCCTGCGCCTCGACGGCGAGGGCCTCCCAGGCGTCCACGTCGTGCAGGTACTTCTGCACGAGCGCGTACGCGCCGCCGCGGAAGGCCGGGTCCTCGTCCCCGACGAGGGCCGCGTCGGCGGCGGCCGGGCCGACGGGGTTCTCGGTGCCGTCGACGAAGCCGAGCAGGTTGCGCGAGTCGACGGAGGAGAACGCCTGTGTCTCGTCGCGCACGGTGACCGCCCCGCGCAGCCGCCGCAGGAGCTCGGCGGCGAGGGTGAAGCACAGGTCGGTGCGGGCGGCCCTGAGATGGAAGAACAGGTCGCCCGGGGTGGCCGGGGCGTGGTGCCGGGGCCCGGCCAGTTCACGGAACGGGTGCAGCTCGGCGGGCCGCGGACCGCCGAAGACCCGGCTCCAGGCCCGCGAGCCGATCCCGGCGACACAGCCCAGCCCGCCGTCGGGGCGGGGGAAGCCGACGGAGCGCACCAGGCCCGCGAGCGAGCCCAGCACCTCCCGTACGGCGCTCTGCCCGCCGGGGTCGATCGTGGCGACCAGGAACATCGCGACCGAGGCCGGCGGGTTCGGCAGCGGCTGCGGCAGCGGCTCTCCCGAGGGCAGCGGTGACGTCATGGCTCTCCCATCCCTTCGCCGGCCGGTACGGCCCGCCCGCTCCCCCTCCGGGGCGGCGCGGCCCGCGCCCCTGACACGATGCCCAGCCGGCGGTCGGGCGGAACTCCCGCCGCTGGGCGGGCAGTTGCCGGGCAGCCTGTCTCCCACGGCACCTTGACGTCCGCCGGACTCCTGACGCCGGACGCCGGGCGGCCGGAGTACGGGTGCCGGCGGGCCGACGTGCGGCGGGCCGGCGGAGTCGCGGCGCCCTGCGGACGCCGCACGTCCGCCCGGTGCGGGGCGCGCGCGTCCGGCGGCAGGGGGGAGCGCGTCCGCACCGGTGACGGGCACCGGGTCGCGCAGCCGGCCGAACCCGTCGTACGCCATCCCGGCCGCGGCGGGCGACCGGCGGAAACGTTCCGCTGGTTCCCGCGTCACCCACTCCCACCCCAGCCGCAGCGGTTAGCCTCGTAAGTCACCGAAGGTGAACGGGGGTTGCCCATGGTGAACGCCGATCGCACGCCGCCGGACTGCCCTGGGGGACATGACGGCATGCCGGAGAGCAGCGCCGGGGCGCATCTCCAGGACCAGCTCGAAGTGCTCATCCAGGACTTCCGCACGAGCACCGAGCCGCCCATGCCGGTGTTCGTCGTGCACGCGCAGGAGAGCGCCGACGACGACGCGGTGGCCGGGCTGGTCCGGCAGCTGTACACCGGTCAGGAGGCGCACGGCACGCGCTGCGCGGTGGTGCAGGACGCCTACGAGGGGCCCACGGAGGTGCGCCGGGCAGCGGCCCTGGTGCGGGCCCTGAGCGACCCGAAGAAGTGGGGCGGCCCGAGGGCGGTCTACCGGCGCTACGCGTTCCCGCGGCTGCGGCTGGTGCACGCCATCGACGACGCGGTCGCGGCACTCGGCGACAGCTGGCCCGCGCCCGCCCCGGGCAGCCCCGAGGCCGGCCAGGACCAGCGGCAGCTGCTGCTGAACCAGCTGGCCCAGCAGCGCTGGCGGCCGCGGAACGCCGCGCGCTGGCACTCCGGTCTGCCGCTGTTCGACATGGCGCACATCCTCCCGGCGAGCCTCGTCACCGTGCTGGCCGCGCTGCTGGCCCGCAGCGAGTGGTACGTGGCGGTGGGCGCCGGCCTGGTCTTCCTGCTGCTGCTGACCGTCCTCAACTACGTGCTGCCCGGCCGGGCGCCCATCTTCCTGTGGCTGCGCCGCGAGAGCCGCTGGTTCATGACGACGACCTTCCTGCGCGCGGCGGACCAGGACGAGCCCACCGAGGTCTCGCTGCTGCGCCCGGTGCGGTCCTGGAAGGCCATCGCCGCCCGGGCCTACGACGTCGCCGAGGCCCTCAAGGCGGGCGGCGACTTCCACCTCCAGCTGTGCGTGCTGGCGCTGCGGGAGGACCTGCGCGACAACCACCGCCGCTGGAGCTGGGACCTGCGCGGCTTCAAACGGCCCCGCCCGCCGATGCTGTTCCTGCCGCACGCCGACGCCCGCAACGGCGGCATCGAGCTGATCCGCGCCGTCAGCGACGTCCGCAGCCGGCGCAGCGAACTCGACCCGCTGCTGGTGGTGGCCGCGGTGCGCGCGCTCGACGTGCCGCGCCTGGAGCGCAGCGTGGTCCAGACGGCGCCCGACCCGGACCCAGTGCCGCCGAAGTTCGGCGAGCGGCTGCGCACCTGGTACCGGGAGTGGGCGCACAACCTGCGCGCCGAGCAGTCCCCCAGCCGGGAGCGGTCCGTCCTGCCCTGGGTGATGAAGATCCCGCTGCCGCACGACCAGCTCGGCCCCGTCGAGGAGCGCCGCCGGCATCTGCGCGCCTCCACCCGGCCGACGCTCGCCCGGCTGGTGTGGGCCCTGCACACCCTGGTCCTGGTGATCGCCGTGCTGGCCACCGGCACGGTGATGCGGTCCGACGCCCTGCACGACCGGTACTGCTCGGCATCCCTGCTCACCGCCAACCGCGACACCCGGCGCGCGACGGCGCCCGGCGGCGGCACGGAGTGCATCGGCATAGCGACCGACGGGGTCCGCTTCGCCGACTGGCTGCCGGAGCCCGCGCCCGGCGACGAGGTGGGGGCCCAGACGGCCGCCGGCGAGGACAGACCCTGGACGGTGGCCGAACTGGAGGACCGCATCGCCCGGCAGAACGCGGACGTCCTGGCCCGGCACCCCGGCCGGTACGTCACCGTCGTCTACGCCGGGCCGCTCAGCGCCGACCCGGCCGACGGTTCCTCGCTCGTGAAGGGCGCCGAGGAGCTGGCCGGCGTGTACCTCGCGCAGGCCGTCGTCAACGAGAACTCCAGCGTGAAGCTGCGCGTGCTGATCGCCAACGGCGGTGTGGACCTGCGGCACCAGGAGCGGATGGCCGAGGCGATCGCCGCGTACGCCGCGCACGACCCGACCGTGGTGGGCGTGATCGGCACCGGCCGCGATCTGAAGTCGAGCAGGGCCACCACCCGCACCCTGATGGAGGCCGGCCTGCCGGTCGTCTCCGGCACGAACTCCGCCACGTATCTGCCCCGCGAGTTCGCCAACTGGTTCAGCCTGGCCGCGACCGACGAGTGGCAGACCCGCCAACTGGGCCTGATAGCCGCCCAGTTGCGCACCCCCGGGCGTAGGCAGTACGCCCTGGTGCTGGCCCGCGACACGGCACGGACCGACGATCTGTACACCGACGAACAGGCCCGCTACGGCGGGGAGATGCTGCGCCGGCAGGGCTTCACCCTGCTCGACCGCCGCCGCTACGAGCTCAGCGGCGGCACGCCGGAACTGCGCTCGCACGCCCAGGAGATCTGCCGAGGCGAGCGGGTTCCGTCGGTGATCTACTTCGCCGGCCGGGTGGAGGACGTCGATCCGCTGATGACCCAGCTGGGCACCGAGCCCGGCTGCGCCCGCAGGCCCCTGGCCATCCTCACCGGCGACGACCTGTCCAAGGCCGACTTCACATCCGGCGGGCAGTCCGTGGCGCCGAAGGTCACGCTGTACCACGCGGCCCTCGCCGAACTGGAGAAGGCCGCCACCGGGACGGCCTTCTACCTGGACGCCGCCGAGCACCTGCCGGGCCTCGCGGGCCGCCGGCTGCGCTACGACAGCCCGGCCCTGGCCAGCGGCCAGACGGCCCTGGCCCATGACGCGACCCGGGCCCTGTTCTGGGCGGCCACCCGCGACGACCGGCCGCAGAGCCGCGCCTCGACCTGGGTCGACCTGCGCAACGTCAAGATCGAGGGCATGGCCACCGGCACCATCGACTTCACCCGCGCCCCGCTCTACGGCGACCGCACCGGGCACAGCATCGTGCTGAAGCAGGTGCGCCGCTCCCGCGACGGCACCTCCGAGGTCCACGTGCTGTGCCGCCGCACGGCCGGGGACACGGCACCCCTCACCCGCGAGGAGTGCCGGATCCGCTGAGCGCGCTCAGCCGGCGTCGGGCGTCAGCCGCAGCGCGATGCTGTTGATGCAGTACCGCTGGTCCGTGGGCGTGGGGTAGCCCTCGCCCTCGAAGACGTGCCCGAGGTGCGAGCCGCAGCGCGCGCACCGCACCTCGGTCCGCACCATGCCGTGCGAACGGTCCTCGATCAGCTCCACCGCGTCGGTGTCCTTCGGGTCGAAGAAGGACGGCCAGCCGCAGTGCGACTCGAACTTGGTGTCCGAGGTGAACAGCTCTGCTCCGCAGGCGCGGCAGGAGTAGACGCCCCGGGTCTTGGTGTCCGTGTACTCACCGGTGAAGGCGGGCTCGGTGGCCGCCTGGCGCAGCACGGCGTACTCGCCCGGGCTCAGCTCCGCGCGCCACTGCTCGTCCGGCTTCTCGACGTCGTACGGCATGAGCCTCCAGCCCCTCAGTTCGACAGACGGTCCAGGATCCGCGGGCCGAGGTCGGTGACGTCGCCCGCTCCCATGGTGAGAACGAGATCACCGGGCTTCGCCATTCCCGCGACGACCGAGGGGACCTCCGCCGTGTCGTGCACCGGCGTCACGTCCGCGCCCGCGGCCCGGGCCGCCTCGATGATCAGCTCGCTGGTGACGCCGGGGATCGGGTCCTCGCGGGCCGGGTAGATGTCGAGCACGACCGAGGCGTCCGCGAGGGCCAGCGCCTGCCCCATCTCCGTGCCGAGCTCCCGCGTCCGCGAGAACAGGTGCGGCTGGAAGACGACCAGGATGCGCGAGTCGCCCGCCGCCCCGCGCATGGCCTCCAGGTCGGCGGTCATCTCGGTGGGGTGGTGGGCGTAGGAGTCGATCACCTGCACGCCCGCGGCCTCGCCCTTGAGCTGCAGCCGGCGCTTGACGCCGGTGTACGCCGCGATGGCCCCGGCCAGCTCTGCGGCCGGGACACCGAGGGCCACGCCCGCGGCCAGGGCCGCGACCGCGTTGTGCGCGTAGTGCCGTCCGGGTACGGAGACCGCGAAGGTCAGCCGCTCGCCGTCGAGGTCGACGGTGACCTCGCTCCTGAGGCCTTGCGGCACCACGGACAGGATCCGCACGGAGGCGTCCGCGGACTCGCCGTAGGTCACCACCTTCACACCGCGTCCGGCGACCCGCCGGGTCAGCTCGCGGGCGCCCTCGTGGTCGGCGGCGATCACCAGCGTGCCGCCCTCGGTGATCCGGTCCACGAAGGTCTCGAAGGACTCGTAGATCTCGTCCATCGACGCGTAGTTGGCGTGGTGGTCGAGCTCGACGTTGAGGACGATGGCGACCTCGGGCGCGTACGTGTGGAAGCTGCGGTCCGACTCGTCGGCCTCGGCGACGAAGATCTCGCCCTCGCCGTGCAGCGCGTTGGAGCCGGGCGCGTCCAGGTCGCCGCCGATGGCGTAGGAGGGCTTCAGGCCCAGTTCGCTCAGCGAGACGGCCAGCATCGAGGTGGTGGTCGTCTTGCCGTGCGTGCCGGCGACCGCGATCGGGCGCAGCCCGTCCATCAGGGCGGCCAGCGCGTCGGAGCGGTGCACGACGGGGATGCCCAGCTCGGCGGCGCGGGCCAGCTCGGGGTTGTCCTGCCGGATCGCCGAGGAGACGACGACGCAGCTGGCGTCGTCGGCCAGGTGCGCGGCGGCGTGCCCGATGTGCACGGTCACGCCCAGCGCGCGCAGCGCCTCGGCCGTGGCCGACTCCTTGGCGTCGCTGCCCGCGACGACGGCCCCGCGCTGGGCGAGGATCTTGGCGATCCCCGACATCCCCGCCCCACCGATGCCGATGAAGTGCGGTCGGTCCATGGCGGTGGGAAGGCCGGGTGCCATGCGGTTCTCCAAGTACGGCGTGACGTCTGTGGGCGCCCCCACCTTATTTCAGTGGCGCAGCGGGCCGCGCCAACCCGGCACCCGGTCTCCCCCCGGGGGGAGCTAGGCCTTGCTGTGCGAGAACAGCTTCAGCACCGGCACCCCGACCTTGTGCCGGGCGCGCGAGGCCCAGTCCCGGTGGAAGAACTCCTCCACGTAGTGGGGGTCGGTCAGCACGATGACCTCGTCGGCCCGGACCTCCTCGACCAGGGACTTCAGCGCGTCCAGCGGATGGTCCTCGATCAGCCGGCCCTCCGCCGCGCTGCCCGAGGCCCGCAGCGCCGCCAGGGAGACCTCCAGGGCCCGCTGCCCGACGCTCAGGGCCTCCTCGCCCTCCGGCGTCTCCCCCTCCCGCACGGCCTCGTCGAGTTCACCGAGCGCCACGTCGTCGATGGCCCGCAGCAGACGGTCGGCCTGTTCACCGCGCGGCTGGAGCAGCACCTGGAAGGAGACCTCCTCCTCCCCGTGCAAGGTCGTGACGAACTCCACGTCGGCGGACGTCAGGGCCTTCTCGATCATCAAAACGCTAGTGAACACCAGACGCCCCTTCTGCTCCGGGGGCCTCGGCCCCACTCCTCCGTGGGCCGCGCCGGGCCCCGCGGAAACCATCCTGCCCGTGCACGCACGGGTTCTGCCGCAACCAGTGTGCCCTCCGGACCCGCAGCGGAACGGCATATGCCGCCGCTGAGCGGGCCCGGAGGCCACCGCGTCCTCTTCGGGTCCCGCCGGGGAACCGGATGCACCGGCCGCCGCCCCCTTGTACCCCGGGTCCGGCCCTTCAGTACGTCAGGCCCTGCCGTACCGGGTGAACAGGAAGCCGTCCTCCTCCAGCATCGACAGCAGCGAGAAGCGGTGCGGGACGGTGACGGCGGGCCCGCCGGCGATGCGCTGGGCGTCGCCCGCGGTGAGCATCGGGGAGAGGGTCAGGCACAGCTCGTCGAGGACGCCGGCCGCGACCAGCTGCCCCAGCAGCCGGGGCCCGCCCTCGGTCAGCAGGCGGGTGTGGCCGAGTTCGGCCAGGGCCGCCACGGCACGGGCGGGGTCCACGCCCATGCCGTCCCCGGCGACCACCACCCGCGCCCCGGCCTCCTGCGCGGCGGCGACGCGGTCCGGGGCGGCCGCGGCTCCGGTGAGGATCAGGGTGGGCACCAGGGGCGAGGTGAACAGCGGCAGCGAGAAGTCCAGGTCCAGGCCGGCGGAGACCACCGCGATCGCGGGCGCGGGCGCCTGCCCGGCCGCCTCGCGCAGCGCCGCGAACTCGGCCCGGGCGCGGGCCGGGCGGTAGCCCTCCCGCCGGACGGTCTCGGCCCCGACGACCACCACGTCGGCCAGGGCCCGCAGCGTGCCGAAGATCCGCATGTCGGCCGCGCTGGAGATGGGCTGCGAACGTCCGTCGTGCTGGGCGGCGCCGTCCAGCGTGGACACCATGTTCGCCCGCAGGTACGGCACCGCCCGTCCGGTGCCCGCCCCGGGATAGGCGTACGCGGCGGCCAGTTCGGCCAGGCTCCACTCCCGCCCGGCGCCCTCACCGGACGGGCCGTCCGGGGCCGGAGCTGCTGTTTCATCGGTCACAGGGAACAGGCGTCGCATGCGGTGCAGTGTTCCACGCGCCGTAGCATGGTGAACCGTGTCCTCTTCCCCCTCCCCGTCCGGAACCGGCCCCGTGACCGACCCGGCCCCGCTGTCGCTGTGCGCCCGTGAGCCGCACGTGCCCGCGGACCGCCTGGTCGCCGAGATGGTGCCGCCGCCGCGGTTCGACTCCGTCCGGTTCAGCACGTACATACCGGACCCGAACCAGCCCAGCCAGACCGAGGCCGTCCGGGCCCTGGAGGGCTTCGCGGCCGGCCTGGGCGGGGACGGCGGCGCGGGCAGGCGGCGGCTGTTCGGGTTCGGCAGGGCGGCGAAGAAGGCCCCGGCCGGTCCGCGCGGTGTCTACCTGGACGGCGGTTACGGCGTCGGCAAGACACACCTGCTGGCCTCCCTCTGGCACGCCACCCCGGCCGAGCCCGCGCTGAAGGCGTTCGGCACGTTCGTGGAGCTGACCAACCTGGTCGGCGCCCTGGGCTTCCAGCAGACCGTCCGGACGCTCTCCGGCCACCGCCTGCTGTGCATCGACGAGTTCGAGCTCGACGACCCCGGCGACACGGTCCTGGTGTCCACGCTGCTCGGCAAGCTGGTCGACGCGGGCGTCGCCCTCGCCGCCACCTCCAACACGCTGCCCGGCAAGCTCGGCGAGGGCCGGTTCGCCGCGGCGGACTTCCTGCGCGAGATCCAGGGCCTGTCGGCGCACTTCCGCGCCCTGCGCATCGACGGCGAGGACTACCGCCACCGCGGCCTGCCCGAGGCGCCGCCGCCGTACTCCGACGCACAGGTGACCGCGACGGCCCGCGCCACCGAGGGCGCCTCCCTCGACTCGTTCTCGACCCTCCTGGAGCACCTGGCCCGGGTCCACCCCAGCCGGTACGGGGCCCTGACGGACGGGATCAAGGCGGTGTGCCTCACCGGCGTGCGGCCCGTTCCGGACCAGTCGACCGCCCTCAGGCTGGTCGTTCTCGCGGACCGGCTCTACGACCGCGAGGTGCCCGTGATGGCCTCGGGCGTGCCGTTCGACCAGCTGTTCAGTGACGAGATGCTCAACGGCGGCTACCGCAAGAAGTACTTCCGGGCCATCTCGCGTCTCACCGCGCTGGCCCGCGACGCGGGCACGTTGCCGACGGGTCGGTGACCCCGCTTCCGTCATCGCCTCGACAGCCGTACGGGAAGGGCTGGTTCCGGCCAGCGCACCCACGGTTTTCAGGCTCTCTTCAGCTCGAAACGTTAAGTTAACCCTGCAAAGGACTTTGCAGGGTTAACGTGTTTCTTGACCAGCCGTTGACCAACGCTTGGTCAACATTAAACGTGCGCGGCGGCTGAAGGGGGGCGCATGCATCGAGGTACGACGGCACGGACCGTGGTCTCGCTCCTCGCCGCCGTCCTGCTCGCCCTCCAGTTCTTCGCACCGGCCGCATCCTTCGCAGCCGCGCACACATCGAGTAAGGCCGAGGCCAAGGCTCACTCCGGAACCAAGCCCTCCGGTACGGCCTCGCGCCCCGGCATCACGTTCTCCGGCCCGGCGCTGCGCGACGAGATCGTCACCTGCCGCGCCGGGCACCACGGGGACCCGACCGGTCCCCGTCGGACCCGCGACCGGTCCCACGCCGCCGACTCCGCGCCCTCGGCGCCCGATCGGCCGCTGTCCCGGCACACCCGGCCGGCGGCGGCCGAACCGGCCGGACCCGGTACCACGCACCGGCAGACGTCGAGATCCCCGGCGTCGCACACCCCTGCGGTCCTGCAGGTCTTCCGCTGCTGAGCAGCAGAGCAGCACCCCCCCCCACCTCTGTCATGCCCGTCCGACGCGCCCCCACTGCGCGCCAGGAGGAGTCACTCACTCATGCAGCCCCTCATCGACAACGCCCGCAAGTTCGGACAGCGCCCTGAGGAGTTCGCCCGCCTCGCCGAGGGCCAGTCCCCCGACGTCCTGTTCATCACGTGCTCCGACTCCAGGGTCGTACCGGCCCTGATCACGGGCGCCCGCCCCGGCGAGCTGTTCGAGCTGCGCACCGCGGGCAACGTCGTTCCCCCCTACGCCTCCGGCACCCCCACCGGCGAGGCGGCCACCATCGAATACGCCGTGCAGGTGCTCGGCGTCCGGCACATCGTGGTCTGCGGCCACTCCCACTGCGGCGCCGTCGGCGCGGTGGTGCGCCACGACGACCTCACCGCCGTGCCCGCCGTGCGCGACTGGCTGGCCCACGCGGCGGACGAGCCGAAGTGCTCCGACCCCGGCGACCCGACGGTCGCCGAGGCCGTACAGCACCATGTGCTCACGCAGTTGCTGCGGCTGCGGTCCTACCCGTGCGTCGACAAGCGCCTGGCAGCGGGCGAACTCCAGCTGCACGGCTGGTACTACGAGGTCCACACCGGCGTCGTGCGGGAACACCGCGCGCAGTCCGACACGTTCGAGACGCTCTGAGGGGGCCGAAGACCATGCTGTCCAAGTTCCCTCACCTGAGGCAGGACTTCCTCGCCTCCATCGTCGTCTTCCTGGTCGCGGTGCCGCTGTGCGTCGGCGTGGCCGTCGCCTCCGGTGTCCCCGCCGAACTCGGTCTCGTCACGGGCATCGTGGGCGGGATCGTCACCGGGCTGCTGCCCGGCAGCAGTCTGCAGGTGTCCGGGCCCGCCGCCGGCCTCACCGTGCTCGTCTTCGAGGCGGTCACCGAGTTCGGCGTGGCCGCGCTCGGCGTGATCGTGCTGCTCGCCGGGCTGCTCCAGCTCGCCATGGGCTTCCTCGGCATAGGCCGCTGGTTCCGGGCGATATCCGTCTCGGTCGTCGAGGGCATGCTCTGCGGCATCGGACTGGTGATCATCGCCGGTCAGATCTACGCGGCGGCGGGCCTGAAGGCACCGGACTCCGGCCTCGGCAAGATCGCGGGCCTGCCGGGGGCGTTCGTCGACGCGTTCGGCAGCACGAAGGCGCTGACCTCCCTCGCGATCGGCGCGGGCACCATCGCCGTCATCGTGCTGTGGACGAGGATGCCGAAGGCGGTGCGGACCGTGCCCGGCGCCCTCGCCGCGGTCGTCCTGGCCACGGCCGTCACGCTCGCCTTCGGCCTGCCCGTCGCCACCGTCCAGGTGGAGGGCCTGCTCGGCGTGGTCCAGCCGCCCGGGGCGGACGCCTTCGGCGAGCTGGCGAGCCCGGCCATCTGGGGGACGATCATCGCCTTCGCGCTGATCGCCTCCGCGGAGAGCCTGTTCAGCGCGGCCGCCGTGGACCGGCTGCACAACGGTCCGCGCACCGAGTACAACAAGGAGATGATCGCCCAGGGCGCGGGCAACACCCTGTGCGGTCTGCTGGGCGCGCTGCCGATGACCGCGGTCATCGTGCGCAGCTCCGCCAACGTGAGCGCGGGCGCCCGGACCAAGGCGTCCCGGGTGCTGCACGGCGTGTGGCTGCTGCTGTTCGCCGCCGCGATGCCGTGGGCGCTGGCGCTGATCCCGATTCCCGCCCTGGCCGGCATCCTCGTGCACGCCGGCTGGAAGCTGATCCCGTTCCGCCAGATCACGGCGCTGTGGCGGGCGCACAAGGGCGAGGCGCTGATCCTCGTCGTCACGGCCGTGTCGATCGTCGCGGTGAACATGTTCGAGGGTGTGCTCATCGGTCTGGCCCTGTCGGTCGTCAAGACCGCCTGGGAGGCCTCGCACCTCAAGCTGGAGGTCATCGACAAGGGCGCCGGCCCGATCCAGGTGTACCTGACGGGCAACGCGACCTTCCTGCGGCTGCCGAAGATCATGGACAGCCTGGAGGCGCTGCCACAGGACCGCCCGGTGGAACTCGACCTGTCGGGTCTGCACCACCTCGACCACGCCTGCCGCACGGCCCTGGAGAACTGGGCCGCACGCCACAGCGCGGCGGGCACCGAACCGGTGAAGGTCAAGGAGACCGAGGCGTCGCCGGAGAGCGAGAAGGTCGCCGCGGCCTAGCCGCACGCGGACGGTACCCGGTCCGGGGCGCGCGGCCGGCGCGCCCCGGACCCGGTGCGTCCGGCACCCGTCCGCCCGGGCATGGCCCCGGACCCCGCTCCCGGCATATCGTGACAGAAGTATCCACAACGGGGCCTCTGAGCGGGGAGGTCGGCATGGTCGAGGAGCTGATCGGGGCGGTGGCGGCGGTCTGTGCCGGCGGCGTGGTCTATCTGGCCGCGGCGGCGCGGGTCGTCAAGCAGTACGAGCGCGGGGTGGTCTTCCGGCTCGGGCGTCTGCACGGGGACGTGCGGCGGCCCGGATTCACCACCGTGATCCCGGGGGTGGACCGGATGCGCAAGGTCAACCTGCAGATCGTGACCATGCCGGTCCCGGCCCAGGAGGGCATCACCCGCGACAACGTGACCGTGCGGGTGGACGCGGTCGTGTACTTCAAGGTCGTGGACCCGGCGGCCGCGATCGTCAACGTCGAGGACTACCGCTTCGCGGTCTCGCAGATGGCCCAGACCTCGCTGCGTTCGATCATCGGCAAGAGCGAGCTGGACGACCTGCTGTCCGACCGGGAGAAGCTCAACCAGGGCCTGGAGCTGATGATCGACAGTCCGGCCGTGGAGTGGGGCGTGACCATCGACCGCGTCGAGATCAAGGACGTCTCCCTGCCGGACACCATGAAGCGCTCCATGGCCCGCCAGGCCGAGGCCGACCGGGAGCGGCGGGCCCGGCTGATCAACGCCGACGCCGAGTACCAGGCGTCCAAGAAGCTGGCCCAGGCCGCCCACCAGATGGCCGACACGCCTTCGGCGCTCCAGCTGCGGCTGCTGCAGACCGTGATGGCGGTGGCGGCGGAGAAGAACTCCACGCTGGTGCTGCCCATCCCGGTGGAGCTGCTGCGCTTCCTGGAGCGGGGCGGGCGCGAGGCGGGCGGCCAGGGCGCACCGGCACCGGTGGAGCAGGCCGTCGGCCGGGCGGAGCAGGCGCGGGACGCCATGGAGGAGTTGCGGCACGCGGTCGAGCAGTGACGCGCGCTACGCGCGTGGTTCCCGCCACCGGCACCAGGTGGTAGACACAGCGGGATCACAGTTCCTGTCCGCCAGCAGGAAGGTTGTCCCATGACCGGAACCGGCCGTACCGCCACCACCCGACGCCAGGTGCTCGCCACCACCGGGGCCCTGGGCCTCGGGATCGCGTTCTCCGGCGCCCTGTCCGAACTCTTCGCCGGCACCGCCGCCGCGCAGACCACCGGCCGTACCGGCTACGGCCCGCTGGTCCCCGACCCGAAGGGCGTCCTCGATCTGCCGGAAGGTTTCCGCTACCGGATCCTCTCCCGCGAGGGCGACCCGCTCCGCTCCGGGGAGGGCGCGGTCCCCTCCAACCACGACGGCATGTCGGCCTTCGGGGGCAGGGGCGGCCGGGTCCACCTCGTCCGCAACCACGAGAACCGCCACAACGGCAGAATCCCGGTGCCCGCCGTCGAGGGCCTCACCTACGACCCGGCCGGCAAGGGCGGCTGTACGGCCCTGACCCTGGACTCCCGCAACCACGTGGTGGCCGAGCGCGTCGCGATCGCCGGCACGGCCGTCAACTGCGCGGGCGGGCCCACCCCCTGGGGCACCTGGCTGACCTGCGAGGAGACCGAGGACAAGGCCGGCACCAACGGGTACGCCAAGGACCACGGCTTCATCTTCGAGGTCGATCCGGTCGACCCGCACCGCACCGGGGCCGTGCCGCTGACCGCGATGGGCCGCTTCCAGCACGAGGCGATCGCCGTCGATCCCGGGCGCGGCGTGGTCTACGAGACCGAGGACGCCTTCGAGCGGCCCTTCGGCCTCTTCTACCGTTTCCTGCCGGACCGCCCGCTGGGCGGCCGGGGTTCGCTGCGCGCGGGCGGCCGGCTGCAGGCCATGCGCGTGCCCGGGGTGCCCGACCTGTCCGCGGTCCAGGACATCGGCGCGGCGTTCGACCGCGTCGAGTGGGTGGACGTCCCCGATCCGCAGGCCGCGCAGACGCCGATCCGGTTGCAGGACTTCGGCCGCGGGGGCATCACCCACGCCCAGAAGCTGGAGGGCTGCTACTGGGGCGGCCGGTCGGTGTACTTCGTGTCGTCCTTCGCGCGCACCGGCGACGGTTCGGCGGCCGACCACTTCGGGCAGGTCTGGCGCTACGACCCCGAGCGCCGGCGGCTGACCCTGGTCGTCGTGTTCGGCCCGGACACCGACGTGCAACTGCCGGGCGAGTCCCCGGACAACATCTGCCTGGCGGCCGGCGGCGGTCTCATGGTCTGCGAGGACGGCAACGGCGCCCAGCACGTGTACGGCGTGACCCGGCGCGGCGAGGTCTACGCGATGGCCCGCAACCGCCAGAACATCGGCACCCCCGGGGAGCCCGAGTTCGGCGAGTTCGCCGGGGTGACCTTCTCGCCCGACGGCGACACGATGTACGTCAACTGCTACACGCCCGGCACCACGTTCGCGGTGACGGGCCCCTGGCGCCGGTAGCCGGCGCTCAGGATCCGGCCGGGGTGCGCGGCCCGGCGCCCCGCCGGATCATCGAGGCACACGACCGCGAGGGGGCCCGGTGACACACAGGGGGAGCACCTCGCTGCGGGACCGGCTGCGCCCGCCCGTCGGCGCACGCTGCTCCTGAGCACGTCCGGGAGCTGGATCCGCGCTGTCCGGAGACGGAGCTGGACGTGGCGGAGTGCCGGAGGCGGCTGCTTCGCTCCTGACCGGGCCGCCTCAGGCGGCCAGCAGGGCGTCGATCTGGCCGACGGCCTGCGTCAGGCCCTCCTCCATGCCCATCGCGACCAGCTGCTCCATCTGCTCGCGTGAGTCGAAGAGGGAGCGCATCTCCATGCGGGTGCCGCCCTCGCCCTCGGTGAGCCGGACGGAGACGGTCATGGTCGGCATGTCGTCCTTGGGCTTGCCGTCGTCGTCGGCGAAGCCGTCGGTGAACTCCAGGGCCGTCGGTTCGGTGACCGAGGTGATCCGCCACCAGCCGCGGTGCCGGTCGCCCTCCGGTCCGGTCATGAAGTAGGTGACCTCGCCGCCGGGGGTCAGGTCGTGCTCCTCCACCGTGGCCGGGTAGGTGGGCGGGCCCCACCAGCGCTCCAGCTGCCGGGGGTCGGCCCACAGCCGCCACACCCGCTCCACGGGCGCGGCGAAGTCGGCGACCAGGGTCAGGGTCAGGTGGTCGAGGTCCTTGTCGACACTGGTGACACTCATCTCTCGGGCCCTTCCGTCGTGTCGTTCGGTGCGGTCGCGGACGGCCCGGGGCGGGAGCCGCCGGTGCCGGGGTCCTCGGCGAGCAGCCGGGCCATCCGGTCCACCCGCCCGCGCCAGGCGGCCTCCAGCGCGTCGAGCGCCCGGCGGGCGCGGTCCACCGCGCCGGGGTCGGTGCGCACGAGCTGCTCGCGTCCGCTGCGCCGCTTGGTGACCAGCCCCGCCCGTTCCAGCACCGCCACGTGCTTCTGCACCGCCGCGAAGCTCATCGGATAGGCCTCGGCCAGCCGGGACACCGACAGCTCGCCGCTCACGCAGCGGCGCACGATGTCCCGGCGCGTGGTGTCGGCCAGGGCGTGGAACAGCCGGTCCACCGTCTCGTCACCCGACTCATCTACAACCATTTGGTTGTACGTTAGCCTTGCCGGCTCCCGCTGTAAAGCGCCCGCCCCGGCACTGACGCGGGCGCGCCGGGGTACTCGGGATCACATGAGCGAGAAGCAGCAGGTCAGCAGCTCGTACTGGCTCGACACGGCACCGGACGCCCGCCATCCGGCGCTGGCGGAGGACCTGGACGTCGACGTGGCGGTGATCGGCGCCGGAATCGCCGGACTGTGCACGGCGTGGGAGCTGACGCGCGCGGGCCGGAGCGTGGCGGTGCTGGAGGCGGGCCGGGTCGCGGCCGGCGTCACCGGGCACACCACCGCCAAGGTGACCGCCCTGCACTCCCTCGTCTACGACAAACTGCGCCGCACCCGCGGCCCCGAGGGCGCGCGGCTGTACGCCCGTTCCCAGTCCGAGGCGATCGAGCGCGCGGCGGGGATCGCCACGGAGCTCGGCATCGACTGCGACTGGGAGGCCAGGAGCGCGTACACGTACGCCCGCGACCCCGGCAAGGTCGAGGAGCTGCGGGCCGAGGCCCGGGCGGCCGCCGAGGCCGGGCTGCCCGCCGAGTTCGTGACCGAGACCGGGCTGCCCTTCGAAGTGGCGGGCGCGGTCCGGGTCACCGGGCAGGCCCAGTTCCATCCCCGCAAGTACCTGCTGGCCCTCGCCGCCGACCTGGTCGAGGGCGGCGGCCGGATCTTCGAGGACACCACCGTCCTCGGCCTGGACGAGGGCGAGCCCTGCCGGCTGTCGACCGCGGCCGGGGCGACGGTCCGGGCCCGGGACGTCGTCGTCGCCACGCACTACCCGATCTTCGACCGGGCCCTGCTGTTCGCCCGGCTCACGCCGAAGCGCGAGCTGGTCGTCGCCGGGACCATCCCCGCCGGCCAGGACCCGGGCGGCATGTTCATCACGCCCGACGAGAACACCCGCTCGGTGCGCACGGCGCCCTACGACGGGGACCGGCGCCTGCTGATCGTCACCGGTGAGCACTTCACTCCGGGCACGGGCGACACCCGGGAGCGGCTGGAACGCCTCACCGCCTGGGCCACCGGGCACTTCCCCGGCCTGGACGTCACCCACCGGTGGGCCACGCAGGACAACACCCCCACCGACACCGTCCCGATGGTCGGCCCGCTGCACCCGGGCGCCCGGCACTCCTACGTGGCCACCGGGTTCGGCGGCTGGGGCATGACCGGCGGCATCATGGCGGGCCGCCTGCTCGCCGCGCAGATCACCGGCGAGGAGTGCGAGTGGAGCGGGCTGTACGACCCGCGCCGGGTGAAGCCGGCCGTGCGCGAGGCGCCGTCGTTCCTCAAGACGCAGGCCAAGGTGGCCGGGCACTTCGTGGGCGACCGGCTGCGGCCCTCGCCGCCGCTGGAGTCGCTGCCGCCGGGCGAGGGTGCCGTGGTCCGTGCCGACGGCCACCGCGTCGCCGTCTACCGGGACGACGACGGGGCCCTGCACGCCGTCTCCGCCCGCTGCACCCACCTGGGCTGCCTGGTCGACTTCAACGCCGCCGAGCGCGCCTGGGAGTGCCCCTGCCACGGCTCCCGCTTCGACACCGACGGCAAGGTGATCCAGGGCCCGGCGACCAAGCCGCTGGAACGGCGGGACATCTGAGCGGGCCGTGGGCGCACGGCCCCGACCGGCCTAGGCTGGAGACATGAGCGAGGACGACTACTGCCTGATCGACGCGGCCAGGCCGCCCCGGGCGGAGGGGCCGCCGTACGCGGAGTGTGTGCTGTGCCGGGAGCCGACGGAGTATCCCGAGTCGTACAAGGGCATCACGCTCTGCCCGGTCTGCGAGTGGCAGGAGGCCCAGCGCACGGCCTGCTCGGGCTGAGAGAACGCGGGCCTGCTCGGGCTGAGAGAACGCGGGACCGGTGACGGCCGTGGCCCGCGGCCGCCCGGGCCGGACCGCCGCGATCTTCCGGCTGGCACACTGGGACGCGTGAGCGAAGACCAGACGCCCGTGCACGACAGCCCCTTCCGGTCCGACCCCTCGGCGCGCGACGCGGCACAGCAGTTCGTGCTGCCGCTGGTGGTGCGGATCGAGCGGGCGGACCCGCCGGCGCGGACCGACGCGCTGGAGACGGCCGCGCGGGCCGTCCTGACGATCCTGGCCGACGAGCGCTCGGCCGGCGACGGCGCGTGGGCACAGGCGATGCGGGACTGGCAGGACGCGCGGATCCGCAAGGTGGTGCGCCGGGCGCGCGGCGCCGAGTGGCGGCGGGCCGAGGCCCTGCCCGGCATCACGCTCACCGGCACGTCGGCCGAGGTGCGGGTCTTCCCGCCGGTGCCGCTGGACGGCTGGCCCAAGGACCTGGCCCGGCTCCAGGTCTCCGGCACCGACCTGGACGACCCGCAGGAGCCGGGGGACGCCGACCCGGCCGCGCCCGTGCTCTGGCTCAACCCCGAGCTCGGCATGTCGGCGGGCAAGGCGATGGCCCAGGCCGGGCACGCCGCCCAGCTGGCCTGGTGGGAGCTGTCCGACGCGCAGCGCACCGCCTGGCGCGAGTCGGGCTTCCCGCTCGCCGTGCGGACGGCCGACCCGGCCCGCTGGCCGCACCTCACCGGCAGCGGACTGCCGTTGGTGCGGGACGCCGGGTTCACGGAGATCGCGCCCGGCTCCTGCACGGTCGTCGCGGACCACCCGGCGCTGCGCCGGGAGCCGTACGCGGCCGGCGGCCCGGCGTCCACCCGTTCGGAGTAACCGCGGGCGCGGCGGTCACGGACGAGTGCTCCAGTGGGGTTACCAGACAACCCCGACCCCAGGAGGCAGCCATGTCCAGCACCGCGCCCCCTCCCCCCGCCCCGCCCGCCCACGACGACCGCAGATCCGGCGGGGGCGGCCCGGGCGGTTCCGCTGACTCGTGGGCCTCCGGGGGCCTCGCCCTCGGCGGCACCCTGATGGTCGTCTACGGCCTCTTCGCCGTGCTGCAGGGCATCGCGGCGATAGCCGACGACGAGGTGTACACGAGCTTCGGCGACTACGTCTTCGAGTTCGACCTGACCGCGTGGGGCTGGATCCACCTGATCGTCGGCGTGCTGGTGGTGGCGGCCGGGTTCGGCCTGTTCACCGGTGCCACCTGGGCCCGGATGGTGGGCGCGGTCGTGGTCGGGCTCGCGCTGATCGCGAACTTCATGTGGCTGCCGTACCAGCCCTTCTGGTCGATCATCATGATCGTGACCGGTCTGTTCGTCCTGTGGTCGGTGTTCAACTACCGCTCCACTCGCGCCGTCTAGAGCCTCCCCGGCCTCCCCGGGCTCAGGGGCCGGCGGGCGCGGGTCCCGCTCGGCGACCGGCGGCGGGAAGCGGGCCGTGCCGACGTCCCCCACCAGGGCACCGGCTCCGGCCCGCGGCCGCTCCGGCCCACGACGCCTCGCGGGGCGGCGCGACGCCGCGGGCTCCGCCGGTGGGCGCGAACCTCAAATGTTGCTCTGAAGGCGGCCCGTGCGGGGTTCGGCGGCGGGCGGCTGGGCCATACCCCCCTCACCTTCGGGGAGCGGACCGGGTGGAGGAGGGGACGATGGAGCGACTGGGGACGGGCATCGGATGGCGGCCGGAGATCGCGGACGCCGTGGAGCACATGCCCGGGATCGACTGGGTCGAGGCCGTGGCCGAGAACATCTGCCCCGGGCACCTGCCCGACTCGCTGCGGCGGCTGCGCGAGCGCGGGGTCACCGTGGTGCCGCACGGGGTATCCCTGGGCCTCGGCGGTGCGGAGCGGCCCGACGAGGGCCGGCTGGCCGCACTGGCGGAGCGGGTGGCGCTCCTGGGCTCGCCGCTGGTCACCGAGCACATCGCGTTCGTCCGGGCGGGCGGCGCGCTGACGGCGTCCCCGCGGCTGGAGGCGGGCCATCTGCTGCCGGTGCCGCGCACCCGGGACGCGCTGGACGTGCTGTGCGAGAACGTGCGGATCGCGCAGGACGCGCTGCCGGTGCCGCTGGCCGTGGAGAACATCGCGGCGCTGATCTCGTGGCCGGCCGAGGAGATGACGGAGGGCCAGTTCCTGTACGAGCTGGCGGACCGTACGGGTGTGCGGCTGCTCATCGACGTCGCGAACCTGCACACCAACCACGTCAACCGCGGCGAGGACCCCGCCAAGGCCCTGGCGGAGCTGCCCCTGGAGGCCATCGCCTACGTCCATGTCGCGGGCGGTTTCGAGCGCGACGGCGTCTGGCACGACAGCCACGCCCACCCCGTGCCGCGGCCGGTCCTCGACATCCTGACCGACCTGGCCTCCCGCGTCCGGCCTCCGGGCGTCCTGCTGGAACGGGACGAGAACTTCCCGGAACCGGCGGAACTGCGGTCCGAGCTGGCCGCGATCCGCAGGGCCCTGGAGACGGGGGCGGTGGAACGCGTGAAGACGGAGATCCGCAAGACGCTCCACCCGGCGCCGGGGCGCACCGGGAACCCGACCGTCGCCCTGCACGACCTCGCCGGGGCCGGGGCCGAGAGGCCCGAGGCGGGTGCGGAGGTGCCCGGGGCAGGCACGGCTGCGGGCGCGGCCGTCCTGCGGCCGGGCGACGAGACCGGGGCGGCCGAGGCGACACGGGGCGCCTTCGGCCTGCCCCACCCCCGGGACGCGCGGCAGCGGGTCGGGCTCGCTCAGGCGGCGCTGCTGTCGGCGCTGGTGGCCGGGACGCCCGTGCCGGAGGGGTTCGACCGGGTGCGGATCGGCGTGCAGGCCCGGGCGCTCGCGGCGAAGCGGGCGGACGTCGTCGCGAAGGTCGCGCCCGAACTGCCGGTGATCCTGGGCCCGGAGTACCGCCCGGCCTTCCTCGGCTACGCCCAGACGACCCCCCTGACCGGCGGCTACCGGCGCGACGCCCTCACCTTCGCCGAGCACCTGCTGACCGCCGGCCGGCCCGGGGACGCGCAGGCCCGGCGGGAGCTGAGGGAGTGGTGGCTGGAGCGCTCGGGCCCAGCACCGCGCTCCGCGCGGCCCGTCCGCCGGCTGGCCCGCGCGACACGCAGGGTGCTGCTCCGGCGCTGAGGCCCCGGGCAGTGAAACGGAACGTCACATACCGACAACACTCCGTGCGGATCGTGACCGGGGCATGGTGCTCGCGCAACCGTGTCACATACAAACAACATATGCTCTGGGTTCTTTTCCTCCTGGCGGCCTGGGCCGTGGCCGGTACGGCGTGCACCCGTCTGTGCCTGGCCGCCGTACGGGCCGCGGCCGGTGACACCGACACCGGCCGGATCCGTGAACTCACGCTGTACGAGGCCGCGTTCCTCTCGGGCGGACCCCGGCGGGTCGCCGACGTCACCCTGGTGGCCATGGCACGCCAGCGGCGCCTGCTGCTGGCGCACACCGGCTGGGCGACGGTCGTCGATCCGCGCGGACGCGACGAGATGGAACGGTCGGTGATCGGGGCCATCGGTCCCGAGGGGCAGTGCCGTATCGCGCCGGTGCGCTCCACCGCCGCCGCCGCGGACGCGGTGCGCGGGATCGCCGACGGGCTGGTGCGCGCGGGGCTCGCCGTGCCCGACAGCGCCCGTACGACGGTCGCGGCGGCGGTCCGTCAGGTGCGCGGGGCGGCCGTCGCCGTGCTGGTCCTCGGCGTGGCCGCCCTGCTGACCCCGCTCCCGCCGGACATGCCGCGCCACCTGGTCGCCCTGTGGTTCGCGCTGCCGCTCGCGCTGGTGCTGAGCTGCCTGGCCGTGGCACGCATCGAGGTCCACCCGTACTCGCGCTGGGCCTCCCCGGCCGGCCAGCGGCTGCTCGGCTCCCTGGCCCGCACCGCGGACGGCGACGCCGACGACCGTACGTACCTCACCTCGGTGGCGGTGCGCGGTGTCAGCGCGATCGGCGAGCCCGGTCTGCGCGCCGCCTTCACCCGGCGCGGGGCGCGCGACTGAGCCGGCGGGGGCGCGCCGGGGGCATCGGCGCCGACACCGGCGGACGGTGCTTGCCTTCCCCGCGCCGCGCACGAAACATCCCTTGCGTCGCCACCGTGCAGCGAAGGGACACCCGATGCGAGCCGCCCTCCTCTACTCGGCCGCGGGGTCCCTGCTGCTGAGCGCCCTCACCGCCGTCCCGGACACCGAGGACCGGACCGGGGCCGCCGAGCTGCGCGGCACGGCGGTGGCCGCGGCCCGGGCCCAGGCGGCCGGGATCGACTTCGGCCCGTGCCCCGACGCGGAGGACCTGCCCGGCGGCATGCGGTGCGGCACGGTGAAGGTGCCGCTGGACTACGCCCGGCCGGACGGCCGGCAGATCGAACTCACCGTCAGCCGCGCCCGGGCCACCCGCAAGGACCCGCACGGCGCACGGGAGGTGCTGCGCCAGGGCAGCCTGGTGTACAACCCCGGCGGGCCCGGCGCCACCGGCCTGTACTTCCCGCTCATCGGCCTGCTCCCCGAGTGGAAGCGCATCGCGGCCGCCTACGACCTCGTCGGCTACGCCCCGCGCGGGGTCGCCCCCTCGGCTCCTCTGTCGTGCAAGGACCCGGAGAAGTTCCTCAAGGGGCCCACGCAGGCGCCGACGCACCCCACCGAGGCCTACAAGAAGGAACGCCGCGTCCAGGCGGAGGCGTACGCCCGGGGCTGTGCCGAGCGCGCCGGCGACGCGCTGCGCCACTACCACTCGCTGAACAACGCCCGCGACCTTGACGTGCTGCGCGCCGCGCTCGGCGAGCCGCGGCTGACGTTCCTGGGCTCCTCGTACGGCACGTACTTCGGGGCCCTGTACGCGACGCTGTTCCCCGGGCACGTGCGGCGCATGGTGTTCGACTCGGTGGTCGATCCCGACCCGGAGCGGATCTGGTACCGCAACAACCTCGCCCAGTCGGCCGCGTTCGAGCACCGCTGGCGCGACTTCCGGGAGTGGATCGCCCGCCACCACGGCGTGTACGGACTGGGCCGGACCGCGCGGGAGGTGCTGCGCAGCTACGAGCGGGCGAGCGCGCGCCTGGCCGCCGAGCCCGCGGGCGGCAAGGTCGGACCGGGGCAGTTGCAGGGGGCGTTCCTGCAGGCCGGGTACTACGACGACCTGTGGCCGCACCGGGCGCGCGCGCTGTCGGCGTATCTCGCGGGCGACCCGCGCCCCCTGGTCGAGCAGGCGGAACAGCACCCCGAGGCGGCCGTGGAGGCGGAGAACTCCCGGGCGGTGTACGTGGCCGTGGAGTGCAACGACGCGTCCTGGCCGACGGACTGGGAGGTGTGGGACCGGGACAACACCCGGCTCGCCCGGGTGGCGCCCTTCGAGACCTGGGACAACGTGTGGACCAACCTGCCCTGCGCCTCCTGGCCGGCGCCCCGGCAGCGGCCGCTGGACGTCGGGGCCGGGCCGGGCGAGCTGCCGCCGACCCTGATCCTGGCCGCCGAGCGGGACGCGGCCACGCCGTACCGCGGTGCCCTCGAACTGCGCCGGCGGCTGGCCGGTTCGGTGCTGGTGACCGAGCGGGACGCCGGGGCCCACGGCCTCGCGGGCGGGCCGAACGCCTGCGTCAACGGGCACATGGAGGCGTACCTGCTGGACGGGCGGCTGCCCGGACGGCGTGCGCACTGCGCGCCGCACGCCGAGCCCGGGCCGGCGGCCCCGGGCGGAGCCAGGGCCGGCGAGCGCGTCCGCTGATCAGGCCAGACCGGCGACCAGCTCGGCGACGTCCTTGCGGCGGCCGGTGAAGAACGGCACCTCCTCGCGGACGTGCCGGCGGGCCTCCGAGGCGCGCAGGTGACGCATGAGGTCGACGATGCGGTACAGCTCGTCGGCCTCGAAGGCGAGGATCCACTCGTAGTCGCCGAGGGAGAACGAGGCGACGGTGTTGGCGCGCACGTCCGGGTAGCCGCGGGCCATCTTGCCGTGGTCGGCGAGCATGCGGCGGCGGTCCTCGTCGGGCAGCAGGTACCAGTCGTAGGAGCGCACGAAGGGGTAGACGCTCACGTAGTCGCGGGGCGTCTCGTCGGCGAGGAACGCCGGGATGTGCGAGCGGTTGAACTCGGCGGGGCGGTGCAGCGCCATGTTCGACCAGACCGGCTCCAGGGCGCGGCCGAGCCTCGTGCGGCGGAAGAGGTTGTACGCCTCCTGCAGCGCGTCGCTGGTCTCCGCGTGCCACCAGATCATCAGGTCGGCGTCGGCGCGCAGGCCGGAGACGTCGTACGTGCCGCGGACGGTCACGTCCTTCGCGGCGAGCTGGTCGAACAGCTCCTGGACCTCGTCGGCGTACCCGGAGCGGTCCTCGGGTAGCACGTCCTTCAGTCTGAAGACGGACCAGAGCGTGTAGCGGATGACCTCGTTGAGGTCCTTGGCCAGCTTGCCCTTGTTCGGGATGCGGTCGGGCGCGGTGCCGGAGGGCGTGGTGGAGGCGTCGTCACTCATGCTCCTCATTCTCCCGCTCCGCCGTGCAGGCTCTGCACCGGGTGGGCGGTGAGCTCCTGCACACCCCGCAGGTCGCCGTGGATCTGGTCGACGGCCGCGTAGGCGCTCGCGACGCAGGCCGGGATGCCGACGCCGTCGTACGGGGCGCCGCAGACGGCGAGCCCGGGCAGCCGGGCGACGTGCTCGCGGATGCGGGCCACGCGCGCGTGGTGGCCGACCGGGTACTGCGGCAGGCCGTCGTCCCAGCGGGTGACGAGCGTGGCGACGGGAGTGGCGTCCAGGCCGGTCGCGGCCTTCAGGTCGTGCCGGGAGACCTCGGCCAGCTCGCCGTCGTCGCGCCGGAGGATCTCCGTCTCGCCGTGGCGGCCCACGGAGGTGCGCAGGACGACCAGGTCCGGGTTCTCCTCGGCGATCCAGCCCCACTTCTGCGAGGCGAACGTGGACGCCTTGACGGTGCGCCCGTCCACCGGCGGCACGAGGAAGCCGCTGCCCTCGGGCAGGTCCGTGTCGGCACGGCGGTAGGCGAGGGTGACCAGGGCCATGGAGGCGTACTCGACGGTGTCGAGCCCGGCGGCGGCCCCGGGGCTCTCGGCCCGCAGCAGCCGGGCGGCGGCGGGGGCGGGCACGGCGAGCACCACCGCGTCGGCCTCCAGCACCCGGTCACCGGCGACCACCCGCCACAGCCCGGGCGACGCGCCCCCGCCCGGCCCGTGACCGCCCGGCCGCGGTGCCTGCCTGCGCAGCTCCGTCACCTCGGCGCCGGTGACGATCTCGCCGCCGCGGGCCCGGACCGACTCGGCAACCGCCAGGGGCAGGCTGCCGACACCGCCGCGGATGCCCATGAACACCGGGCCGGTCTGCCGCGCGGCGGCGGCCCGGGCCTGGATCTCGCGGACGCCCTCGGTGAGGGAGGCGTGGGTGCGGGCGGCCTCGAAGAGCTGCGGGACGGCCGAGCGCATCGAGATGCGGTAGGCGTCGCCCGCGTACACCCCGCCCAGCAGGGGCTCCACCAGCCGGTCGACGACCTCCCGCCCGAGGCGCGCGGCCACGTACTCCCCGACGGCCACGTCGTCCCCGACCGGTGTGCGCGCCAGCTCGGCGTCGCGTTCGATCCGGGCGAGGCCCTCCTCGGACAGCACCCCGGACAGGGCGGCCGCGGTACCGGGCACGCCCATCACATGGCCCTTGGGCATGGGGCGCAGGGCGCCGCGGGTCCACAGGGAGGCCGTCGCGGTCGCGGGCGGCTGCAGGCGGTCGGCGAGGCCCACCTCGCGCGCGAGCCCCACCGCCTCGGGCCGGCGGGCGAGCATCGACTCGGCGCCGAGGTCCACCCGGGCGCCCGCGATCTCCCCGGGCAGCAGCTTGCCGCCGACCCGGCCGGAGGCCTCCAGCACGGTCACCCGTGCCCCCCGCTCCAGCAGCCGGTGCGCGGCGGCCAGCCCCGCGATGCCCGCCCCTACGACGACGACCTGCCCCGTGCCCCCACGACCCTGAACTTCGCGCATGGCCCCAGCCTCTCAGACCCCGCGGGCGGCGCCGCCGCGCCCCGGTGTCCGTCGCGAGTCCCGACCGTGACCGCATCGGAACCGTCCCGGGCCAAACGTCCGGCGCGGTTCGCGCGTCGAAGAAGCGTCAGCAGAATCGACCCTCGGGGGATGCCCGCATGCGCACACGACGATCCACCCGCCGCCCCGCCCCGGCCGTGGCGGCCCTCCTGCTGGCCGCCGCCCTCGCGCTCACCGGGTGCAGCGGCGCCGGCGACGACTCCGCCGGGAGCACGGCCGCCGACCGCGGTCTCGCCCATGACGGTGGCGGGGCGAAGGAGGCCGCGCCCGGCGGCACCGGAAGCGGCGCCCGGGCGACCGCGCCGGCGAAGCTGCCCACGCAGCGCATCATCCGCACCGCCTCGCTGACCGTGCAGGTCAAGGACGTCCCCAAGGCCCTGGACCACGCCCGCGCGAGCACCGAGAACGCGGGCGGCTACATCGGCGACGAGACCACCACCCGGGACGAGGAGGGCCGCGAGCGCACCCGGGTCGTGCTGCGCGTGCCGGCCGAGAAGTACGACGCCGTCCTGGCCGGCCTGGAGGGCGCCGGCAAGCTCCTGGACCGCAGCGCGAAGGCCGAGGACGTCACCGACCAGGTGGTGGACGTGGAGAGCCGGATCACCTCGCAGCGGGCCAGCGTGGCCCGGATCCGGGAGCTGATGGACCGGGCGACCCGGCTGAGCGACGTGGTGACCCTGGAGGGCGAGCTGAGCACCCGGCAGGCCGACCTGGAGGCGCTGCTCGCCCGGCAGGCGTCCCTGAAGGAGCGCACGAGCCTGGCCACCATCACCCTGACGCTGTCCGAGACGCCGGTGGAGAAGGAGGCCAAGGACGACGACCCGGGGTTCCTGGACGCGCTCGCGGGCGGCTGGCACGCCTTCGTGACGATGCTGCGCTGGCTCGCGGTCGTGCTGGGCGCCGTCCTGCCGTTCGCGGCGGTGGCGGCCCTGCTGGCGCTGCTGTGGCTGCGCGTCGTGCGTCCCCGGCTGCCGCGCCGGCCCCGGCCGGCGCCCGCGGCGGCCACGCCGGGCCCGCTGCCGACGGCCCGCCCGGCGCCGGAGGCGGCGCAGCCGCGGACCCCGGGCGAGCGGGACTGAAATGCCCTGCTCCCGTAGCGTGTTCGCATGAACTTGAGCCGTACGCGCAGGGAGCGACTGGTCGTCATCGGCGGCGACGCCGCGGGCATGTCCGCGGCGTCGCAGGCCCGCCGCCTGAAGGGCCCCGGCGAGCTGGAGATCGTGGCGTTCGAACGGGGTCACTTCACGTCGTACTCGGCGTGCGGCATCCCCTACTGGGTGGGCGGCGAGGTCACCGACCGGGACCGGCTCATCGCCCGCACCCCGCAGGAGCACCGCGCGCGCGACATCGACCTGCGGCTGCGCACCGAGGTCACCGAGCTGGACCTGGACGGGCGGCGGGTGCGCGCCCGGGACCTCGATACGGGCGACGAGTCCTGGACGCCGTACGACAAGCTGGTGATCGCGACCGGGGCCCGGCCGATCCGTCCCGACCTGCCCGGGGCCGACGCGCCCGGGGTGCACGGCGTGCAGACGCTGGACGACGGCCAGGCCCTGCTCGACACGCTGGCGGGCACGCGCGGCCGGCGGGCGGTGGTGGTCGGGGCGGGGTACATCGGCGTGGAGATGGCCGAGGCGCTCATCAACCGCGGCTACGAGGTCACGGTGGTCAACCGGGGCAGCGAGCCCATGTCGACCCTCGACCCCGACATGGGGCGCCTGGTGCACGAGGCCATGGAGGGCCTGGGCATCACGATGGTGAACGACGCCGAGGTCACGAAGATCCTGACCGGGGACGACGGCCGGGTCCGGGCGGTGGCCACACAGGACCGGGAGTTCCCCGCGGACGTGGTCGTGCTCGGCATCGGCGTGCGCCCCGAGACGCAGCTCGCGAGGGCGGCCGGGCTCCCCCTCGGCATCCACGGCGGCCTGCTCACGGACCGTTCGATGCGGGTGCGCGGCCACGAGGACGTCTGGGCCGGCGGCGACTGCGTGGAGGTCCTCGACCTGGTCTCGGGCCAGTTGCGGCACATCCCGCTCGGCACCCACGCCAACAAGCACGGCCAGGTCATCGGCACCAACGCCGGCGGCGGCTACGCCACGTTCCCGGGCGTGGTCGGGACGGCGGTCAGCAAGGTCTGCGACCTGGAGATCGCCCGCACCGGCCTGCGCGAGAAGGACGCCCACCGCGTGGGGCTCCGGTTCGAGGCGGTCACCATCGAGTCGACCAGCCGCGCCGGCTACTACCCGAACGCCTCTCCCATGACGGTCAAGATGCTCGCCGAACTGCGCACCGGCCGCCTGCTCGGCGTGCAGATCGTCGGCCGGGAGGGCGCGGGCAAACGCGTCGACATCGCGGCGGTCGCGCTCACGGCGGGCATGACGGTGGAGCAGATGACGACCCTGGACCTGGGCTACGCCCCGCCGTTCTCCCCGGTCTGGGACCCGGTCCTGGTGGCGGCCCGCAAGGCGGCGGCGAAGGTGCGCGGTTGACCGCGCACCGACGGGACGCGGGGCCGTGCCGCCGCGCGTCCGCGCCGCGTGGGCGCGGGGAACCACGCCGGACCCGCGCCCGGCGGCCCGCCCGCACCCGGCGGCCCTGCGGCCCTACGCGGTCCCGGCCGTCCCGTTGATCCGGTCGATGGCCTGCCGTGCCTGCTCGGCCGGCGGCCTCGACGGCAAGGACGACACCGACGCGGCCCCCGCGGTCACCGCCGGCGGCTGCTCCCCCGCCGGCTTGGCGTGCGCGGCCGGCCGCGAGGACCGCAGCCGGTGGCTCACCGCCTCCTCCAGCGTCACCGGCCGCCGCCACTGCGCGGCCAGCCGCCCCGCGTCCTGGCCGAGGCGCGCCACGTCCTCCCAGGGCAGCCTCACCACCAGCGTCAGCTCCGCCTCGCCGTCGGGCAGGGCGTGCATCGGAGGAGTCACTCGGTCGTTCATCGCCTGTTCCTCACGTCGGCCCCGCGACCCGCCTTCCCCGCGCCGCGGGCGGTTGCCGACACATACGCACGCCCGTGCGGCCGCGTTCACACGCGTCACCGATTCACCGGCGGCGCTCCGGGCACACGGGCGGTGTGGTGATCCCCGTCCATGACGTGAACCCGGTGCGGCGCACCCCCTGGGTCACGTACGCGCTGCTGGCGGCCAACGTCGTCGTGTTCCTGCTCACCCCCGGCATGGCCGGCTCCCTCACGGGCGGGAGCAGCCTGGCCCAGCTGTGCCACCTCCAGGCGTTCCTCGACCACTGGGCGGCCGTGCCGCAGGAGCTGATCCACCATCGGATGCCGCGTCTGGTGCCCACCGGCGACGTGGGCGTGGGCCCGCAGGGGCCGGGCTGTGTGGTCGGCCCGCCGTCCTACGACAAGTCGCCCGAGCTCAGCGTGCTGACGGCGATGTTCCTGCACGGCGGCTGGCTGCACCTGCTGGGCAACATGCTGTTCCTGTGGATCTTCGGCAACAACATCGAGGACCGCATGGGCCACCTGCGCTTCCTGCTCTTCTACGGCGTCTGCGGCATCGCCGCCGCCTACGCCTTCGCGCTCCTCAACGCCGGCTCCGGCGCCCCGCTGATCGGCGCCTCGGGGGCGATCGCCGGCGTTCTGGGTGCCTATCTGGTGCTGTACCCGAAGGCCCGGGTGTGGGTGCTGGTCCCGTTCCTGGTCTTCCTGCCGCTGCGGCTGCCGGCCTGGATCGTGCTGGGCCTGTGGTTCGTGCTGCAGGCGGTGTACTCCTCCGGCGCGGGCGTCTCCGACGCCGGCACGGTGGCGTACGCGGCGCACGTCGCCGGGTTCGTCGTCGGCCTGCTGATCGCCCTGCCGCTGCGCCCCGGCACACCGCCCCCTCCACAGCCGCGCGGCATCCTGTTCGGCAGGCGGGCCCGGCCCGGGTGGTGACTCCCGGGCCGGACGGGCTCAGCGGGCGGTGTGCGTGTGGACGTACTCCACGAGCCGGGTCAGCGCGTCGGGGTCCGTGGCCGGCATGACGCCGTGGCCGAGGTTGAACACGTGGCCCTCCAGGCCCGCGGCCGACTCCAGGACCTCCCGGGTCTTGGCCTCGACGGCCTCGGTGGGGGCGAACAGCACGGTCGGGTCGAGGTTGCCCTGGAGCGCCTTGCCGGGGCCGACGCGGCGGGCGGCCTCGTCCATCGGGACGCGCCAGTCGACGCCGACGACGTCCGCGCCGGCCTCGCCCATGAGGCCCAGCAGCTCGCCGGTGCCGACGCCGAAGTGGATGCGCGGGACGCCGTAGCCGGCCACGGCCTGGAAGACCTTCGCCGATGCCGGCAGCACCGAGCGCCGGTAGTCGACGGGGGCCAGCGCACCGGCCCAGGAGTCGAACAGCTGGACGGCCGAGGCGCCCGCCTCGATCTGCACCTTCAGGAAGGCGGCCGTGATGTCCGCGAGGCGGTCGAGCAGGTCGGCCCACAGCTCCGGGTCGCCGTACATCATCGCCTTGGCGTTCTCGTAGGTGCGGGACGGGCCGCCCTCGACGAGGTAGCTGGCGAGGGTGAAGGGGGCGCCCGCGAACCCGATGAGCGGGGTCGCGCCGAGTTCGGCGGTGAGCAGGCCGATGGCCTCGGTGACGTAGGAGACGTCCTCGGGGGTGAGGTCGCGCAGCCGGGCGAGGTCGGCGCGGGTGCGGACCGGGCTCTCCACCACCGGGCCGACGCCGGGCTTGATGTCGAGGTCGATGCCGATGGCCTTGAGCGGGACGACGATGTCGCTGAAGTAGATCGCCGCGTCCACGCCGTGCCGGCGGACCGGCTGGAGCGTGATCTCGGTGACCAGCTCGGGCCGCATGCAGGACTCCAGCATGGGGATGCCCTCGCGCACCTTGCGGTACTCCGGCAGCGAACGCCCGGCCTGCCGCATGAACCACACCGGCGTGTGCGGCACGGGCTCGCGCCGGCACGCCCTGAGGAAGGCGGAGTCGTACGGGGCGGACGGCTGCGGGGCCCGGGGGGCGTCGTTGGCACTCACGGGCCAAGTTTCGCACGCCGCCGGACAGCGCGATCCAGCCCCTGGACGGGCGCGGGGTGTCTAGCCCGGCACCCGGGCTCCGGTCCCCGTAATCTTCCCGCATGGCTGCGGCTCAGGGACGACTGTCGGACGGCGCTGGCGGAATGGACGAAGCGAAGGACACCGAGGACGACCGGCGGGAGGCGGACTCTTCCCCGCTGCCCTTCCGGGCCGCTGTCGACGCGCTCAGGACGGCGCGGCTGCGACCCCAGATCGAGGTGGAGCCGACGCCGGCGCCCAAGCGGCTCGCCCCGTACTCCTACGCCCTGGAGGCCGCGGTCGTCGACGGCGACCAGGACCTGGCGGACGGCCGCCTGGTGCTGCTGCACGATCCGGCCGGGCACGACGCCTGGCGGGGTACCTTCCGGCTGGTGACGCTGGTGCGCGCCGAGCTGGAGCCGGAGATGGCCGCGGACCCGCTGCTGCCGGAGGTGTGCTGGTCCTGGCTGACCGGCGCGCTGCAGACGCGCGGGCTCACCTACGGGGAGCCGAGCGGCACGGTCACGCGGGCGAGCTCCCACTACTTCGGCGGGCTGTCCGCCCGCCCCGCCGCCTCGCAGATCGAGATCCGCGCTTCGTGGACGCCGCGCGAGGGCCTGGGCGGGGTGCCGGACACGGCCGCGCACCTGGCGTCCTGGTGCGACCTGCTGGCCCAGGTCGCGGGGCTGCCCCCGGCCGGGCCCGGCGACGCGTCCGTGGTGACGCTGCCCCAGCGGCGCGGGCCCCAGTCCCACTGATCGAACCCCTTCCCACCCCGTACTGATCGAACTTGTACGGGGTGGTCAACGCTGCCCTGCCGACGATCACACCTGCGTCCCCCTCTTGGCCGAATCACTTTGTCGATACGGCCACTTTCGACCGCGTACCGACGCAGACCGAAACCGTCCGGCCTTCGAATGATCGACCGCCTGTCCGAATTGCACTGATTGTTATCACTGAATCGTGATCATTCTCTAAAGGCGGACGGGGCGGCTGCCGAAGACCTCAGTGACCTTGAAAGCACGGTTCGTCCCGGCTTCATCCCCACGAGCCGGCCCCGTCCCGCACCCCAGGAGGCCTGGTGTCCGTTCTCCTCGAGCAGCCCGCAAGCCTGGTCGCCTACCGCCCGAACAAGCCGACCGCCATGGTGGTCGTGGCCGACCCGCGCGTCCGTTCCACCGTCACCCGCCACCTGTGGGCGCTCGGTGTGCGCGATGTCATCGAGGCCTCGTCCATCGCGGAGGCTCGTCCCCGCATCGGCAACCCCCGCGACATCTGCGTCGCCGACGTCCACCTGCCGGATGGCTCCGGCCTCACCCTGCTGTCCGAGACCCGCGCCGCGGGCTGGCCCAACGGCCTCGCCCTCTCCGCGGCCGACGACATCGGCGCCGTGCGCAACGCGCTCGCCGGCGGTGTGAAGGGCTACGTGGTCACCGGCACCCGCACCAACGTCGGGCTCCCCACCCGGCCGGGCGCCGCCCCCATCGGCGCCGCCGCCGCGCGTCTGCACCGCCGCCCCCCGGGTGCCCCGAGCCACCCGGGCGGCTACCGCGAACTGTCCGGCCGCGAGGTCGAGGTGCTGCGGCTGGTCGCCGAAGGCCAGTCGAACAAGGCGATCGGCGTCTCGATGGGCCTGTCCGCGCTGACCGTCAAGAGCCACCTCGCCCGCATCGCCCGCAAGCTCGGCACGGGCGACCGCGCCGGGATGGTGGCGGTGGCCCTGCGCACCGGCATCATCCACTGACCCCGCCCGCCGGCCGCCCGCGGATCACCCGATCCGCTCCGCCCCGACTCCGTGACCGACCCTCGGTGATCGACCCTCGGTGATCGACCCTCAGTGATCCTTCACTCACGTGAACGGGACCGGCCGCTCGGTCCCTTCCCTTCCCACGCGGCTCGCCGACCCGTCACTTCCCCGACATGACTGGTTTGCGACCCTCGAGCGCCCGTCGACGGAACGTTCCGTCGGCGGGCGCTGTCCATACATGGATACCCTTGACAGGTGACCGACGCCCACGACACCGCAGCAGACAGCCCACTGCGAACCACCGGAGGCGCCCCTCCGGACGACGGCGGATCTTCTGCTGCGGAGGCGCCGATCCCCCTGCTGGAGCCGCGCGAGGGCATTCCGCCCGTCGTCGCGGACGAGGCCGCCCTGGCCCGGGTCATCGCCGCCTTCGAGGCGGGCTCCGGCCCGGTCGCCGTCGACGCCGAGCGGGCGTCCGGCTACCGCTACGGCCAGCGCGCCTACCTGGTGCAGCTGCGCCGCGAGGGTGCCGGCACGGCGCTGATCGACCCCGTGGCCTGCCCCGACCTGTCGGCGCTGGGCGAGGCCCTGTCCGGCGTGGAGTGGGTGCTGCACGCGGCCACGCAGGACCTGCCGTGTCTGCGCGAGATAGGCATGGTGCCGACGCGGCTGTTCGACACGGAGCTGGCCGGGCGGCTCGCCGGGTTCCCGCGGGTCGGCCTCGGCGCGATGGTCGAGAGCGTGCTGGGCTTCGTCCTGGAGAAGGGCCACTCCGCCGTCGACTGGTCCACCCGGCCGCTGCCCGAGCCCTGGCTGCGCTACGCGGCGCTGGACGTGGAGCTGCTGGTCGACCTGCGCGACGCGCTGGAGAAGGAGCTGGACCGGCAGGGCAAGCTGGACTGGGCCCGCCAGGAGTTCGACGCGATCGCCTCCGCCCCGCCGCCCGAACCCCGCAAGGACCCCTGGCGGCGCACGTCCGGCATGCACAAGGTGCGCCGGCGGCGGCAGCTGGCGGTCGTGCGCGAGCTGTGGCAGACGCGGGACCGGATCGCGCAGCGGCGGGACGTCTCGCCCGGCAAGGTGCTCGGGGACGCGGCCATCGTGGAGGCCGCGCTCGCCCTTCCGGCCAACGTGCACGCGCTGGCCGCGCTGAACGGCTTCGGGCACCGGATGGGCAAGCGGCAGCTGGAGCAGTGGCAGGCGGCGGTGGACCGGGCGAAGGCGCTGAGCGAGGCGCAGCTGCCGCAGCCGGGGCAGCCGGTGACCGGGCCGCCGCCGCCCCGGGCCTGGGCCGACAAGGACCCCGCGGCGGCGGCGCGGCTGTCCGCCGCCCGGGCCGGGGTGTCCGCGCTCGCCGAGGAACTCACCATGCCGCAGGAGAACCTGATCACGCCGGACACGGTGCGGCGGGTGTGCTGGGAGCCGCCGGCGGTGGTGGACGCGGAGTCCGTCGCGGCGGCGCTGGCCGGGTACGGGGCCCGCCCGTGGCAGGTGGAGCAGGTCACGCCGGTGCTGGTGACCGCCCTGTCCGCCGAGGCGCCGTAGCCGGCGGGTGCCTCCTCACCGGGTCGCCCCCTGGGTGAAGCCGTTGTAGATGTACCGCTGGAGGCTCAGGAAGACGATCAGGGTCGGGAGGATCACCAGGATCGTCCCCGCCGAGATCGTCTCCCAGTGGGCTCCGAACGGACCCTTGAAGCGGAACAGGGACGTCGAGATCACGCCAAGATCTTCCGACGGCATGTACAGGAACGGGATGTAGAAGTCGTTGTAGGTCGTGATGCCCTTCACGATCACCACCGTCGCGATCGCCGGTTTCAGCAGCGGGAAGATGATCCTGCGGTAGATCGTGAAGGCGTTGGCGCCGTCCAGCCGGGCCGCCTCGTCCAGGGAGGTGGGGATGGACCGCACGAACTGCAGGAAGATGTAGATCGAGACGATGTCCGTGCCCATGTAGAGGGCGATCGGCGCCCAGAGGCTGTCGAACATGCCGAAGCTGTTCACGATCTGGAAGGTCGCCACCTGCGTCGTGACGCCGGGGACCAGGGCGGCGATCAAAAACAGGGCCAGGACCGGCCTCTTGCAGCGGAAGCTGAAGCGGTCGATCGCATAGGCCGTCATGGAGCCGATCAGGACCGTGCCGCCGATGGCGAAGACCAGGATGAACGCGGTGTTGGCGAACGCGGCGAGCATCCGGCCGTCCTGGAACGCGGTCGCGTAGTTGCCGAGGTGGAACGGGTCGTCGGGAAGCGCCAGGGCTTCGCTGCCGTTGGCCATCTCCCGCTCGGACTTCAGGGACGTCAGCAGGACGGCCGCCGGCGGGAGCAGCACCACCGCGGTCGCGGTGAGCAGCGACGCGTACATCAGGGCGCGGGCGACTGCGCGGCGCGTCATGTGAGGTCCACCTTGTCGTCGGGGACGAGGCGCCGCTGCAGCCAGGTCACGGCCAGGACGATCAGCAGCAGCACGACCGCGGCCGCCGAGGCGAGCCCCGTCTTGTTGAACTGGAAGGCCAGCTTCACGGTCTGGATCACGAAGGTCTCGGTGCCGGTCGCGCCGCCGGTCATGATGTACGGGATCTCGAAGACCGACAGGGAGCCGGAGATCGACAGGATCACGGTCAGCGACAGGACCGGCTTGATGCCGGGCGCGATGATGTGGCGGAACTGGTGCCAGCGGTTGGCGCCGTCCAGTTCGGCCGCCTCGTAGAGGTCCGCGGGGATCGACTGGATCGCGCCGAGGAAGAGGACGAAGTTCAGGCCCAGGTGGCGCCAGACCGAGACGGCCGCCAGGGAGGTGTTCGCCGACTCCGGGGTGCCCAGCCAGGCGCGATCGGTCTCCGCGCCGAACAGGCCGAGGAGCGAGTCGAGGGTGCCGCCGTCCTGGAAGAAGTAGAGGAAGACGAAGCCGATCGCCACCCCGTTGATCAGGTACGGGAAGAACAGCACGCCCTTGAAGAAGTTCCGGAAGCGGACGTCGAAGCTCAGGACGGTGGCGAAGTACAGCGCGGCGGCGATCTGGAAGACGGAGGCGGCCAGGTAGTAGCCGCTGACCCAGAAGACCTCGAACAGGTCGGAGCGGGTGAACAGTTCGGTGTAGTTCCCGGCGCCCGTGTAGCGCAGCCCGGGGCTGACGCCGTCCCAGTCGGTGAAGCTGTACGCGATCATGTTGGCGATCGGCGCGTAGGTGAAGACGATCAGGAGCGTGAGCGGGGCGAGCAGGAACAGCCAGGGGGTGATCCCGCCCCACAGGCGTGCCGCGCGCGGGGCCGGGGCCGGTCGTGGGGCGGCCGGGCCGGGGACGGGCCGGGCGGCCGCCTTCTCGGTGGTGTCCGTCATCAGGACCCCAGCGACTTCCGGGTCTCGGTCCACTTCCTCGCCAGGCCGTCCAGGAAGTCGTCCAGGCTGCCCTCGGTGGCGCCGCGGGCCAGGTCGACGAGGTCCTGGCGGTAGTCGGGCTTGTTGATGCCGACCTCGGACGCGTTGTCGATGGACTTCACCTCGGCGCCCTTGGAGTCGTCGAGGTCGAGGAGCTTCACGCCGGCCTGCTCGTAGGGTTCGAGGACGCCGGGCAGCGGGTCGTCCTTCAGCGGGGACAGGGCCAGGTTGTCCTCGGCGTAGCCGGACTCGTCGGTGAACCAGTCGATCCAGGCGCGGGCCGCGGCCTTGTGGTCGGAGTGGATGTTGACGGCCTGGTTGTAGTCGGGCAGCGCGACCGCGCAGAACCTGCCGTCGCGCTGCGCCGGGAAGGGCATGAACCCGATGTCGTCGGGGTTCGCGCCCGCCTGCCGCGCGGCGCCCCGCAGCTGGATGACGGCCCAGGAGCCGAGCCACATGGTGGCGATCTCGCCCTTGGCCAGCCGGGCCTTGGAGGCCTCCCAGTTGGTGGTGGTCGGGTCCTTCTCGGCGAGTCCCCGGCGCACGACGTCGTACAGCAGGGTGTCGGCGGTCCGCAGGTCGGAGCCCTCGGCCCAGGGGTTGCCCTCGGCGAGCCGGGTGGTGGCCCGCTCGTCGCAGCTGACCGAGCCGTTGACCTGGGTCCACTGGGTGAGCGGCCACCCGTCCTTGAAGTTGGTGTAGTACGGGACGGCGTCGGTCCTCTCCTTGATCGCCTCCAGGCCGGCGAGGAACTCGGCCGGGGTCTTCGGCCAGCCGGTGACGCCGGCGCGTTGCCAGACCCTCTTGTTGTAGACGAACCCGGGGACCGCGCCGAGCGGGCTCTGGCCGTAGACCTTGCCGCCGACGGTGGTGTAGTCGGTGAAGCGGTACTTCTCGCTGCGCTCGGCCCGGCTGCCCAGGGACGCGAAGAACCTCGGGTAGTCCTTCTTCTCGATCACGCCCGGGATCATCAGGACGTCGCCGTAGTTCTCCGTGTTCATCCGGATCTTCACTTCGCCCTCGTAGTCGGTCACGGCGTCGAACTCGACCCGCACACCGGGGTACGTCCTGCGGAACTCGGCGGCGTACTTCTTCATCGTCCCGTCCTGCACGAGGTCGGTGCGGTGGGTGAGGACCGTGATGGTCCCGGAGACCTCGGAGGGGTCGTCGGGCGCCTCGGCATCCGCGCCTTGCGCGCTGCCTCCGGTGCCGGTGCAGCCGGAGGCCAGCAGGGCCGCTCCGACGGTGAGGGCGAGGACGGTACGGCGGTTCATGTGCATCAGCTCCGTTCGCGGAGGGGGACTCGGGACGGACGAGCACGTGCGGTATGGCTGGTTCGGCACTCTGGCAGCGCTTGCTCAACCGGTAAAGTCCCAATCCCGCCAACGATGCGAAACCGACGATCGGCTCTGGACTCAACCGGTAAAGGGAGTGCGCATGCTGGAGGTCACACCGCTCGGCGAGGGATGGATCCTGCGGCACGGCCCGGACGCGCTGCCGGCCGCCGTGCCGGGCTGCGTGCACACCGACCTGATGGCGGCAGGGGTGATCCCGGACCCGTTCCTCGGCCGGAACGAGACCGAGGTGGCCTGGGTGGGGCGCCGGGACTGGACCTACGAGCGGGAACTGGACGGCTCGTCGGCGCAGGAGCAGACCGACCTGGTCTTCGACGGGCTCGACACGGTCGCCGAGATCTCCCTGGACGGGCGGCCGCTGGGGACCGTGCGGAACATGCACCGCTCCCACCGGTTCGACGTCACGGGCCTGTCCGGGCGGCTGTCGGTGCGGTTCCGCTCCGCTTACGCGGAGGCCGAGACCGTGCGGAACCGGCTGGGCGAGCGGCCGGCCGCCTACGCCGAGCCGTACCAGTACGTGCGCAAGATGGCCTGCTCCTTCGGCTGGGACTGGGGGCCGGCCCTGGTCACGGCCGGGATCTGGCGGCCGGTGCGCCTGGAGCACTGGTCGACGGCCCGGATCGCCCGGGTGCGGCCCCTGGTGACCGTCGAGGAGGGCACCGGGGTCGTCGAGCTGGCCGTGGACGTCGAGCGGACGCGGGTGGAGGCACCGCTCGCCGTGCGGGCGTCCGTGGCCGGGGTGCGGGCCCGTGCGGAGATCGGGGGGACGGGCGGGACGGTTCGTCTGCGGGTGCCGGACCCGGCGCTGTGGTGGCCCCGCGGCTACGGCGAGCAGCCCTTGTACGACGTGGAGTTGACGCTGCTGCACGGCGACGAGGAGCTGGACGTGTGGCGGCGGCGGATCGGCTTCAGAACCGTCGGGCTGGACCGGCGGGTCGATGCGCACGGCACCGGTTTCACCCTCGTCGTGAACGGCGAGCGGCTCTTCGCCCGGGGCGTCAACTGGATCCCGGACGACGTCTTCCCGTCCCGGATCACCCGCGCCCGCTACCGGGAGCGGCTGGAGCAGGCCGCCGACGCGGGCGTGGACCTCGTACGCGTCTGGGGCGGCGGCCTGTACGAGAGCGCGGACTTCTACGACGCCTGCGACGAACTCGGCCTGCTGGTCTGGCAGGACTTCCCGTTCGCCTGCGCGGCCTACCCGGAGGAGCAGCCGCTGCGCGGGGAGGTGGAGGCCGAGGCGCGGGAGAACGTCGTCCGGCTGATGCCGCACCCGTCGCTGGTGCTGTGGAACGGCAACAACGAGAACCTGTGGGGCTTTCGCGACTGGGGGTGGGAGCCGCAACTGGCCGGGGACTCCTGGGGCGAGGGCTACTACCTGGGCCTGCTCCCGCGGGTGGTGGCCGAGCTGGACCCGACCCGGCCCTACACGGCGGGCAGCCCCTGGTCCGGGTCGTGGCGGCACCATCCGAACGACCCGGCGCACGGCACGCACCACTCGTGGGAGGTGTGGAACCGCGAGGACTACGCCGGCTACCGGCGCAGCGTGCCCCGGTTCGTCGCCGAGTTCGGCTGGCAGGCGCCGCCCGCGTACGCCACGCTGCGCCGCGCGCTGCCCGGCGAGGATCTCGCGCCGGACTCCCCCGGCATGCTGCACCACCAGAAGGCCGACGACGGCAACGGCAAGCTGGAGCGCGGCCTGGCCCGGCACTTCACGGTGCCGCAGGGCGACTTCGACCGCTGGCACTACCTCACCCAGGTCAACCAGGCCCGGGCGGTCGCGGCCGGGATCGAGCACTGGCGCGCGCACTGGCCGGTGTGCGCGGGCACGGTCCTCTGGCAGCTCAACGACTGCTGGCCGGTGACCTCCTGGGCGGCGATCGACGGGGACGGGCGCGAGAAGCCGCTGTTCCACGAGCTGAAACGGCTCTACGCGGACCGGTTGCCGGTGATCCTGCGGACGCGGGACGGGCGGCTGGAGCTGGCCGCGGTGAACCAGGCGGCCGGGGACTGGACGGGGACGCTGACCCTGCGGCGGATGTCCGTCGGGGGCGAGGTGCTGGGGCGGCGCTCCGTGTCCCTGGCGGCCGGGGCGCGCAGCGTGGCACGGGTCGGGGTGCCCGACTCACTGGTGCCGGCGGGCCCCGGTGAGTTCCTGGTCGCCGACGCGGACGGGCTGCGGGCGGTGCACTTCCCGGTGCCCGACTGGGAAGTCGCCTATCCGCGGCCGCAGTTCGAGGTCGCGCTCGCCCCGGAGGGGATCACGGTGACCGCCCGTACGCTGGTGCGGGACCTGCTCCTGCAGGCCGACCGGCTCGATCCGTCGGCGCGGGCCGACCGGGGGCTGGTCACGCTGCTGCCGGGCGAGGAGGTGACCATCGGGGTGCGCGGCTGGAAGACTCCGGACGCGGAACGTGCTCGATCGGCCCTGTACTGCGTGGAGCCCACCCGATGACGGCAACGCCGACCCCCCGCGTCACCATCAAGGACGTCGCCGCGCGCGCCGGCGTGTCCAAGGGTGCCGTGTCCCTGGCCTTCAACCGCAAGCCGGGGCTGTCCGAGGCGACCCGGGAGCGGATCTTCCGGGCGGCGCGGGAGCTCGGCTGGGCGCCGAGTCTCACGGCCCGGACGCTGGCCGGGTCGCGGGTGGACGTGGTGGGGCTCGCGGTGTGCCGGCCGGCCCGGATGCTCGGTCTCGAGCCCTGGTACATGGAGTTCGTGTCGGGCGTGGAGAGCGTGCTGGCCGAGCACTCCTGCTCGCTGCTGCTGCGCCTCGTGCGGAGCCTGGACGAGGAGGTGGGCGTCCAGGAGGGGTGGTGGCGAGGGCGGCAGGTCGGCGGGTCGATCCTGGTCGACTTCCGGGCCGACGATCCCCGGATGGGCCTGGTGCAGCGGCTCGGGCTGCCGGCCGTCGCGGTCGGGCACCCCTCGCTGACCGGGGGTCTCACCTCGGTGTGGACGGACGACGCCTCGGCCGTGACGGAGGCGGTGCGGTATCTGGCCGCGCTGGGGCACCGGCGGATCGCCCGGGTGGGCGGGGCGGCTGACCTCGGGCACACCTCGATCCGGACGGCGGCGTTCGACGAGGCGGCGGGCTCGCTGGCGCTGGCCGGGGCGTGGCAGGTGGCGACGGACTTCTCGGGGGACGCGGGGGCGCGGGCCACCCGGTCGCTGCTGGCGGCCGCGCCGCCGGACCGGCCGACGGCGATCGTGTACGACAACGACATCATGGCGGTGGCCGGTCTTTCGGTGGCGGCGGAGATGGGGCTGCGGGTGCCGCAGGACGTGTCGCTGCTGGCGTGGGACGACTCGCAGCTGTGCCGGCTGACGCATCCGACGCTGTCCGCGATGAGCCATGACGTGCACGGATTCGGGGCGGAGGTGGCCCGGACGCTGTTCTCGGTGATCGCCGGCGGGGAAGGGGTGGTCTCGCATCCGGTGCCCACGCCCGTCCTGACGCCCCGGGGGTCCACGGCGCCGCCGAAGGTGTGACCTTCACCGCTGTGCCTGTCAGGACTGTGCAGCCACGTTACTCATAAGTAGCATGGGGACTGAGCGCGCGCTCAGCGCGTCGCAGCAGCACCGCAATCCTGACCCTGGAGGAGAGCCATCGTGCCTCGTACCGTCAGGGACGTCGTCTTCGTCGACGGCGTCCGCACCCCGTTCGGCAAGGCGGGCCCGAAGGGCATCTACCACGAGACCCGCGCCGACGACCTCGTCGTGAAGGCGATCCGGGAGCTGCTGCGCCGCAACCCCGGCCTGGACCCGAAGAAGATCGACGAGGTCGCCATCGCCGCGACCACGCAGATCGGTGACCAGGGCCTGACCATCGGCCGCACCGCCGGGATCCTCGCGGGCCTGCCGCAGTCCGTACCGGGCTACAGCATCGACCGCATGTGCGCCGGCGCCCTGACCGCCGTCACCACGGTCGCCGGTTCCGTCGCCTTCGGCGCCTACGACATCGCCATCGCCGGCGGTGTGGAGCACATGGGCCGCCACCCCATGGGTGAGGGCGTCGACCCCAACCCGCGGTTCGTCTCCGAGAAGCTGGTCGACGAGTCCGCCCTCTTCATGGGCATGACCGCCGAGAACCTGCACGACCGTTACCCGCAGATCACCAAGCTGCGCGCCGACGAGTACGCCGTGCGCTCCCAGGAGAAGGCCGCCAAGGCGTACGCCAACGGCAAGATCCAGGCCGACCTGGTGCCGATCTCGGTCCGCCGCACCAACGCCGAGGCCGGTGAGACGGGCTGGGGCCTGGTCACCGCCGACGAGCCGATGCGCCCGGGCACGACCCTGGAGAACCTGCAGAACCTGAAGACCCCGTTCCGTGTCCACGGCCGGGTCACCGCGGGCAACGCGGCCGGTCTGAACGACGGCGCCACCGCCTCGCTGATCGCCTCCGAGGACTTCGCCCGGGAGAACGGCCTCCCGGTGAAGATGCGCCTGGTCTCCTACTCCTTCGCGGGCGTGGAGCCGGAGGTCATGGGCTACGGCCCGATCCCGGCCACGGAGAAGGCGCTGGCCCAGGCCGGTCTGTCGATCTCCGACATCGGCCTGTTCGAGATCAACGAGGCCTTCGCCGTCCAGGTGCTGGCCTTCCTCGACCACTACGGCATCGCCGACGACGACGAGCGCGTCAACCAGTACGGCGGCGCCATCGCGTTCGGCCACCCGCTGGCCTCCTCCGGCGTCCGCCTGATGACGCAGCTGGCCCGCCAGTTCGAGGAGCAGCCGCACGTCCGCTACGGCCTGACCACCATGTGCGTCGGCTTCGGCATGGGCGCGACGGTCATCTGGGAGAACCCGCACTTCGAGGGGGACAAGTGAGCACCACCGCCGAGCTTCTGAAGCAGGCTTCCGAACTGTTCCCGGACGAGGTCGTCACCACCGCGCACGTGCGCCACTTCGACCTCCCCCTCGGTGCCGGGCGCTTCGCCCTGATCACCCTGGACAACGGCCACGACCACACCAAGCCGACCACCTTCGGCCCGGCCTCGCTGGCGAACCTGAACGCCGCGATCGACCAGGTCGAGAAGGAGGCGGCGGACGGCGAGATCGTCGGCGCCGGCATCACCGGCAAGCCGTTCATCTTCGCGGTCGGCGCCGACCTCAAGGGCGTGGAGATCCTCAAGGAGCACGAGCACGCCCTCGCCATCGGCAAGGGCGGCCACGAGGTCTTCAAGCGGCTGTCGCAGCTGGCCGTGCCGACCTTCGCGTACTACAACGGCGCCGCCATGGGCGGCGGTGTCGAGGTCGGCCTGCACTGCACCTACCGCACCGTCTCCGCGGCCGTGCCGGCGTTCTCCCTGCCCGAGGTCTTCCTCGGCCTGGTCCCCGGCTGGGGCGGCTGCACGCTGCTGCCGAACCTGATCGGCCCGGAGAAGGCCGTCTCGGTGATCATCGAGAACAGCCTCAACCAGAACAAGCAGCTCAAGGGCAAGCAGGTCTACGAGCTCGGGATCGCCGACGCGATCTTCGAGGGCGCGGACTTCCTGGAGCAGTCGCTGATCTGGACCGCGACCGTCCTCAAGGGCGAGCTGAAGATCGAGCGTCCGGTGATCGACCGCGGCGAGGCCTGGGACCAGGCCGTCGCCAAGGGCCGCTTCATCGCCGACTCCAAGGTGCACGGCGCCGCCCCGGCCGCCTACCGCGCCCTGGACATCATCGCCGCCGCCAAGAACGGCGACCTGCAGCAGGGCTACGACGCCGAGGACCAGGCGCTCGCCGACCTGATCATGGGCGGCGAACTGCGCGCCGGCATCTACGCCTTCAACCTGGTGCAGAAGCGCGGCAAGCGCCCCGCCGGCGCCCCGGACAAGTCCCTGGCCCGCCCGGTCACCAAGGTCGGTGTCGTCGGCGCCGGTCTGATGGCCTCCCAGCTCGCGCTGCTGTTCCTGCGCCGCCTGGAGGTGCCGGTCGTGCTGACCGACATCGACCAGGAGCGCGTCGACAAGGGTGTGGGCTACGTCCACGCCGAGATCGACAAGCTGCTCGGCAAGGGCCGCATCAACCAGGACAAGGCCAACCGCCTCAAGGCGCTGGTGACCGGTGTCCTGGACAAGGCCGAGGGCTTCGCGGACGCGGACTTCATCATCGAGGCCGTGTTCGAGGAGATGGGCGTCAAGCAGAAGGTGTTCGCGGAGGTCGAGGCGGTCGCCCCGGCGCACGCGATCCTCGCCACCAACACCTCCTCGCTGTCGGTGTCGGAGATGGCGTCGAAGCTGAAGCACCCCGAGCGGGTCGTCGGCTTCCACTTCTTCAACCCGGTCGCCGTGCTGCCGCTGCTGGAGATCGTCCGCGGTGAGCGGACCGACGACGCCTCCCTGGCCACGGCGTTCGGCGTCGCCAAGAAGCTGAAGAAGACCGCGGTGCTGGTCAAGGACGCCCCGGCGTTCGTCGTGAACCGCATCCTGACCCGCTTCATGGGCGAGATCCAGAACGTCATCGACGAGGGCACCCCCGTCGAGGTCGCCGAGAAGGCCGTCGAGCCGCTCGGCCTGCCGATGTCGCCGCTGGTCCTGCTGGAGCTGGTCGGCCCGGCCATCGGTCTGCACGTCTCCGAGACGCTCAACCGGGCCTTCCCGGACCGCTTCACGGTCTCCCCGAACCTCAAGGCGGTCGTCGAGGCCGGCAAGCGCGGCTTCTACGTCTACGACTCCGGCAAGCCGGAGCTGGACCCGGAGGTCGCCGCGCTGCTGAAGCAGGGCGACACCGTCCTGACGGAGGAGCAGGTGCGCGAGCGGGTGCTCGACGCGGTCGCGCAGGAGATCGGGCTGATGCTCGACGAGGGCGTCGTCGCCGAGGCGCAGGACATCGACCTGTGCCTGATCACGGGCGCCGGCTGGCCGTTCCACCTGGGCGGCATCACGCCGTACCTGGACCGCGAGGGCGTCTCCGAGCGCGTCAACGGCAAGAGGTTCCTGGCTCCGGGCGTGGCGAGCGTCCCGGCGTAAGGCGTTACCCCTGAGGGGGGTGGGGCGTACGGTAACAATCCGTGCACCCGCCCCCCTCTGCGTATGCCTGCACGGATAGGATCCTCACACAATCCGACCATTGTTTACCCGGCTCCGGCGGTCTCCACCAGGGCCGCCGGTGTCTTCGAAGGAGTCTTCCGTGGCGTCCTCCCGCCGCCGACCGTCCGGACGACGGGTGTGGCCCAAGATCAGGCTCCTGCTCCTGGTGGCCGTGGTGGCGGCCGGCGGAACCGCGCTCTACCCGGTGTGGAAGGCGGCCAACCCGGACCCGCCCGAGCTGAAGGTCCGCTACCGCACCGACACCCCGGCCACGGCCGCGGTGGCGAAGCCGTCGCTGGAGGTCTTCAACGACACCGGCAGGCCCCTGCCGTTGAGCGATGTCACGCTCCGGTACTGGTTCACCGCCGAGGACGGTGCCGCCTATGCCTACAACTGTGTGAACGCCGTCTTCGGCTGCTCGAACGTGGCCGGGCGGATCGTCGCGATGGACAAGCCCACCGACACCGCCGACCACTACCTGGAGCTGAGGTTCACCGAGGGCGCCGGCGACCTGAAGCCCGGTGCCAACAGCAAGGGCATCGACGTCCAGCTGTTCCGCACCGACCACGAGAAGCTGCAGCAGTCCGACGACCGCTCCTTCGACGCGGAGAAGACGTCCTACAAGGAGGCCGAGGAGGTCACCGCGTACAAGCGGGGCGTCCTCGCCTGGGGTGAGGAGCCGGACGGCTCGAAGGCGAGCGACGAGGAGAAGGCCACGGCGAAGACGGCGCCCGAGGCGCTGCCCGCCCCGCCGTCCGGGGTGCTGTTCGACGACTTCAGCTACCTGGGGCCCAAGGACCCCGCCCTGTTCAAGCACGGCTGGCTGGTGCGCACCAGCAAGGGCGGCCCCGGCATCGAGAACACCTGGTCGGCCCAGGGCGTCAGCTTCCCCACCGCCGAGGGCTCCCACGCCGACGGCCAGGTGCTCAACCTGCGGGCGAGCACGGACGGCACGAAGGCCGGGACGAAGCAGGCGAGTCTCGGCACGGCCGCGAGCAAGTTCCGCGACGGCACCTACGCGGCCCGCATCCACTTCAGCGACGGGCCGTCCACCGGCGACGCCGGCGATCACGTCAACCAGACCTTCTACACCATCGGCGGCAAGGGCCCGACGTACAGCGAGCTGGACAACGAGTACATGCCCAACGGCGGCTGGGGCCGGCCCGGCCCCAAGCTCGACACGGTCACCTGGTACGACCACGAGAGCAACGACCGGGTCTACGAGACGACCAACAAGAGCCTCGACGCCTGGCACACCGTGCTGATCCGGGTGAAGGACGGCGTGGTCGCCTACTGGCTCGACGGCAAGAAGCTCTTCCTGAGCAACGGCAAGTACGCGCCGCGCGCGGACATGTCCGTGAACTTCAACCACTGGTTCATCGACCTGCCGTTCAAGGGCGAACGCGCCTGGGACATGAAGGTCGACTGGCTCTACTACAACGCGAACGACACGCTGTCGGCGGCGGAGGTCCAGGCCCAGGTGGCCGGCTTCACCGGCGAGGGCAGGAACTACTTCGACACGGTTCGGGAGACCCGGTGAGGAACAGGCGGTCCGGCGCCCACAGGCACGCTGCCGAGGCAACGGAGGACAAACCGGTGGTGAGCAGGCGTTCCGCGCTGCTGATGGGCGGCGCGGGGGGCGTCGCGATGGCCGGGGCCGGCGCGTGGATGGGCAAGGTGATGGCCCAGCCGGCCGCCGCCCCCGCCGCCGAGGGCGCCATCGGAGGCCTCACCACGCCTCCCCTGTACGCCCCCTCCGGGCGCCGCCCCAAGTACCGCCGGGCCAGTTGGTCCCAGCAGTTCCAGTCGGGCCACGGCTGGACGCCCGGCGGGGCGGGCACGGCCTCGGCCGAGGCGAACGACACGGCCCAGTTCGTCCGCGGCACGCAGGCGGTCCGGGTGACCACCAACGGCACCGGCAAGCAGTCCTACGTCCGCAGGACCGGCATGACCGCGATGAGCCTGAGCGGCAAGATGATCCGGCTCGTCTTCCGCGTGGACGACGTCACCAACCTGGCCAAGATGGTCTTCTACCTGGGCAGCGGCTCGCTGGCGAACCACTTCGCCTGGAGCTTCCACGTCCACTCCAAGACGTCGGCCAACTACGTGCAGTCCGGCGAGTGGGTCACGGTCCACCTCCAGTGGGCGGACGTCAGCGCGGCGGCCGGGACGTACTCCATCGGCGCCGACGGCAAGCCGTCGACGAAGACCGGCTTCACCGACATGTCGTTCGCGGTCTACGACAACGCGGGCGGGCCGGTGACCTACCGGCTGCAGGCGGTGGAGCTGATCCCGGACACCGTCTCGGTCTTCCCCAAGGGCGTCGTCTCCATCACCTTCGACGACTCCCACAAGTCGATCCACGACCTGGCCCGGCCGGTCATGGACCGCTTCGGCTTCCCCGGCACGGTCTACAACATCGCCGACGCCATCGGCACCGGCAGCTTCCTGACGCTGGGTCAGATGCGTTCCATGCAGGACTTCTCCGGCTGGGAGATGGCGGGCCACTCGTACGCCAACGCCGTGCACACGGCCAGCTACCCCAAACTGACCGCCGAGCAGGCCGACGACGACTTCCGCAAGCTGCGCGAGTGGCTGGTGTCCAACGGCTTCACCAGCGAGCACTTCGCCTACCCGCACGGCGCGTTCCAGAAGACGTCCGACGGCGTGCCGGTCGACCAGATCGCCAGCCGGCACTTCACCACCGCCCGGTCGATCATCTCCGAGACCATCGAGTCGTTCGCCCCGGCGATGCCCTACCGCCTCAAGGCGCTGACCGGCATCAACGACGGCACGGGCATCGGCGGCACGGCGCTGTCGAAGCTCACGGGCGCGGGCGGCAAGCTCGACCGGTGCGTGAACAGCGGCGACTGGCTGATCCTCTGCCTGCACAAGGTCACCGAGGGTCCCCCGGCGACCAGCACCGAGATCGGCAAGGCCGGTCTGGAGACCCTGATGAAGGCGATCGACGAACGGGACATCCCGGTACTGACGGTCGAGGAAGCGATGGCCTCCTACACCTGAGGCCCGGAACCACGGACACACGAGTAAGGGGCGGCCCCCCGGCCGCCCCTCTCTTCGTCTCTTCGTGCCGTCGCGGCGCTACCAGCCGCCGCCCTGCCCGTAGCCCTGGCCCTGGCCTTGTCCCTGGCCCTGCGGCCAGGAGGGGTCCGGGTACGGATGGCCGCCGTGCTGCGGGTCGTAGCCCTGGCCCGGGTACTGCTGCTGGTACGGGTCGGGGTGACCGGGGTGGCCGCCCTGCCACTGCTGCTGGCCGGCCGGTGCCGGGGCTCCCCACGACACCCGCTGCTGCGGGACCGCCGGGTGGTGCTGCTCGTCGTAGCCCGGGATCGGCTGCGGCTGGGAGGGGATGCCGCCCGCGGGGCGGGGGCGGGTGCGCAGGGCCACGCCCTCCAGGCGCATCAGCTGGAGCGTCTCGGTGACCTTCTTGTCCGAGTACGGGTCCTCTTCCTCGAAGATCTCCGTCACGTCGTGCTCGTGGTCACCGGCCACGGACACCTCGACACCGCCCTGGCGGGTGCCCCAGCTGCCCTTGTGCAGGGTGAACAGGGCGTAGAAGCGCAGCGGGGTGAGCAGCGTCAGCTGGATCACGCCGTAGATCGGCGCGAGCAGGAACATGCCGAAGCGCTTGACGAAGCCCATGCCGCGGCGCGGGAAGTCCAGGTAGCGGACGTTGCGCAGGTAGCCCATGAGGACCATGAAGATCAGGTAGTCCCCGATGTGGTTCAGGAACTGCTGCGGCTTCATGATGGGCAGGATGACCATCGAGTAGAACATCGCCGAGCCGAAGACCAGCCAGAGCGCGAGCTCCATGCAGGTCAGCCAGAAGGCCGGGCGGTACTTCTTCTGGTGGCGGAAGGCCCACAGGGACTCGCGGAAGAAGGACTTGTTCCAGCGCACCTGCTGGCGCAGGAAGTGCGGCAGCTTCTCGGGGACGGCCGTGTAGCCGACGGCGGTCTCCTGGAAGACGACCTGGCCTTCCATCAGGCAGTAGTTGGTCATGCGGCGGTCGTCGCCGAAGACGGCCGGCTTGCCCAGGAACTGCTGGTTGAGGAAGTCCGGCAGGTACTTGCGCACCAGCGTGCCGCGGTAGGCGGAGAGCGCGCCGCAGCAGCACAGCACCGACTTCAGCCGCGAGTAGGCGGCCCGCTCGAAGAGGAACGAGTTGCCGTAGCGCAGGTCCTGCAGGCGCGTGAAGATGTTGCTGTCGTGGTTGAGCGCCAGCACCATGCCGGTCGAGGCCATGATCTTCTCGTCGGCCAGCGGCAGCAGCAGCTCGCGCACGGTGTCCCGGGACAGCACGGTGTCCGAGTCGACGCACAGGAAGATGTCGGAGTACGGCGCGGCCTCGAAGCCCAGCGCCAGCGCCTCGCGCTTGCCCTTGTTCTCGGGCTGGACGCTGACGGTGTACTTGACGCCCTTGGCCTCGAACTCGCGGCGCAGCTTCTTGGCCGCGCGGATGCCGGAGTCGTTGGCGCTGGCGTCGTCGATGATGTGGATCTCGTTCGGCAGGCGGCTCTGCGCGAGGAGGCTGCGCATGCCCTGCTCGAACATCACCGGGTCCTCGTTGTAGATCGGGATGACCGCGGTGACCCAGGCGTTCTCCAGGTACTCCAGTTCCTCCCGCCCGGCCTTGGCCGGACGGTAGAACAGGGCGCCGAACATCTTCAGGGCCAGCAGGCCCATGGCGCCCATCGAGTACAGGTGGAGGGAGCCGGCGTCGAGCCGGGTGGCGATCAGCGCGGCCAGGCCCAGGAAGACGAAGTACGAGACCTTCAGGTGCCGCCGCTTGCGGTGGGCCCGACGGCCACCGGAGTCGACGGCTCCCGGTATGTACGTATCGTCGGCAGTCACAGCTTGACCACCCGCGGATGGTCGGCGGACTTGCCCCGGGTGTCGAACAGCGACCGGGCGCGGTCGGCGAGCGCGTCCAGGTCGATCTCGCGGTGCGGCTGGAGCAGGATGGTGAGGTCGGCGGCCTCGGCGGCGGCGAGGTAGTCCCCGGCCCGCTCGACGGACGCGCCCCCGACCCGCCAGTCCTCGACCCGCGGGTCGAAGTAGACGAGTTCGGCGCCGCGCGCGAGGAGGTTCTCGGCGACGGCCAGCGCGGGGCTCTCCCGCTGGTCGGAGATGTCCGGCTTGTACGTCACGCCGAGCAGCAGCACCCGGGAGCCGCGCACGGCCTTGCCCTGGTCGTTCAGCAGGTCCGCCGCGCGGTTGACGACATGCACGGGCATGCGCTGGTTGATCTCCTGCGCCAGCTCCACGAACCGGAACGGGATGCCCAGCGAACGCACCTTGTACGACAGGTAGTTGGGGTCGATCGGGATGCAGTGCCCGCCGACTCCGGGGCCGGGGTAGAAGGGCGCGAACCCGAACGGCTTCGTCGAGGCGCAGCGGATGGCGTCCCACAGGTCGACGCCGATCTCCCGGCAGAACATCGACATCTCGTTGACGAGCGCGATGTTGACGTGCCGGTAGGTGTTCTCCAGCAGCTTGGCCATCTCGGCCTCGCGGGTGCCCTTGGCTTCGACGACGCGCTGCACGAAACGCTCGTACAGGGCACGGGCGGCCTTGGTGCAGTCGGCCGTGACGCCGCCGACGACCTTGGGGGTGTTCTCCAGGCCGAAGGAGGCGTTGCCCGGGTCGATGCGCTCCGGGGAGAAGGCGAGGTGGAAGTCGACGCCGACGCGCAGTCCGCCGGCCTCCAGGCGCGGGCGGACGACCTCGTCGGTCGTGCCCGGGTACGTCGTCGACTCCAGCACGACGAGCGTGCCGGCCGTGAGGTGGGCGGCGATGTCGTCGACGGCGGCGTGCACCGCGCCGAGGTCGGGGGCGCCGTGGTCGGTGAGCGGGGTCGGCACGCACACGACCACCGCGGCGGCGTCGGCGATGACGCCCGCCTCGTCGACGGCCCGGAAGCCCTGCTCCAGCATGGTGCGCACATCGGCGTCGGTGATGTCGTCGACGTGCGAACGGCCCGCGTTCAGTCCGTCGACCACGCGCCGGCTGCGGTCGAGACCGACCACCTTCAGACCCGCCGCGGCGGCGGATCTGGCCAGCGGCAGTCCCACGTAACCGAGCCCGACAACGACAAGATCCACCGTGGAGGATCTGCTCACGACATCATTCCCCAACCCCGTTGCCACGGCGTCGGCCAGACGCAGCAGCAACCGGCCCCCCGAGCAAAATCGAACAAGTCAAAGGAGGCTAACAAGATCTTCACTTTTTGACCATGTTCATCCGAGGTGCGCCTTGTCACGCACGCATCAGTACAACCCTCGGCACACTTCATGTGTCTGGTGCGTCAGGAGCCTCGGAATGAAGGGCTCCCTTCCGTTTCCGGCCGGGCGTCCCTGGCGTCAGATCTCCCGCCAGGCCTCCAGCGCGAGCCCGGGCTCGTCCTTGCGGCGGGTCAGGAGCAGGGTTCCGCTGGACGGCGAGAGCGAGGCCGCGACGACCTCCCCGTGCTCGTCCAGCGCCAGCGCGACCAGGGCGTCGGACGGCAGCTGCGGGCCGGACTCCGTCCACCAGGCCCCCGCCGACTCCTGCTCGGTCGGGTACGCGGCGAAGGCGACCCGGCCGCTCGAGGAGCGCTGGGCGAGCACGGTGCAGTCGTGCCCCTCGATGACACAGCGCACCGCGGCGACCGGCCCGGGCCCGGCGGCCGCCAGGAGGGGCACCGGCTTCTCACCGGGCCGCCAGGCGCACAGGTCCCCGGACAGGTCCGTGAAGAAGACGGTGGTGTGCTCGGCGGACGTGGCGAGCGCGCGCAGGGTGCCGGGCCGCACGGCGGCCTCCACCTCGCCGGCCCGCACCGGCTTCTTCCCGTCGCCCTCCTGATGCCAGTGCAGGAGCGCGCCGGGCGCGCAGGCGTACAGCTCGACCCGCCCCGACTCCGCCGCCACCGGAGCCAGCTGCTCCGCGACGTCCTGGCCCCCGAGGTCCAGCCAGCCGCCCCAGCCGCCCTTCACCTTCTGGTTGCGCAGGCTCACCCCGCCGCCCGCGTTGCGGACGAAGACGTAGCCGCGCCCCGGGCCGTCGACGGCCACGGCCGGTGGCCCGGTCCGGTCGCCCTTCTTGTCGGGGTGCCCGATCGGCACCCAGTCCAGGGGGGCCAGCAGGGGCCGGAAGTGGGTGGTGTGCACCAGCCCCGACTCCCCCGGCACGGTGGGCCGCCAGGCCGCCAGGTGGGCGTAGCGGTCGGCGCCCTGGCCGACCGCCGCGCCGGGGTGCAGCTTCTGGGTGCCGCCGACGGTGCGCGGGGTCGCCTCCCAGGGGCCGCCGGGGCCGCGTTCCGCCCGGCACAGGACGGCTTCGCCGGAGGGCAGGTAGACGGTGAGGCGGCCGTCACGGCCGCGCAGGAGCCAGTCGCCGTTCACCAGTTCACTTTATGCGGGCGCGGTGACCCGCCGCGGCCCACCCCCGCGTGCCGGGCGCCCGTCGTGCGACCCTGGCCGCATGAACGCCGCTGAGCCTCTCCTCGTCGTGGTGGACGCCGCGAATGTCGTCGGATCGGTGCCGGACGGATGGTGGCGGGACCGGCGGGGGGCCGCGGAGCGGCTGCGGGACCGGCTGGCGGCGGACGGGGTGCCGGGCGTGTCCGGGCCGGTGGAGATCGTCCTCGTCGTGGAGGGGGCGGCCCGGGGGGTGGAGTCGGTGCCCGGGGTCCGGGTGTCGTCGGCGCCGGGCAGCGGGGACGACCAGATCGTCGAGGTGGTGGCGTCGGCCGGCGACCGCGCCGTCCTGGTGGTCACGGCCGACCGCGAACTCCGCGACCGGGTCGGCACCCTGGGCGCCGAGGTGGCCGGCCCGCGCACGGTACGCCCGTAGCGCCCCGGCTCGCCCTCCCGCCCCGGCCGGCGAGGCGCGCCGGCCCGCGGTCCGGGACCGGCCCGTGCGGTGTGGGTCACGGGCCGGTGTGGCTCGGGCGGTCGTGGTGGCCGGGCCGGCCTGCGCGGCCCGGTGTGCCGGCGGGGGTCAGGGCGTCGGGGTGCCGCCCGCGGTCGGTCGTTCCTCGGCCGCCGAGGCGCGGGCCAGGCGGCTGTGGGTGCGGCCGTAGAGGAAGTACACGAGGAAGCCGGCCGCCATCCAGATGCCGAACCGGACCCAGGTCTCGGCCGGCAGGTTGATCATCAGCCACAGCGAGGCGCACACCGACAGGATCGGGATGACCGGGACCCACGGGGTGCGGAAGGACCGGGGCAGGTCGGGGCGGGTCCGGCGCAGGATGATCACGCCGATCGCGACGACCACGAAGGCGAACAGCGTGCCGATGTTCACCAGGGCGGCGAGTTCCGTCAGCGGCGTGAACCCGGCCAGGATCGCGATGATCACACCGAGCAGGATGGTCGGCCGGTGCGGCGTCTTGAACCGGGGGTGGACGCGGGAGAAGAACCGCGGCAGCAGCCCGTCCCGGCTCATCGCGAAGAACACCCGGGTCTGGCCCAGCAGCAGGATCATGCACACCGTCGTCAGACCGACCGCGGCCCCGAAGCTGATGAAGCCCGCGTACCAGGGGTGTCCGGTCTCCTTGAACGCGTCGGCCAGCGGCGCGTCCACGGACAGCCGGGTGTAGTGCTGCATGCCGGTGACCACGATCGAGACGAGCACGTACAGCGTGGTGCAGATCAGCAGGGAGCCGAGGATGCCGCGCGGCATGTCGCGCTGCGGGTTGCGCGTCTCCTCGGCGGCCGTGGCCACGACGTCGAAGCCGATGAAGGCGAAGAACACGACCGAGGCGGCGGTGAAGATGCCCATCACGCCGAAGTTCGACGGCGCCCAGCCGAACATCAGCTGGATCAGCGGCGAGTCGAGACTCGCCCCGGCCTCCACCGGCTTCGCCTTCGGGATGAACGGGTCGTAGTTCTCGCCCTTGATGAGGAACGCGCCCGCGATGATCACCACGAGCACGACCGTGACCTTGATGGCGACGACGAGCGAGGTGATGCGCGCCGACAGTTTCATGCCGAGGACGAGGATGACCGTGAGGACCAGGACCAGCACCGCGGCGAGGATGTCGAAGCCGAAGCCGTCGGCGCCCTCCCGGCTGCCCAGCGCCGCCGGCATCTGCCAGCCGGCGTTGTCCATGAGCGACTGGATGTACCCGGACCAGCCGACGGCCACCACCGCCGTCCCGAGCGCGAACTCCAGGACCAGGTCCCAGCCGATGATCCAGGCGGGCAGTTCCCCGAGGGAGGCGTACGAGAACGTGTAGGCGGACCCGGCGACCGGGACCGTGGAGGCGAACTCGGCGTAGCAGAGCGCGGCCAGCGCACAGGCGATGCCGGCCGCCACGAACGCCAGGGCCACCGCCGGCCCGGCGTTGTCCTTGGCGACGGTGCCGGTGAGGACGAAGATGCCGGTGCCGATGATGACACCGACGCCGAAGACGGTCAGATCCAGCGCGGACAAGGACTTCTTGAGCGCGTGCTCTGGCTCCTCGGTATCGAGGATGGACTGCTCGACCTTCTTCGTCCGGAAGAGGGTGCTGCTCACGGGGTACCTCCCACGCTTGTCGTCCTCGACATGATCGAGAGGGGGCGTCCTCCATATGCCCCGACAGCGATGGAATCACGCCAATGGGCCGATTTCACCACCCTTGACGGGGGTGAAACCGGCCCATTCAGCGGTACCGGGGTGGGCGTCAGTCGCGCGCGGACTCCACGGAGTCGACCGTGGCCCGCTCGTAGCGTCCGTCCAGCTTGGCGACCAGGCCGGTCACCTGCCGGGCGATGTCCGGCGCGGTCAGGCCGATCTCGGCGAGCACCTCGGCGCGCGAGGCGTGGTCGAGGAAGCGCGGCGGGATGCCGAAGTCGCGCAGCGGCACGTCGACGCCCGCGTCGCGCAGCGCCTGCGCGATCGCCGAGCCGACCCCGCCGACCCGGCTGTTGTCCTCGACGGTGACGACCACGCGGTGCCGCTCGGCGAGCGGGGCCATGGCCTCGTCGACGGGCTTGACCCAGCGCGGGTCGACGACGGTCGTGGAGATGCCCTGCTTGTCCAGCAGTCCGGCGATCTCCAGGCACATCGGCGCCAGGGCGCCGACGGAGACCAGCAGCACGTCCGGCCGGTCGGTGCCGGGCTCGCGCAGCACGTCCATCCCGCCGACGCGGCGCACGGCCGGTACGGCGGGGCCGACGGCGCCCTTGGAGAAGCGGACCACGGTCGGCGCGTCCTCGACGGCGACGGCCTCGCGCAGCTGGGCGCGGACCTGGTCGGCGTCGCGCGGCGCGGCCAGCCGCAGCCCGGGCACCACCTGCAGGATCGACATGTCCCACATGCCGTTGTGGGAGGCCCCGTCGGTGCCGGTGATCCCGGCCCGGTCCAGGACGAAGGTGACACCGCACTTGTGCAGCGCCACGTCCATCAGCACCTGGTCGAAGGCGCGGTTGAGGAACGTGGCGTAGACGGCGAACACCGGGTGCACGCCGCCCGTGGCGAGGCCGGCCGCGGAGACCGCGCCGTGCTGCTCGGCGATGCCGACGTCGTAGACCCGCTCCGGGAAGCGCTTGGCGAACTTGTCCAGGCCGACCGGCTGGAGCATGGCGGCGGTGATGGCGACGATGTCCTCGCGCTCCTCGCCGAGCTTCACCATCTCCTCGCCGAAGACCGAGGTCCAGTCGGCGCCGGAGCTGGCGATCGGCAGGCCCGTGTCGGGGTGGATCTTGCCGACGGCGTGGAAGCGGTCCGCCTCGTCCTGGAGGGCGGGCTGGTAGCCGCGGCCCTTCTCGGTGAGGCAGTGCACGATGACCGGCCCGCCGAACCGCTTGGCCCGGGCCAGGGCGGACTCCAGGGCCTCGATGTCGTGGCCGTCGATGGGGCCGACGTACTTCAGGCCCAGGTCCTCGAACATGCCCTGCGGGGCGATGAAGTCCTTCAGGCCCTTCTTCGCGCCGTGCAGGGTGTCGTAGAGCGGCCGGCCGACGACCGGGGTGCGCTCCAGGACCTCCTTGGTGCGGGCCAGGAAGCGCTCGTAGCCGTCGGTGGTGCGCAGGGTCGCCAGGTGGTTGGCGAGGCCGCCGATGGTGGGCGCGTAGGAGCGCTCGTTGTCGTTGACGACGATGACGAGCGGGCGGTCCTTGGCGTCGGCGATGTTGTTGAGCGCCTCCCAGGCCATGCCGCCGGTCAGGGCGCCGTCGCCGATGACGGCCACGACGTGGTCGTCGCGTTTCATCAGCTGGTTGGCCTTGGCGATGCCGTCGGCCCAGCCGAGGACGGTCGAGGCGTGCGAGTTCTCGATGACGTCGTGCTCGGACTCGGCCTGCGAGGGGTAGCCGGACAGGCCGCCCTTCATCTTCAGCCGGGAGAAGTCCTGACGGCCGGTGAGCAGCTTGTGGACGTAGGACTGGTGGCCGGTGTCCCAGAGCACCTTGTCCCGGGGCGATTCGAAGACCCGGTGCAGGGCGATGGTGAGCTCCACCACGCCGAGGTTGGGGCCCAGGTGACCGCCGGTCTTGGAGACCGCTTCGACGAGGAAGGTGCGGATCTCCTCCGCCAGCTGGTTCAGCTCCTCCAGGCTGAGCCGGTCCAGATCGCGCGGTCCCGTGATGCGGGTCAGCAGCGGCACCCGTGCCTCCTTGCAGTAGAGCTGATCGAGCTGTTGCCGGGCGTGTCGAGTCTAATGTTCCGCCCTGGAGGACTGCGCCGAGGCCGTGCGTCATACGTCACGCATTCGGCTGTACCCAACTTGGGCCCCGCCTACGACACGACTGTGCCCGGCACCTGCCGGTGCCGGGCACAGGGTGGGTCTTCGGCGCTACGCGCGACCCGCGGTCTTCTGCGTCTTGCGCGTCACCGCGTCGATGACGACCGTGGCGAGGAGCACACCACCGGTGATCATGTACTGCACCGGGGAGGCGATGCCCTCCAGGGCGAGGCCGTACTGGATCGAGACGATCACCAGCACACCGAGCAGCGCGTTCCACGTGCGGCCGCGGCCGCCGAAGAGGGACGTGCCGCCGATCACCGCGGCGGCGATCGCGTTCATCAGCAGGTCACCGCCACCGGCGCCCTGATTGGCCGCCGCGATCTTCGAGGCGATGAACAGACCGCCCACCGCGGCGAAGGTGCCGGAGATCGCGAAGACCGAGATCCGGACCATCTCCACGTTGATGCCGGCCCGGCGCGAGGCCTCGACGCTGCCGCCGAGCGCGAACACCTTGCGGCCGTAGGCCGTGCGCCGCAGCACGAAGTCCGTGACCAGCAGCACCGCGATGAAGATCACCACGGCGAGCGGCAGGCCCTTGTACTGGTTGAAGACGATGGCGACGGCGAAGGCGAGGACCGCCAGCAGCACCGTGCGCACGATGGTCTCGCTCAGCGGCCGGGACGGCACACCCGCGGCCTCGCGGCGGCGGTTGCCGTAGAAGGAGCTGAGGAAGTACCCGGCGGTCACCACCGCGGCCAGCGCGTACGCGGCGGCCACGTCGGAGAAGTAGTAGCTGGTCAGCTGGGCCACGACCCCGTCCGGGTCGAGGTTGATGGTGCCGTTGTCGCCCAGGATCTGGAGCATGAAGCCGTTCCAGAACAGCAGACCGGCCAGGGTCACGGCGAAGGCGGGGACGCCGATCTTCGCGAAGAAGAAGCCGTGCAGCACGCCGGCGACCGTGCCGGTGAGGATGGCCAGCACGAAGGCGAGCCACTCGTTCATGCCGTTGGTGACGTTCAGCACCGCGAAGGTCGCACCGGCGACACCGGACACCGAGCCGACCGACAGGTCGATCTCGCCGAGCAGCAGCACGAAGACGATGCCGACGGCGATCATGCCCGTGCCGACCATGGCGACGGACATGTCGGACAGGTTGCCCGCGGTGAGGAAGTTGGAGTTCAGGCTCGTGAAGATGAGCCAGATGATCGCCAGGCCGATGACGACCGGGATGGACCCCAGGTCACCGGACTTCATCTTGCGCTTGAACTCGGTGACGTAGCCCGCGAGGCCCTGCTCGCGCACCAGCAGCCGCGGGTCGACCACCGTGACGGCGGCCTTGGCCGCCTCGGGGTTCTCCACGACGTGCTCTTCGGATCCCGGAGCCGCGGAGGTCTTGTCGATGCTCACTTGGAAACCTCCCCGTTCGTGCGCGCCGCACGGCGGGTCACGGCGTTGTCGGTGGCGCCGGTGATGGCGGAGATGATCTCTTCCTGCGAGGTCGACTTGACCTCGAAGACGCCGTTGTTGCGCCCGAGGCGCAGCACGGCGACCTTGTCCGCCACGGCCTTGACGTCGGCCATGTTGTGGCTGATCAGGATCACGGCGTGGCCGCGTTCGCGCAGCCGCTCGACCAGGTCGAGGACCTGGGCGGTCTGCTCGACGCCGAGCGCGGCGGTGGGCTCGTCGAGGATGACCAGCTTGGGCTCTCCGAGCATGGACCGGGCGATGGCCACGGTCTGGCGCTGGCCGCCGGAGAGCGAGGCGATCGGGATGCGCACGCTGGGGATGCGGATCGACAGCGTGTCGAGGAGCTCGCGCGAGCGGCGCTCCATCTCCACCTCGTCCAGGACACCGCGCTTGCGCAGCTCCCGGCCCAGGTAGAGGTTGCCGACGACGTCGATGTTGTCGCACAGCGCGAGGTCCTGGTAGACGGTCGCGATGCCGAGGTTCTGGGCGTCGTGCGGCTTGTTGATCTGGACGGACCTGCCGTCCCATTCGATGACGCCCTCATCGATGGGGTGCACGCCGGCGATCGTCTTGACCAGCGTGGACTTTCCGGCGCCGTTGTCGCCCACCAGGGCGACCACCTCACCGGCGTGGACCTCAAGCTCTACGTCGGTGAGCGCCTGTACGGCACCGAACCGCTTGGAGACCCCGCGCAACGCCAGCACGGGCGTAGCGGACACGTGAACCATCTCCTTCGCCGCCTGACCCGGCGGGAGGTTGTGCAGAAGTGTGGGAGGAGTGATCACTCCGGCGCCCCGCGGAGCTTGCGGGGCTGGTGTGGCGAGGCGCCGGAGGAACTCGGGGACAGCCGGTCCGGGGCCGGGTTCACGGGAGTCCGGGTGGACTCCCGCGCCCCGGCGGACCTGACGGCTGCTTAGTTGAGACCGGCCTTGTCGCAGGCGGCCTTGAACTTGCCCGCGCAGATCTCGTTCACGGTGTAGATGCCGTCCTTGATGACGGTGTCCTTGATGTTGTCCTTGGTCAGCGAGACGACCGGGACCAGGACGGACGGGATGGCCTTGGTGGTCGGGCTGTCGACCTTGTCCTTGGCGATCGAGTCGAGCGACTTGCCCTGGGCGAGGGCGACGGCCATCTCGGCCGCGACGTCCGCCTCCTGGGGGTAGGGCTTGTAGACGCTCATGTACTGCTCACCGGTGACGATGCGCTGCACGCCCGCGAGCTCGGCGTCCTGGCCGGTGACCGGGATGTCGGCGATGCCGGCGGCCTTCAGGGCGGTGATGATGCCGCCCGCCATGCCGTCGTTGGCGGAGTAGACGCCGACGATCTTGTCCTTGCCGAGGGCCGAGATGGCGCCCTCCATGTTGGCGTTGGCGTTCTCCGGCTTCCACTCCTTGGTGTCGTACTCGCGGCCGATCTTCACCTTGCCGTCGAGCACGGAGTGCGCGCCCTTCTTGAACTGGGCGGCGTTCGGGTCGGTGGAGGACCCGTTCATCATGACGATCTGGCCGTCCTTGGCCTTGTCGCCCAGCGCCTTCAGCAGGGCCTCGCCCTGGGTCTTGCCGACCGTCTCGTTGTCGAACGAGGTGTAGGCGTCGATCGGGCCCTCGGCCAGGCGGTCGTAGGCGACGACGGGGATGCCCGCGTCCTTGGCCTTCTTCACCGAGCCGGCGATGGCCTTGGAGTCCACCGCGTCCACGATCAGCACGTCGACCTTGTTGGTCACCATCGTGTCGACCTGCTGGTTCTGCGTGCTGGCGTCCTGCTTGGCGTTGGCGTAGACGACCTCGCCCTTGCCGTTGGTGAGTTCCTTGACCTTCTTCTCGATGAGCGGCCGGTCGAACTTCTCGTAACGGGCGGTCGCGTTCTCGGGAAGGAGCAGACCGACCTTGATGTCGTCGCCCTTCTTGGCGGACCCCGCGGTGGAGTCGGCGTTGTCGCCGGACTCCTTGGCGCTGCCACAGGCAGCAAGCGAAACAGCCATCACACCGGCGGCCACAGCAACGGCGGCGCGACGCATACGCGTGTTCACTTCAGAAACCTCCCTGACGAGGCCGCGACATTGCGGCCGAGGTGGCTGGAAGTCAACTCGGCCGCACGTGCGACGTCAAGAAGTAAATCCTTAACGAGATGGCAACGGTGCCATCCGTTCTCTAAGTGAAGGCAGGGGTGACGGCCTTCAGAGGGCCTGCGACCGTCCCGTCCAAAAGGGTCGAATCGCCCATCTCGCTGAGCGCGAGAGCGAGCGCTCCGAGCACCTCCGCACGGCCGCCGAGGGCCCCGGGGAGAACGGACAGCTGGCGCGCCGCACTGGGGATGGCATAGCGGCCGACGGACTCCCGGATGGGCCCGAGCACCAGCTCACCGGCCTCGGCGAGATCACCGCCGAGGACCACCCGGCTCGGGTTCAGCAGGTTGCAGAGATTGGCGACTCCACTGCCGATGTGGCGGCCGACGTCGGCGATCACCCGACGGCAGCCAGGGTCTCCGTCCCGGGCGAGCCGCACGACGCGCTCCATGGTCAGATCGGTGCCGTGGCTGGACTGGAGGAGCGGGAGCACGTAGCGCGCGGCCGCGAAGGTCTCCAGGCAGCCGCGGTTGCCGCAGCGGCAGACCGGGCCGGATTCGTCGAGTGTAATATGTCCGATTTCTCCGGCGGTGCCTCCGGGGCCCCGGTAGATCTTCCCGCTGATCACCAGGCCGGCTCCGACACCGCTGGCGACCTTGATGTACGCCAGGTCCCGCACGCCCCGGCCGCTGCCCCAGACCATCTCGCCGAGGGCGCCGAGATTGGCGTCGTTGTCGACGTGGACGGGGACGCCGAGGCGGTCGCGCAGCTCCTCGGCGGGTTTGGTGCCGGTCCAGCCCGGGAGGATGGCGGTGGAGCCGAGCGTGCCGGACTCCACGTCGATGGGGCCGGGCACGCCGAGGCCGATCCCGGCGATCTTGGAACGGTCGACGCCGGTGGCTTCGACCAGACGGGTGACCAGCTGTTCCGCGCGGTCGAAGCCCTGGGTCGACGAGGCGTCGACGTCGAGGGGCTCGGACTCCTCGGCCAGCACCTGGTGGGCGAGGTTGCCGATGGCGACGCGGAGGTGGGTGTGGCCGAAGTCGACGCCGATGACGATGCCGGCGTCGCCGCTGAGCGACACGCTGCGGGCGCGGCGGCCGCCGGCGGAGGTCGGGGTGACCTCGACCGTGCCGCCGTCCTTCAACTCCCGGACGATGTTGGACACCGTCGCCGCGGACAGGCCCGTCGTCCGCGCGATCTCGGCCTGGGTGAGGGAGCCCGCCAGGCGCACGGCTCGTACGACCCGCTCCAGGTTGGCTCGGTGCAGCGACGACTGCGACCCCGGAGTCTCCACGACGACCTCCTGCGCACGGGGCCGCATCGATGAGGCCCCGTCTATGTCCAACTAGTGAACTCTAAGCTGAGCCGTTCGGGTTGCCTCCCGTCAAGAGGTTGAACTGATTCCGGGCCGTACGCGGGTCGTTGCGGAGCGCTATGCGGGGGTACGCGCTTTCTGCCTGCGGCGGCCTGCGCGGCTGCTCCGGGGGTGCGCGTGGCGCGTGACGCCGGGCGGTGGGTCGGGGCCGCGCCGGGGGGTGTCCGTCCTCGGAACGGCGCGATCGACGTGCGTGCCGACTCACTGTCCGTTGACGCGCCAACCGCTGCGGGCGGACACCCCCCGGCACGGCCCCTTCCGTGCGTCGGCGGGTGCGGGTCCGTCCCGGCTGACGCCACACGGGCGTGCCGCCGCGGGCGCCGGGCCATGCCGGCTGCGGTCCGGGTTACTTCAGCGCCCCGGCGGTGAGTCCCTGCACCACCTGCCGCTGGAAGACGATGTACGCGGCGAGTACCGGCAGCATCGCCATGACCAGGCCCGCGAACAGGCCCGACCAGTCGCCCTTGTAGCCCTGGCTCACCGCCAGCTGCACCAGGCCCTGGGTGAGGACCCGCTTGTCGGGGTCGGTGTTCAGGACCGTGGGGAGCATGTACTGGTTCCACTGGCCCAGGAAGTTGAAGATGCCGACGCTGATCAGGCCCGGCTTGGCCATGGGCAGCATGATCTGGAAGAACGTGCGGCTGTGGGAGGCGCCGTCGACGAAGGCCGCCTCGGCGATCGACGTGGGCAGGGTGCGGAAGAACGCCGTCAGGAAGAAGACGGTGAACGGCAGCGAGTAGGCGATGTAGACCAGGATCAGGCCGTGGATGGTGTTCAGCAGGCCCATGTTGTTCACGACGTAGAACAGCGGGACCAGGGCCAGCATGATCGGGAAGCTCATGCCGCCGATGAACAGGTAGTAGATGAAGCGGTTGCCCGGGAAGTCGAAGCGGGCCAGGACGTAGGCCGCCATGGAGCCCAGGACGAGCGTGCCGATGAGCGATCCGCCGACCACGAGGACCGTGTTGAGGAAGTAGTCGCTCATGTTGGCCTCGGTCCACGCCCGCGACCAGTTGTCGAAGTGCAGCGAGTCCGGGAGCGACCAGGGCGAGCTGAAGATGGAGCGGTCGTCCTTGAACGACGTCATGACCGCCCAGAGCAGCGGCATGACCACCATGATCGCCCAGAGGACCAGGACGCCGTGGGAGAAGACGTTGAGGACCGTGCCCTCCTTCTTCTCCTCGGGCGGCGCGGCCGGCGGGAGGTCCTCCTTGGCCAGGGGGGCGCCGGACTCGGCCGGGAGCGGAGCGGGGGTCTCGGTGGTCTTCATCAGTACTCCAGCCGCTCGCGACGGCCCAGCCGCATCACCACGGCGGCGAAGGCCAGCGTGACGACGAGCAGGGCGACGCCGATGGTGGTGGCGTAGGCGGCCTGCCCGTCCCGGAACGCCTTCTGGTAGACGTACAGGACCATGACGGTGGTCGAGTAGTCGGGGCCGCCCGGCCCGGTCGTCATGATCTGCACGACCGCGAACGACTCGGCGCCCAGGGCGAGGATGCCCATGTAGACCCAGCCGGACTGCACCGTGTCCCACAACAGGGGCAGGGTGATCCGGAAGAACGTGGTGAAGCGGTTCGCGCCGTCCAGCAGGGCCGCCTCGTACATGTCCGCCGGGATGGAGGCCATGCCCGCGGAGAAGAGGACCACGAAGAAGCCGACCGTGGACCAGACGAGGACCGCCATCACCGCCCAGAGGGCCAGATCGGGGTCGCCCAGCCAGAGCGGCTGGACGTCGCCGAGGCCGATGCCGCGCAGGACCGAGTTGATCGCGCCACTGTCCGGGTTGTACGCGAACGCGAACAGCAGCGCGACGATGGCGATCGAGAGGACCTGCGGGAAGAAGTAGACGATCTTGTAGAAGGAGGAGCCGCGGACACCGGTGACGACCGGGCCGTTCTTTCTCTTTCTGCCGCCCACGTTGATCATGAAGGCGAAGAACAGCGCGAGGCCGATCGTCACCACCGGCAGCAGGAGGGCGAACAGCAGGCTGTGCTGCAACGACTTCCAGAAGATGTCGTCGTCCAGCATCCGGCTGTAGTTGTCGAAACCGACCATCTTGAATTCGGGACTCAGGCCGGTCCAGTCCGTGAACGAGTAATAGATGGACTGGATGAACGGCCAGATCACGAAGAGCGCGTACAGTCCCAGGGGCAGCGCGAGGAAGCCCACGATGAACCGGTACTTGCCGTGCTGCATCGCCACTCCGGTGCCGTTGCGGAAATTGGGTTTCCGGTGCCGTTACTGGTGCTTGTAGTGCTTGATGGAGTCGTCCTTGGCGGCCTCGTCGGCGAAGCCCTGGATCTTGTTGATGGCTTCGGCGGGAGTGAGGCGGCCGGCCATCATCTCGCCGAGGCCGGAGACACCGATCTTCTCCTTCTGCAACTGCACGTACCAGTCCTGCAGTCGGGGGTTCACCACGTTCTCGCCGGCCTTCTCCAGCGCCGCGACGCCCGACTTGAGACCGGGGGTGAGCGCGATGCCGTCGGTGCCGCCGTTGTACGCGGTCAGCGACTTCACCTTGCTGGTGAAGTTCTTCGAGGAGGCCTCGCTGAGCATGATGCGCAGCTGCTCCATGCCGCCGGGGGCGTTCTTCGCCTTGGCCGGGACGATGAACGGCTCGCCGCCGGAGGCCCAGATCGTGCCGAAGGGCAGCTTGTCCGAGGAGTCCAGGCCGGTCGGCGCGGAGACCGCCAGGTCGAAGTCCTTCGGGATGACGTTCGCCGACTCGTTCTCCACCCAGGAGCCGTTCGGGATGAACAGCGCCTTGCCCTCGGCCCAGGCGGTCTGCGACTGGATGTGGTCCAGGCCCGGGGTGCCCTTGAGGACGTAGCCCTTCTTGTAGAGCTCGTAGTAGGCCTCGAAACAGGCCTTGACGGCCGGGTGCTTCCAGGCGTTCGGCTCCAGGTTGTCGATGGCGTCGAGGACTTCGCGCCCGCCGACCTTGCCGATCATCGGGTACAGCGAGAAGGGGATGTAGTACGGGTACTTGCCCGCGTACGTCCAGCCCGCCATGCCCTTCTTCTTGGCCTTGGCGCAGACCGCGAGCATCTGGTCCCAGGTCTCCGGGTACTGCTCGTCGAGCGAGTCCAGGGCCTTCTGCGAGTACCAGACGCCGTACACCGTGTAGGCGTAGTACAGGATCCAGACCTTCTCGCCGTCGAACTGGCCCATCTCCACGATGCCGGGGCGCAGTGTGTCGCGGACCTTCTTGGCCGGGTCGTCGTAGGACGGCGCGTCCAGCAGCGGGGTGAGGTCGGTGAGCTGGTTCTTGCCGACCAGGACGCCCATGTCCATCTGCTCGGCGCCGGAGTTGTCGATGAGGTCCGGCGGGGTGCCCTGGTTGAAGCGGGGCTGGAGCGTGGACTGGATCTTCTGGGTGGCGGAGAACTTCACCGAGGCCTTGGGGAAGTTCTTCTCGTAGATCTTCACGGCGTCCTCGGCGTACTCCTTGCCGAAACCGCCGTCGAACAGGACGAATTCCATGCCGGCCGTGTCGTTGACGGCGAGCGGGTTCTTCGCGGTCTTCTTGCCCGCCTTGGCCTTGTCCCCGCTGTCGTCGCCGCCGCTGCTCGCACAGGCGGACAGGAAGCTCATGGTGGGGACGGAGATCAGCCCGAGCGCGGCGGATCGTTTGATCAGGTCACGGCGGCCGACACCCTCGGTGCCGCGGTTCTCGGCGGAAGTGGATCCCATGCTCAAGTCCTCGCCTTCTCCAGGACTCAGGCGGTGAACCGGATCCTTGCCGGCACCGCGATCGGGTCACGCTGGGTCGTGCAGGAAAGTGCGGGTGGTGACGTGCGGATCGTGTGAAGCGCCCGACAGGTATAGTCCACTTCCCGCCAGCGGATCAAGATCGAACACAAGGTTGGCCGCGGGTCTTATCCGAGTTGAGACCTAGCGGAAGTATGCGCGGCCTGTGTGTTTCACGGCGGAAAAATCCCGGTCGTCGCCCCCGAATGCCACAGGCAACACCCTTGACACACCCCGGCACTTGAGCAACTACTGGTCCTTGCGCATTGAAGGTGACAACGTTGTCCACTGCGCAGGGAGGGTACCCGTTGATGCAGCGGAAAGCTCGGTACAGATGGGGTTCGGCGGTCGTGTCGACGACCGCCTTCGCTTTGGCCCTGACTTCGCAGGGCGTTGCGGTCGCACTGCCCCAGGCCCCGGAGAGACCCGACCGGGGGTTCATGTCCTCATTCGAGACGGACGACCCGCTTCCGGACTGGCTGAACACCGTCGACACCGGTCCCGACGGCGCCAAGCGCGCCTCGGGCGTGGACGGCGGCTACAGCAGCGGCATACCGGGCAATGTGACGGACCAGGTCACGAACGTCCGGGCCAGCGCCGAGAACACCGGCGGCGGGGAGGTGAAGGAGAATGTGGTCGACCTCGAACCGAGCACCAAGTGGCTCGCCTTCGAGCCCACCGGCTGGGTGGAGCTCGACCTGGACAAACCCGTCAAACTGGCGCGCTACGCGCTGACCTCGGCCAATGACGCCGCTGAGCGCGACCCCAAGGACTGGACCCTGAAGGGGTCGGCCGACGGCAAGGAGTGGACGACGCTCGACACGCGCTCCGGCGAGTCCTTCCCGGAGCGGTTCCAGACGAAGACGTACGACGTGGCCGAACCCGCCGAGTACCGGCACTTCCGGCTGGAGATCACCCGGAACAACGGCGGCGGCATCCTGCAGCTCGCCGACCTGCAGCTGTCCACGGGCGGCGGCGACGGGCCGGTCCCGCCGGACATGCTCTCGCTGGTCGACCGCGGCCCGAGCGGCTCCCCGACCGCCAAGGCGGGCGCCGGGTTCACGGGCAAGCGGGCGCTGCGCTACGCCGGCCGGCACACCGCCGAGGGGCGGGCGTACTCGTACAACAAGGTCTTCGACGTGAACGTGGCCGTCGGCCGCAACACGCAATTGTCGTACCGGATCTTCCCGTCCATGGCCGACGGCGACCTGGACTACGACGCCACCAACGTCTCGGTCGACCTCGCCTTCACCGACGGCACCCGGCTGAGCGACCTGCGCGCCACCGACCAGCACGGCTTCCCGCTGACACCGCGGGGGCAGGGCGCCTCGAAGATCCTGTACGTCAACCAGTGGAACAACGTGGCCTCACGGATCGGCTCGGTCGCGGCCGGCAAGACCGTGGACCGGATCCTGGTGGCCTACGACTCGCCCAAGGGCCCGGCGAAGTTCCGCGGCTGGCTGGACGACGTCAGCATCGCCTCCGTCGCGCCCGAGCGGCCCAAGGCGCACCTGTCGGACTACGCGGTGACCACCCGCGGCACCAACTCCAGCGGCGGCTTCTCGCGGGGCAACAACTTCCCGGCGACGGCCGTCCCGCACGGCTTCAACTTCTGGACGCCGGTGACCAACGCGGGCTCGCTGAGCTGGCTGTACGACTACGCGCGGTCCAACAACGCGGACAACCTGCCGACGATCCAGGCGTTCAGCGCGAGCCACGAGCCGAGCCCCTGGATGGGCGACCGGCAGACCTTCCAGGTGATGCCGTCCATCGCCGGCGGGACCCCGGAGTACGGGCGGGAGGCGCGCGAGCTGGCCTTCCGGCACGAGAACGAGACCGCGCGGCCGTACTACTACGGGGTGCGGTTCGAGAACGGGCTGAAGGCCGAGATGGCGCCGACCGACCACGCGGCGGCCCTGCGCTTCACCTACCCGGGCGACGACGCGAGCGTCCTGTTCGACAACGTCACCGACCAGGCGGGGCTCACCCTGGACAAGGAGAACGGGATCGTCACCGGCTACTCGGACGTGAAGTCCGGGCTGTCCACGGGCGCGACCCGGCTGTTCGTCTACGGCGAGTTCGACAAGCCGGTGACCGAGGGCGACTCCAGCGGCGTCAAGGGCTATCTGCGCTTCCGGGCCGGCGACGACCGGACCGTCACCCTGCGCCTTGCGACCTCGCTCATCAGCGTCGACCAGGCCAAGGACAACCTCCGCCAGGAGATCCCGCGGGGCCGGTCCTTCGAGGCGGTCAAGAAGAGCGCCCAGCGGCAGTGGGACCGGCTGCTCGGCAAGGTCGAGGTGGAGGGCGCGACGCCCGACCAGCTGACGACCCTGTACTCCAGCCTGTACCGGCTGTACCTGTACCCGAACTCCGGATTCGAGAAGGTCGACGGCAAGTACCAGTACGCCTCGCCGTTCTCCCGCATGCCGAACCCGGACACCCCGACGCACACCGGCGCGAAGATCGTCGACGGCAAGGTGTACGTCAACAACGGCTTCTGGGACACCTACCGGACCACCTGGCCCGCCTACTCGTTCCTGACGCCCTCTCAGGCCGGTGAGCTGGTCGACGGGTTCGTGCAGCAGTACAAGGACGGCGGCTGGACCTCGCGCTGGTCCTCCCCCGGCTACGCGGACCTGATGACGGGCACCTCCTCGGACGTGGCGTTCGCGGACGCGTACGTCAAGGGCGTCGACTTCGACGCGAAGGCGGCCTACGACGCGGCCGTGAAGAACGCCACGGTCGTGCCGCCGAGCTCGGGTGTCGGCCGCAAGGGCATGGCCACCTCCCCCTTCCTCGGCTACACGAGCACCGAGACCCACGAGGGCCTGTCCTGGGCACTGGAGGGCTACCTCAACGACTACGGCATCTCCCGCATGGGCCGGAAGCTGTACGAGGAGACCGGCGAGCGGCGCTACAAGGAGGAGTCGGAGTACTTCCTGAACCGGGCCCGGGACTACGTGAACCTCTTCGACAAGAAGGCCGGTTTCTTCCAGGGCCGTGACGCCGAGGGCGACTGGCGGGTCGAGTCGTCGAAGTACGACCCGCGCGTCTGGGGCCACGACTACACCGAGACCAACGGCTGGGGCTACGCCTTCACCGCCCCGCAGGACAGCCGGGGCCTGGCCAACCTCTACGGCGGCCGCAAGGGCCTCGGCGACAAGCTCGACGAGTACCTGTCCACGCCGGAGACGGCCTCCCCCGAGTTCGTCGGCTCCTACGGCGGTGTCATCCACGAGATGACCGAGGCGCGGGACGTGCGGATGGGCATGTACGGGCACTCCAACCAGGTCGCCCACCACGCGCTGTACATGTACGACGCGGCCGGGCAGCCCTGGAAGACGCAGAAGAACGTCCGCGAGGTGCTGTCCCGGCTCTACACCGGCAGCGAGATCGGGCAGGGCTACCACGGTGACGAGGACAACGGCGAGCAGTCGGCCTGGTACCTGTTCTCCGCGCTCGGCTTCTACCCGCTGGTGATGGGCAGCGGCGAGTACGCGATCGGCTCGCCCCTGTTCACGAAGGCGACCGTGCACCTGGAGAACGGGCGGGAGCTGGTGGTGAAGGCGCCGCGCAACAGCGCGAAGAACGTCTACGTGCAGGGGCTGAAGGTCAACGGCCGCACCTGGTCGAAGACGTCCCTGCCGCATGCGGTGGTCGCCAAGGGCGGTGTCCTGGAGTTCGACATGGGTCCGCGGCCGTCGTCGTGGGGCACGGGCAAGGACGCGGCGCCCGTGTCGATCACACAGGACGACGAGGTGCCCGCGCCCCGGGCGGACCTGCTGGACGGCGACGGCGCCCTGTTCGACGACACGTCGGCGACCGACGCCGCGGTGACGTCCGTGGACCTGCCGGTCCGCGAGGGCGCGAAGGCCGTCCAGTACACCCTGACGTCGCCGGCGGACCGGACGAAGGCACCGGCCGGCTGGACGCTCCAGGGCTCCTCGGACGGTGAGACCTGGCAGACGCTGGACCGGCGCTCCGGGGAGGCCTTCGCCTGGGACCGGCAGACCCGCGCGTTCTCGGTGACGTCACCGGGGACGTACGGAAAGTACCGCTTGGTCCTCGACGGCGAGGCGACCCTGGCGGAGGTCGAACTGCTGGGCTGACGTTCCGAGTCGGGGGCCTCGTGCCCCTTCCCGTGCCCGTCCCGCCCTGGGGAGTCGACCCGGCCCGGCTGCCGCCGGACGCCGATCGGGGGTCGGCTCCCCTGGTGGAGAGGGTGCGCGGGGAGGTGGCCGAGGCCTGCCGGCGGTTCGGGGGCCGGGTCGAGCGGTACACGCCGGACGGCGGCGCGCTCGACCCGGTCCTCGCCGTCGGCGGAACCGGGGACGAGGGCCTGGGCAAGGAGGGCCTCGGTGAGGAGGGCCTCGGTGAAGAGTGCTTCCGCCTCGGGCGGGGTCGAACTGCCGTCGTAAGCGCCGGGGGGCGCGCCGAGCGCCACCCCGTCGGGACCGGCGCGGGTCACCCCGTGATCGGGGACTCCGCCGTGCAGCCGCCGGTGGTGACCAGGCCCTTTGCGCTCTGCTCCGCCAGCACCTCGCCCTTGTGGATGATCTTGCAGGTGAGCTGTGCACCCTCGGGATCCGCGGCGACCGGCATGACGGCGGTGGGCATGATGCCGCGCAGGGTGACGGTCTTCCGCCAGGGCAGTTCGGGCTTCGACACCGACTCCATCTTCGGCTCCATCGCCTTGCCGCCACCGCCGTGGTACTCGATCGAGTCGACGTTCTTCCCCGTGACCTCGTAGGTCACCTCGTACGTCTGGTCCACGGCCTCGTCCACCTGGTCGACCGCCTCCGAGCAGGCGCCGAGGCCGAACGCGAGCCCGGTCATCACGACGGAGCAGACGGTGGCACGGATGGCGTGATGCACAGGATCCCCCCGGATCATGACGGTCGGACCGGCAGCCAACCGCACCGGGCAGGCCGAGTCAACTCGGCCTGGGCGCGGCTCCGTCGGTCGTGCTACCTTCCGCAGCAAGCGGGGTGGGAGCGCTCCCACAGGGCGGACCGGAACCTGCCCTCGAGGTCGCCCCCATCCCGCCCGGCCCCGGTCCGGGCCCGGGCGGCCGGCCGTGGACGGCCCGGGATGACCTTCGCCCCGAATGTCGGGGATATCCAGGTGTGGGATTCTGTTGGTGGGTGCCCTGCCGCTCATGTGCGGCGTGGTTCCGCCATGTCGGTGTGACCCGGCGCCGCCGGTCCCGTGCCCGCGTCGTCGTCGCCTGAGTTCCGGGGACTCCCACCTGCCGGTGGCCGCGGCATGGACGGGAGGTGGATGCGGACATGCCCCAGGACGGCGAGACCCGGGCCGAGGCCCCCGGCCTTCGGGCGCCGGGGAGCGGGGACGCCGGTCCGCCCCGCCCCCTGCCGGAGCCCGCCGCGAGGGAGCGGGTGCTGGCGTTCGCCGGGGTGGAGCTGGCGGCGGTGTACGTGCGCAGCGAGGACGGGACGGAACTCCGGGTGGCGGAGTCGGCCGGGGGCGATCCGGAGCGGTACGGCCTGCCGGGCGGGGTGCGGCTGCCGGCGAGCGGCACGGTCGGGGCGAGGAGGGGACCGCGCGGGCCGGTCGCGAAGGCACCGGGTCAGGGGCACGGCAGGGAGGCCTCCGGCACGAACGCCCCTCAGCGGACGGCCGCCGCTGACGGACCCGGGCCGCACAGCGCCCCGTCCCCCGGCCCGGACGCGCCACGGCCCAAGAGCGGCATCGCCCCGGGACACGAACCACGTCCCGCCTCCTCCCCCGGCCTCGACGCGCCGCTGCCGGAAAGCCACACCGCTGCCGGACACGAACCGCCTCCCACCCCCTCCCCCGGCCTCGACGCGCCGCGGCCGGAAAGCGACGTCACGCGCGGTGTCCGGGGCGCTCCGTCCGGCTGGTCCGCGGAGGGTCGAGACCGTGCGGCCGCCGTCGTCGAGGCCTATGTGCGGGGCCGGGCCGTGTGGCTCGACGGCGGGGGGGCCGCCGCCCGGGGAGAGGACGGGGCCGCCCCCGTTCCGTTCGGGGCGGTGCCGCTGGGGGCGGCGGGTGGGTGGCTGGGCTGTCTGGCCGTGGTGGGAGAGGCCGGGAAAGGGTTCGGGGGCGAGCAGCGGGAGTTCCTGGAGCGGTACGCCGAGGCGGTGACCGGGCGGCTGCGGGGCGAGGCCGACCGGTCCGCGCCCGCCCCGCTGCTGGACTCCGCCCTGCGCGCCATGGGCGTCGGCTCCTTCGCCCTGACGCCCGGCACCGGGCTGGTCGAGACGGACCGGGCCCTGCGCGAACTCCTCGGCGTCCCCGAGGACGGATTCGACGGCAAGACCGACACCCTCCTGTCGTACAGCGTCCCGGAGGACGTCCCCGCCCTGCTGTCGGTCATCGAACCGTCCGCGCAGACCCCGGGCCGCCGCGAGCTGGAGTTCCGCATCCGCCGGCCCACCGGGGAACTGTGCTGGCTGCGCCTGGGCTGCCGCGTCCTCAAGGAGCCCGACGGTGTCCCGCGGCGGGTGCTGGGCGTGGTCACCGCGGCCCCGGTGCTGCGCCGGGGCGCCGGCGACGTCGCCCGGGTCCAGTGGCTGACGGCCGCGCTCGACGACGCGACGACCGTCCGGGACGTCAGCCGCGTGGTCGTCGCCGCCCTGCGCGAACCGCTCGGCGCGCACCGGGTGGCGCTCGCCGAGGTGCTGGAGGACCGGCTGGCGGTCACGGTGCTCGATCCGCCGGGAGCCGGCGCCTGGCCGGAGCTGTGGCGTTCCGAGTGGCGCTCGGAGTGGCCCGACGCCCCGGTGAGCGCCCTGCCCACGCTGCAGGCGGCGCTGCGGGACGGCCGGATGAGCCTGTGGCCCGCGGGCAGCGCGCTGGAACCGGGGCTCGCCGGCGTCGGCCCCGGCGGACTGGCCGTCCTGCCGCTGCCGGCGAAGAACGGCGTGGCCGGGGTGTGCCTGGTCGGCTGGGACGCCCCGCACGAGTTCGCCCCCGAGGAGCGGGCCCTGCTCACCGCGACCGCCGGCCTGGTGGGGCAGGCCCTGAAACGCGCCCACGCCTACGACGCCGAGCAGGAGCTCGCGACGATGCTCCAGCGCAGCCTGCTCCCCCGTCGCCTGCCCCGGCTGCCCGGCGGCATCGCCGTGGCCCGCTACCTGCCCGCCCGGCGCGGCCTTCAGGTGGGGGGCGACTGGTACGACGTGATCGCCCTGTCGGAGGGGAAGGTGGCCCTGGTCATCGGGGACGTGCAGGGGCACAGCGCCGGGGCCGCGACGATCATGGGCCAGATGCGGACCGCGGTCCGCGCCTACGCCGTCGAGGGGCATCCGCCGGACGTGGTCGTCGCGCACGCCAACCGGCTGCTCGTCGGCATGGAGACCGACCTGTTCGCCACCTGCTGCTACGTCGAGCTGGACCTGGAGGAGGGCAACGCCCTGTTCGTGCGGGCCGGGCATCTGGCGCCGCTGGTGCGTGATCCCGACGGCGGCACCGCGGAGATCGCGGTCGAGGGCGGGCTGCCCCTGGGGGTCCTGGCCGACGCGGAGTTCCCGCTGACGGCGCTCGCGCTCGCCCCCGGCTCGGTCCTCGTGCTGGTGACGGACGGTCTGGTCGAGTCGGCCGACCTGCACCTGGACGAGGGGATGCGGCTGGTGCGTCGGGCGCTGGCCGCGGCCGATCCCGCCGACCCGGGGCGGATGGCCGACGAACTGCTGGGCGAGGCGGGGCGCCGGGAGGACGACGTGGCCCTGCTCCTGCTGCGCTACGACGGGATGCGGGTCAGGCCGGTGCGGGCCGGGTGGGTGGTGTGGCGGCTGCCGGACGCGGTGATGCACGCGCGCCGGTTCAGCGCCCGCACGCTGCGCTCGTGGGGCGTGGTGGCCGAGGCCGACGCCGTCCTGCTGGTGGTGTCGGAGCTGGTCACCAACGCGCTGGTGCACACGCAGGGCGCGGTCCGGCTGGACCTGACCCTGGCCGCCGACCGGCTGCGGGTGACGGTGAGCGACTCCTCTCCGCGCGCGCCCGCCAAGCCGGTGGTGGTCGACTGGGAGTCGACGGGCGGGCGGGGGCTGTTCCTCGTCGAGGCGATGTCGGCGGCCTGGGGGTCGGTGCCGGTCGGCGGTGGCAAGCAGGTGTGGAGCGAGATCGTCGTCTCCCGCCCGGAGGAGGAGCCCCGGCCGGGGGCCGGGCCGCGGGCGGAGCCGGACCCGGAGCCGCCCGGGCCGGACCGGCCCGAGGACCGGCCCCGGGAGCGGACCGGCGGCTGGGGCTGGGGCATGGGCCGCACCCGCGGCCGGAACCGGGGCCGGGGCGACGGCACCGGCTCCGGCGGGCACGGTGGCGACGCGCACGGTGGCGACGCGCGCGGACGCGGTAGTGGCGGCGCGCGCGGACGCGGTGGTGACGGCGGTGGAGACGGCGAACGGAACAGCGGCCTGCGCCGGAGCCGTGTCCCCGCCTTCCGGCGGTCCGGGCCGGCGGCCGAGGACGGAGGGGTGTCGTGAGAGGGCGTGCGGGGCGTGCGGCCGCCCTGCTGATGGCGGCCGTCCTCGCGGGGGCCGGCTGCACCGGGGACGGCGGCGAGGGCCGGGACGGCCCCACCGTCGGCGTGCTGCTGCCGAGCCGTGCCGTGCCCCGCTGGGAGCAGTCCGACAAGCCCATGATCGAGAAGCGGGTGAAGGAGCTGTGCGCCGAGTGCACGGTGATGTACGCCAACGCCGAGAACGACGCGGCAAGCCAGCGGCAGCAGATGACGTCCATGATCACCAGGGGTGCCTCGGTGCTGATCCTGGACGCCGTCGACCCCGGGGCGCTGCGTTCCTCGGTGCGGGAGGCGCACCGCGAGGGCGTGCCGGTGGTGGCCTACGACCGGCTCGCCGAGGGTCCGATCTCGGGTTTCGTCAGTTTCGACGGCCATCAGGTCGGCCGGCTCCAGGGCGCGGCGCTCCTCACGGCGATGGGCGCGCGGGCCGGCGGGGGCGGTGTCGTCATGATGAACGGCGACCCGTCCAGCCCGAACGCCGCCTGGTACGAACGCGGGGCGAGATCCGTTCTGCGGGACCGGGTCCGGATCCTCAGGTCGTACCACACCCTGGGGTGGCGCTCGGAGAACGCGCACGACCGCATGTCCGCCGCGATCAGCACGCTCGGCCCGCACCGGATCGACGGGGTCCTCGCGGCCAACGACTCGATCGCCGCCGGTGTCATCGCGGCCCTCAAGAGCGCCCGGGTCTCCCCGCTGCCCCCGGTCACCGGTCAGGACGCCGACCTCGACGCCGTCAGGCGGGTCGTCGAGGGCGAGCAGTACATGACCGTCTACAAGCCCTTCCGGCTCGAGACGGACGCGGCGGCCGCGCTGGCGGTCGCGCTGGCCCGCGGCGACGACGTGGACGCGCTCGTCACGACGACCGTGGACAGCCCCACCACCCGGGACGTCCCGGCGGTGCTGCTCGCCCCGGCCGCCGTGACGCGGGACAGCATCGGCCGGACGCTCGTCCGGGACGGCGTCTACACGGTCGACCAGATCTGCACCCCCAAGCTCCGGGGCGCCTGCGACCGGATCGGGCTCACGCGGTGAGGGAGGTGGCCGCCGTGCTCCATCCGCCCGTGCTGGTGCTGCGCGGCATCTGCAAGCGGTTCGGCGGCGTGCAGGCGCTCGTGGACGTGGACCTGCGGGTCCGTGCCGGTGAGGTCGTGGCGCTGGCGGGTGACAACGGCGCCGGGAAGTCCACGCTGGTCAAGGTGATCTCCGGGGTGAGCCCGGCCGACCGGGGCGTCATCGAGTGGGAGGGGCACCGGGTGCAGATCAAGCGTCCGCACGACGCCCACAGTCTGGGCATCGCGACCGTCTACCAGGACCTCGCGATGTGCGACAACCTCGACGTCGTCGGCAATCTCTTCCTCGGCCGGGAGATCGACCGGCTCGGCGTCCTCGACGAGGTGGAGATGGAACGGCGGGCGCGCGCGCTGATGCGCACGCTGTCGATCCGCATCCCCGACGTGCGGGCGCCGGTCGCCGCGCTGTCGGCCGGGCAGCGGCAGGCCGTCGCGATCTCCCGGTCGCTGATGGCCGAGCCCAAGGTGCTGCTGCTCGACGAGCCCACCGCCGCGCTGGGCGTGGAGCAGACCAGCCATCTGCTCGACCTGATCGAGGAGGTCCGTGACCGCGGCATGGCGATCATCCTGATCAGTCACAACATGGGCGACATCAAGGCCGTGGCGGACCGGGTGGCCGTGCTGCGGCTGGGGCGCAACAACGGCCTGTTCGACGTGAGCACCGTGACGCAGGAGCAGATCATCTCCGCCGTCACCGGGGCGGCGGACAACGCCGTGGCGCATCGCGCGAGGGGCGACGAGGAGGCGTGGCCGTGACCGGCGGCGGGCCGCGGCGCGACGGGCCGGGGGCCGGGCCGGTCGCCGCCGGCCGGGAGGCGCGCGGCCGCGGCTGGCAGGAGAACCTGCGCGGGTACGCCCTGGAGGTGCGCGGGAGCGTGCGGGCGGGCGAGCGCGGGCCGGTGCTGGTCGTCGCCGGGCTGATCGTGATCTGGTGCGTCTTCCAGGCGCTGGACGACAAGTTCCTCTCGCCGCGCAACCTGTCCAACATCGGGGTGGACATCGTGGGGACCGGCCTGGTCGCCGTCGGCATCGTCTTCGTGCTGCTGATCCGGGAGATCGATCTGTCGGTGGGCTCGGTCAGCGGTCTGGCGGGTGCGGCGTTCGCCGTGCTGAACGTGAACCACGGGGTGCCGGAGTGGCTCGCGGTGGTCGTGGCGGTGGCCGCGGGCACGGCGGTGGGCGCCTTCCACGGTGTCTTCCACGCCTGGCTGGGCGTGCCCGCGTTCGTGGTGACGCTCGCGGGACTGCTCATCTGGAACGGCCTGACGCTCTACCTGCTGGGCGCGAGCGGCACGATCAACATCGACGAGGAGGGGCTGGTGGCGTCCCTGACCAGCCGGCACTTCGGCGCGGACGGGGCGGCGTACGCGGTCGCGGCGCTCGGCACGGCCGGGTACCTGCTGGCCGCGCGCCGCCGGCGCAGCCGCCACCGGGCGGCGGGGGTGCCGTACCGGCCGGAGAGCGAGATCTGGGTGCGTACCGCACTGCTCGCGGTGGCCTCCTTCGCCGCGGCCCACACCCTCAACCGCTTCCAGGGCCTGCCGCTCGCGCTGCTGATCTTCCTGGTGGTGCTGGTCGTCTCGGACTACGTGCTGCGGCGCACCCGCCACGGGCGGCGGGTGTACGCGCTCGGCGGCGGGGTCGAGGCGGCGCGCCGCGCGGGCATCGGCGTGGAGCGGGTACGGGTCGCGATGTTCATGGTGTCGGGGACGCTGGCCGCGGTCGGCGGGCTGTTCGTTGCCTCGGGGCTGACCTCGGCGAGCCCGACCACGGCCCGGGCGGCCGGTTCCGGGATGCTGCTGATCAACGCGATCGCGGCGGCGGTCATCGGCGGTACGAGCCTGTTCGGCGGGCGGGGCTCGCCCTGGTCGGTGCTGCTCGGGGTGCTGGTGATCCAGTCGATCGCCTCGGGGATGGGCCTGCTGGGGGTGGAGGACGCCGTGCAGTTCATGATCACCGGTGGGGTGCTGCTGGCCGCCGTCGCGGCCGACGCCCTCTCCAGACGGGCGGCGGCCCGGAGAGGCCACTCCTGAGGTGGGCGGAATACCCTCTATGTGTGGGTATGTGGGAGCTGGGCAAGGGCCGGGTCAGGACACGGAGCCGCCTCGTCAGGATGGCCGTGGCCGCCACGGTCGTCGCGGGCCTGGCCCTCGCCGGGTGCGGTGACACCGACCCGCCCGGCTCCGAGGAGGAGCGGGCCGAACTCAGCGTGCTCGCGACGGACGCGCCCCAGATGCAGACCCTGGAGCGGCTCACCAAGCGGCACTTCACCGCGCGCACCGGCATCACGGTCGACTACACGCTGCTCCCGGAGAACGAGGCGCGCGAGCGGATGAACCGCGAGTTCGCTACCCAGGCCGGGACCTACGACGTGGCGAGCGTCAGCGCGTACGAGGTGCCGATCTACGCGGACAACGGCTGGCTCGCCCCGCTGGACTCCTACGTGAAGGCGGACGAGGACTTCGACCAGGACGACGTCTTCCCGAACCTGGTCGCCTCCCTGACCGGGGAGGACGGCAGGCTCTACGCCGAGCCCTTCTACGGCGAGGGCTCCTTCCTGATGTACCGCAAGGACCTGTTCCGCAAGGACGGTCTGACCATGCCGCCGAACCCGACGTGGCGGCAGGTCGCCGACCTCGCGGAACAGGTCGACGGCACGGACGGCGCGAGCGGCATCTGCCTGCGCGGCCTGCCCGGCTGGGGCCAGAACCTCGCCCCGGTCAACACGGTCGTCAACACCTTCGGCGGCGCCTGGTACGACATGGACTGGAACGCCCGCCTGACCACGCCGGAGTTCCGGGAGGCCGTCGGCTTCTACGTCGGTCTGCTGCGCGAGCACGGCCAGCCCGGCGCCGACCGGATGGGCGTCCTGGAGATCCTCGACCGTTTCGTCGAGGGCGGCTGCGCCATGATGTACGACGCGACCTCCCTGGCCTCGACGATCGAGGCCGACACCTCGGCCGTCAAGGGCAAGGTGGGGTACGTCCCGGCCCCGCACGAGCGGACCGAGAAGGCCGGCTGGCTGTGGACCTGGGCGTGGGGCGTCCAGCAGGCCTCGCGGCAGAAGGACGCCGCCTGGGAGTTCATCTCCTGGGCCTCCTCCAAGGACTACCAGGAGCTGGTCGGAGAGGAACTCGGCTGGACGTCGGTGCCCGCCGGCAACCGCCGGTCGCTGTACGCCGACCCGGAGTACCAGCAGGCGGCCGGTGCCTGGTACCGGCAGGAGTACACGGCGGCCACCGATTCCGCCGACCCGCGCAACCCCGGCGTCGCCCCGCGCCCCTACAGCGGCATCGGATTCCTCGGCATCCCCGAGTTCGCCGTGCTCGGGACGGCGGTCTCGGAGCAGATCGCCGCGGCCATCGCCGGGCGGCAGTCGGTGGACACGGCCCTGGAGAAGTCCCAGGACCTCGCGCACGCCGCGGCGGCGAAGTACCGGGGGGAGTGAACGGCGCGGCGGCGAAGGCGGGGGGAACGGCGCGGGCCGCGCCCCCGGTCACCCGGGAACGCGGCCCTCGAACCGCCGTGGCCTGCCTGGCCGGTCCGCTTACTTGCGGATCAGGCTGCGCAGCACGTACTGCATGATGCCGCCGTTGCGGTAGTAGTCCGCCTCACCCGGGGTGTCGATGCGGACGACCGCGTCGAACTCGACGCCGGTGTCGGTGGTGACCTTCACCGTGCGCGGGGTGGTGCCGTCGTTGAGCTCGGTGACGCCGGAGATGGAGAAGGACTCCTCGCCGGTCAGGCCGAGGGAGTCGGCGGACTGGCCCTCCGGGAACTGCAGCGGCAGGACGCCCATGCCGATGAGGTTCGAGCGGTGAATGCGCTCGTAGGACTCGGCGATGACGGCCTTGACGCCGAGGAGCGCGGTGCCCTTGGCCGCCCAGTCGCGGGACGAGCCGGAGCCGTACTCCTTGCCGGCCAGGACGACCAGCGGGATGCCGGCGGCCTGGTAGTTCTGCGAGGCGTCGTAGATGAAGGAGACCGGGCCGCCGTCCTGCGTGAAGTCGCGGGTGTAGCCGCCCTCGGTGCCCGGCGCGATCTGGTTGCGCAGGCGGATGTTGGCGAACGTGCCGCGGATCATGACCTCGTGGTTGCCGCGGCGCGAGCCGTAGCTGTTGAAGTCGCGGCGCTCGACGCCGTGCTCGGTGAGGTACTTGCCGGCCGGGGTGTCGGCCTTGATGGCACCGGCCGGGGAGATGTGGTCGGTGGTGACCGAGTCGCCGAGCTTGGCGAGCACCCGGGCGCCGGAGATGTCCTGGACCGGGGCCGGCTCCATCTGCATGCCCTCGAAGTACGGGGGCTTGCGGACGTAGGTGGACTCGGCGTCCCACTCGAAGGTGTTGCCGGTCGGGATGGGCAGGGCCTGCCACTGGGCGTCGCCCGCGAAGACGTCCGCGTAGGACTTGGCGAACATGTCCTCGCCGATGGCGTTGGCGACGACGTCGTTCACCTCGGCCTCGGAGGGCCAGATGTCCTTCAGGAAGACCGGGTTGCCGTCCTGGTCGGTGCCCAGGGCGTCCTTGGTGATGTCCACCTTCATGGAGCCCGCGAGGGCGTACGCGACGACCAGCGGCGGGGACGCCAGGTAGTTCATCTTGACGTCGGGGTTGATGCGGCCCTCGAAGTTCCGGTTGCCGGACAGGACCGAGGTGACGGCGAGGTCGTGGTCGTTGACGGCCTTGGAGACCTCCTCCGGCAGCGGGCCGGAGTTGCCGATGCAGGTGGTGCAGCCGTAGCCGACGAGGTTGAAGCCGACCTTGTCGAGGTAGGGCGTCAGGCCCGCCTTCTCGAAGTAGTCGGTGACGACCTTGGAGCCCGGGGCGAGGGTGGTCTTGACCCACGGCTTGCGGGTCAGGCCCTTCTCGACCGCCTTCTTGGCCACCAGGGCGGCGGCGACCATGACGTACGGGTTGGAGGTGTTGGTGCAGGAGGTGATGGCCGCGACCGTCACCGCACCGTGGTCCAGCTCGTACGAGGTGCCGTCGGGGGCGGTCACGGTGACCGGGTTGGACGGGACGCCCGCACCGGTGCCGTCGGCGTGCTGCGGGGCGCCGGCGCCGTTCTCCTGGCTGCCGTAGGCCGGGGCGTCGGAGGCCGGGAAGGACTCGTCGCTGGCCTCGTCGACCGGGGAGGCCGCGGTGCCGGACTGCGGCGCGGCGGGGACCTCGACGTAGTTCAGGACGTCCTTGGCGAACTGCTGGGCGGCCTCGGCGAGGACGATGCGGTCCTGCGGGCGCTTCGGGCCGGCGATGGACGGGACGACCGTGGCGAGGTCGAGCTCCAGCTTCTCGGAGAAGTCCGGCTCGGCGGCCGGGTCGAGCCAGAGGCCCTGCTCCTTGGCGTAGGCCTCGACCAGGGCGAGCTGCTGCTCGCTGCGGCCGGTGAGCCGCATGTAGTTGATCGTTTCGTCGTCGATCGGGAAGATCGCGGCGGTGGAGCCGAACTCCGGCGACATGTTGCCGATGGTGGCGCGGTTGGCCAGAGAGGTGGCGGCCACACCCTCGCCGTAGAACTCGACGAACTTGCCGACGACGCCGTGCTTGCGCAGCATCTCGGTGATGGTGAGCACCAGGTCGGTGGCGGTGGTGCCGGGCTGCAGCTCACCGGTGAGCTTGAAGCCGACGACGCGCGGGATCAGCATGGAGACCGGCTGGCCGAGCATGGCGGCCTCGGCCTCGATGCCGCCGACGCCCCAGCCGAGGACGCCCAGACCGTTGACCATGGTGGTGTGCGAGTCGGTGCCGACCAGGGTGTCCGGGTAGGCCTTGCCGTCGCGCACCATCACGACGCGGGCCAGGTGCTCGATGTTGACCTGGTGGACGATGCCGGTGCCGGGCGGGACGACCTTGAACTCGTCGAAGGCGGTCTGGCCCCAGCGCAGGAACTGGTAGCGCTCCTTGTTGCGGCCGTACTCCAGGTCGACGTTCTGCTTGAAGGCGTCGTTCGTGCCGAACTTGTCGGCGATGACGGAGTGGTCGATGACCAGCTCGGCCGGCGCGAGCGGGTTGATCTTCGCCGGGTCGCCGCCCAGCTCCTTGACGGCCTCACGCATGGTCGCGAGGTCCACGACGCAGGGAACGCCGGTGAAGTCCTGCATGATCACGCGGGCCGGCGTGAACTGGATCTCCTGGCTGGGCTGGGCCTGCGAGTCCCAGCCGCCGAGGGCACGGATGTGGTCGGCGGTGATGTTCGCGCCGTCCTCGGTGCGGAGCAGGTTCTCCAGCAGGACCTTGAGGCTGTAGGGGAGGCGGGCCGAGCCCTCCACCTTGTCCAGCCGGAAGATCTCGTACGACTCGTCGCCCACCTGCAGCGTGCTGCGGGCGTCGAAGCTGTTCGCCGACACGACAGTCTCCTTCATTGATGTGCGCGTTCCACCACGATCCTGCCGCCCTGGCCTCTCGACCGATCCGCTAAGGTAAGGCTAAGTTAGGTAACCCTTACCAGGGTGACGGCTGCGGTGCTCCTCGGCAGATATCTCGATGTCGAGATAACTCTAGTACACCCGGGGCGGTTGGTCATGCCCGGGCGACCGTCCGCTGCCACCCGGCCGGCCGGTCCAGCCCGTCCCGCGGGACTTGCCCCATGCGGTCGTAACAATTACGGTTACGATCAGAACCGAGGGGCGAAGGAGGTGGAGCCCGACGTGAGCGCCAACAGCAGACTGACCATCGCGGCGCACGCCCTGACATGGATCGGGCTGTATCAGCGGCGCGGCCACGAGGTCGCCACCTCCGAGCAGATCGCGACGAGCGCCAACACCAACCCGGTGGTGATCCGCCGCCTGCTGGGCGAGCTGCGCAAGGCCGGCCTGGTCGATTCCCGCCGGGGGGCCGGGGCGGGCTGGATGCTCGCGCGGGACCTGGCGGCGATCACCCTGCTCGATGTCTACCGGGCGATCGAACCGGGACCGGTCTTCGCCCTGCATCGCGCGGCACCGGACCCCGAGTGCGTCGTGGGCCACGGCATCGGACCGGCGATGGCCGCCGTGTACGACGAAGTGGAGTCCGCCCTGCGCAGGGAGTTGGCCAAGACCACGCTGGAGGACGTGTTGCGGGACATCCTGCACGCCGCCTGACCTCGGACCGCCGATCTCCCTTCCCGGGGGATCGCCTTCCACGCCCACCGATGTAACCGAAGTTGTTACGTTGAGGAGTCGCAGAGTCTCCGCCGAGGGCGCCACCACCGGGGTCGGGGACGACGGCCCGCTCGGCGCCAGCACCGCCTCGACCGACATCAAGGGCACGGCACCGCCCTCCACCTGGCCGGCGGGCCACTGAGACGAAGTGACAAGTGACAAGTGACAAGTGACAAGGACAGGGACAGGGACAGGGACAGGGACAGGGACAAGGACAAGGACAATGGCGACAGACACTCAGACATCGCGAACCGTGGCCGAGAACTTCCTGCAGCGCCTCGGCGAGCAGGATCCCGACGGCATCCAGGAATTGTTCGCCGAGGAGATCGACTGGTACGTGCCCGGCAGTGACGCGCTGCCCTGGACCGGACGCCGTACCCGCCGGGAGGAGGTCGCGCCGTACTTCACCACGATGTGGCCGCACTTCGCGTCCGGCAGGAGCAAGGTCGTGCTGGAGCGCTTCATCGTGGACGGTGCTGACGTGGTGCTGCTGGCGGTCTTCACGCACACCGCCGTGGCCAGCGGCAAGGAGTTCACCACGCCGGCGGCCATGCACTTGACGGTCGAGCGCGGCCGGATCGTCCGCATGCACCTGTACGAGGACACGCTGGCCGTCGCCGAGGCGTTCGACGCCGGATGAGAGGGGGCACTCTGGGGCCCCGCGGACCGGGGCGATCCGGCCGGGCGTGCGTGCAGAGGTGCGGCGGAGACCCAGCCGAAGCCGAAACGGTTCGACGGGGCCATCGGAACGGGAACTCGGGGTAACCGAACGGAACCGGGAACCCCCGGTGACACCGAAAGGAGCCCCTGAATGCCCCTCACATTCCGTAAGAGTTTCCGGATTCTTCCCGGCGTGCGGCTCAACATCAACAAGCGCTCCTGGTCCATCACGACCGGCGGCGGGAAGAACGGCCCCCGGTACACCCGCAGCAGCACCGGACGTCGTACGACCTCGATGGATCTGCCCGGGCCCTTCGGGTGGCGGCGCACCACGACGTCCAAGCGACACTGAGGCTGCGGGGCCGGAGTGACGCCCCGTCACCCGTACGGACCCCCTCGTGCGGGCCTCATCTCATATCTGAGATAACCTGCATCGCATGGCAGACGACTACCTCGTACGCATCGGTAAGCTCATCCGTGACGCCCGGCAGCACCGGGGCTGGACGCAATCGCAGCTTGCCGAGGCGCTCGGCACCAGTCAGAGCGCCGTCAACCGCATCGAGCGCGGCAACCAGAACATCAGCCTTGAGATGATCGCCCGTATCGGGGAGGCCCTCGACAGCGAGATCGTCTCGCTGGGCTACGCCGGTCCGATGCACCTGCGGGTGGTCGGCGGCCGCCGGCTGTCCGGTGCCATCGATGTCAAGACGAGCAAGAACGCGTGCGTGGCGCTGCTGTGCGCCTCCCTGCTCAACCAGGGGCGCACAGTGCTGCGCCGCGTCGCGCGCATCGAGGAGGTGTACCGCCTCCTGGAGGTGCTGAACTCCATCGGCGTGCGCACCCGTTGGATCAACGACGGGGTCGACCTGGAGATCGTGCCGCCGGCCGAGCTGGACCTGGCGGCGATCGACGCGGACGCGGCCCGCCGCACCCGTTCCATCATCATGTTCCTCGGCCCGCTGCTGCACCGCATGGACCACTTCAAGCTGCCCTACGCCGGCGGCTGCGACCTCGGTACGCGCACCGTCGAGCCGCACATGATCGCCCTGCGCCGGTTCGGCCTGGACATCGCCGCCACCGAGGGCCAGTACCACGCCCAGGTGGACCGCTCGGCCAGCCCCGACCGCCCGATCGTCCTGACCGAACGCGGCGACACGGTCACCGAGAACGCGCTGCTGGCCGCCGCCCGGCACGACGGCATCACCGTCATCCGCAACGCCTCCTCCAACTACATGGTCCAGGACCTGTGCTTCTTCCTGGAGGCGCTCGGCGTCAAGGTCGACGGCATCGGCACCACCACCCTCACCGTGCACGGCGTGCCGACCATCGACGTCGACGTGGACTACTCCCCCTCCGAGGACCCGGTCGAGGCGATGAGCCTGGTGGCCGCGGCCGTCGTGACGGAGTCGGAGCTGACGGTCCGCCGGGTCCCCATCGAGTTCCTGGAGATCGAGCTGGCGGTCCTGGAGGAGATGGGCCTCGACCACGACCGCACGCCGGAGTACTTCGCGGACAACGGCCGCACCCGGCTGGTGGACCTGACCGTACGGCCCTCCAAGCTGGAGGCGCCGATCGACAAGATCCACCCCATGCCGTTCCCCGGCCTGAACATCGACAACGTCCCGTTCTTCGCGGCCATCGCGGCGGTCGCCCAGGGCAAGACCCTCATCCACGACTGGGTCTACGACAATCGCGCGATCTACCTCACGGACCTGAACCGCCTCGGCGGCCGCCTCCAGCTGCTCGACCCCCACCGCGTCCTGGTCGAGGGCCCCACCCGCTGGCGCGCCGCCGAGATGATGTGCCCGCCGGCCCTGCGCCCCGCGGTGGTCGTCCTCCTGGCGATGATGGCGGCCGAGGGCACGTCGGTGCTGCGCAACGTGTACGTCATCAACCGGGGTTACGAGGACCTCGCGGAGCGGCTGAACTCCATCGGCGCGCAGATCGAGATCTTCCGGGACATCTGACCGGACGGGACCGCAACACCTCCTCGCCCCCTGCCCGCACGCCCGCGGCAGGGGGCGACGCATCGGCGCTTTCAGGGCATCCGCGGCACCTCCGGCCGGACGGCAGACGCGCGCCCGGAACCGGCCCTCTCCCACCGCACCACCGGTTCCGCGCAGTGCGTGAACGACTCGGGTGGTACAGCGAATTCAGCCACCCAGCAGAACACCCGGGGCCGCGTCCGGCCTTCCGCGGACAATGCCGGCCGATGTCCGCAACCCTTGTCGAGTAATTGGCCGAAAGGCATCGGATAACCTCCTGCCGGACTCTGTGATCGCGCCACGCGGCAAAGACGGAAGCGGAAGCGGAACTTCGCCGTGGAACGGTTACGGAGTACCGTCGGCAAAGCGAACATCTCCCGTCGTCAACTGACTGTTCCAGCAGGCAGGAGGCCTGCTTGGGCCGGCGCTCGGCGGATCTCAGCGGAATCCCTGGGTCGGCCGCCAAGGCTGTGCTAACCTCGCCGACGGCTAGCGGGAAAGAACGATCTGAAACGGGGGATGATCGTGGCACGGGGGCGAGTGCTGGTCATTGGGGACAGCATCCGATTAGTTTCAAAGGCGAAGTCAGCGGGCGTGGATGTCGCCTATCTGCAGAAGCCTTCGCAATTCGACCCGGCACTGATTCCGCACTGCGAGCAGCTCGCCCTGGTGGATTACCAGGACGTGCCCAGCGCCGTCGCGATGGCCACCGCACTGCACCGGATCGCGCCGATCACACGGATCATCACGCAGACCGAGGCGGCCCAGCTGGTCGCCGGCCATCTCACCGACGTCCTGGGCATCGCAGGCACTTCGGAACGGTGCGCGCGGCTGCTGCACGACAAGGCCGCGATGCGGGCGCTGCTGAACGAGCGGGGCATCGGCCCCGTTCCCTACGCGGTCGATCCCACGCAGGCGGAACTCCGGGCGTTCGTCGCCTCCCACGGGGCGTCCATCGTCAAGCCGACCAAGGGTTCGGGCAGCCTCGGGGTGCGCCGGATCGAGACCGCCGAGGACGTCGACGCGGTGTGGGCCTGGTGCCAGGAGTTCGAACTCGGCGAGTTCCAGGTCGAGAAGCTCCTGGTCGGGCCCGAACTGAGCGTGGAGGCCTTCTCCGAGGCGGGGCGGCACACGATCATCGCGGTGACCGCCAAGGAGACCGACGGCGGCACGGTGGAGCTGGGACACGTCACCCCGGCGCCCCTGGAAGGGGATCAGCTCGACCGGATCCGCGAGCTGACGGTGCAGCTCCTCGACGCCGTCGGTCTGGAGGACGGCCCGTCGCACACGGAGATCATCCTCACCGACGAGGGACCTCGCATCGTCGAGTCCCACACCCGTCGCGGAGGTGACCGGATCAACGATCTCGTCAGGATGGTGTACGGGGTCGACATGGAGGAGGCGGCCTACCGCCTCGTCGGCGACGGTGCGCCCCTGGACGGGCAACTGCACCCCGCGCGCGGCGCGGCCGCCATCCGTTTCCTCACCGCGGCCCCCGGGGTCGTCACCGCCGTCACCGGCCTGGAGGCGGCGCGCGCCGCCGACGGGGTGGTCGAGGTGTCCGTGAGCGTGGAGGCCGGCGACACGGTGCCCGAACTGCGCTGGTCGGACGACCGCTGCGGGCACGTCATCGTCCGTGCCGACGACGCCGGCGCCGCCGTGCGTCTGGCGCGCACGGTCGCCGCACACATCTCGATCGAGACCGAGCCCTTCAAGGGCGACTGTCCGGGCTCCGACGCGCCGGACACGCTCAGCTCGATCCTGCGTCCCTACGACGAGGTCTTCGACCCGTTCCACAAGGGCGTCACCGCATCCTGACCGCGGTCCGGGATCCGGCCCTCCGGCCGGGTCCCGCCGGATCGGCCCCGCTGTACCGGACACCGAACTGGCCGGGCCGGTCGTCGTGCCCGGACACGGACGCGGCACTGCGCGCGTCCCCGGGACGGCACCGCACCGAGCGCGCGTCCGGAAACAGAGCGCACCGGACCTCGCGCGACAGGGCGCCGATCCCTTGCATCCACATCACTCGTCACGTCAACGAGCCGACATTCGTTCCGAGTTTGGAGTGCGGTATGGCCGGGGAACCGGACACAGGCGCAAGCATGCTCTCGTACACCCAGGAAAGCCTCTGGCTCTTTCACCAGCTCGCCGGCTCCGACGAGCCCGCCTACAACGAGTCGGTGGCCTTCGAGACGTCCGGTGACCTCGATCCGGACGCGTTCCGCCGCGCGGTCCACGCCACCGTCCTGCGGCACGACGCCCTGCGTACGTCGTTCCACGAGACCCCCGGCGGACCGCGGGCCCGCGTCCACCACGCCGGCGGGGACGTCCTGGCGGACACCACGGCCGTGGTCGACCTGCGGGACCTGACCTCCGCCGAGGCCCGGTCCCGGGCGGAGGTGGTGCTCGCCGAGCACCACCGGCGGCCGTTCGACCTGGGCTCGGCGCCCCTGCTGCGGGCGGTCGTGGTGGCGCTGCCGGGCAGGACCTGGCTGCTCGGTCTGACGGCCCATCACATCGTCGTCGACGACTGGAGCATCCGCCTGGTCCTCGACGAGATCGCGGAGAACTACCGGGCCCTGGTGGACGACGGGCGCCTGCCCCGACGGCCCGTGTCCGGTGCCGCGTTCCGCGCCTTCGTCGCGGAGAGCCGGGCGGCGGACGCGGACGGGAGGCGGTCGGCCGCGGTCGAGCGCTGGCGCCGGTCGCTGGCCGACGCCCCGGACCTGCTCGGCATGCCGCTGGACCGGCCGCGCCCCGCCGCGCAGACGTTCCGCGGCGACAGCCTGACCGTCCGCGTGCCCGGGGCGGACGTCGAACCGCTGCTGAAGGAGTGCGCCCGCACCTGCCGCAGCACCGCCTTCCCGGTGTTTCTCGCCGCGTACGCGCTGCTGCTGCACCGCTACACCCGGCAGGAAGGTTTCGCCATCGGCACCACGGTGCTGAACCGGCCGAACCCCGACGACCTGGAACAGGTCGGGTGCTACGTCAACACCCTGCCCCTGTTCGTGCCGGTGGACCCGGACGACACCTTCCGCACCCTGCTGTCCCACGCCCAGGAAGCCGCCGAGCGGCTGCTGGACGACGGCGACGCGCCCCTGCCGAAGGTCCTCGAGGCGCTCGGTGCCCAGCGGGCCCGCAACCACAACCCGGTCTTCCAGACCATGCTCACGCTGCTCGACGGCCGTCCCTGCCTCGACCTCGGCCCCGGGACGGCCTCCGTCTACCACCCCGTACGCCGCACCGCCGCCAAGTTCGACCTGATGCTGTACGTCAGCCGGGCGGACGACGCGTACGAGTTCGAGCTGGAGTTCAACACGGACCTGTTCACGCGGGACACCGCGGAGCGGATCCTGCGCAACTACCTCCGGCTGCTGACCTCGCTGGCCGAGGAGGGCGTCGACGCGCCGGTGGGCGCCCCGTCGATGACCCGCGACGAGGAACGTGACCTGATCCTCGGCGACTGGAACGACACCCGCGTCACCCACCCGCAGGGCACGGTCGTCGACGTCATCGAGGAGCAGGTCCGGCGCAGCCCCGGCAGCCTGGCCGTCGAGTTCGAAGGCGAGTCGTACACGTACGACGAGCTGAACCGGCGGGCCAACCAGGTGGCGCACCGCATCCGCGGCACCCTCGACACCACCGGGGCCGGTCCCTTCGTCGGGGTGTTCATGGAGCGCTCCGCGGAGATGGTGATCGCGCTGCTCGCGATCGTCAAGGCGGGGTGCGCGTACGTGCCCATCGACCCCGAATACCCGGCCGCCCGCATCGAGTTCATGATCCAGGACGCCGGCGTCCCGCTGATCCTCACCCAGGAGCGCCACCGCCCGGCGCTCGACCGCGCCACCGCCCAGGTCCTCGTGCTGCCGGACGCGTCCCTGGATCAGGAGGACGACACCGATCCCGTCCGGGACCTCGATCCCGGCTCGCCCGTGTACATGATCTACACCTCCGGGTCCACCGGGCAGCCCAAGGGTGTGATCAACCGCCATGACGCGTTGGCCAACCGGCTGCACTGGATGCAGTCGGCCTTCCCGCTGGCCGGCGGCGCCGCGGCGGACCGGGTGCTGCAGAAGACCCCGTACAGCTTCGACGTCTCGGTGTGGGAGTTCTTCTGGCCGCTGATGACCGGTGCCGCCATCGTCGTGGCCCGGCCCGGCGGGCACCGCGACCCCGACTACCTCAAGGAACTCATCCGGTCCCGGGGCGTGACGACCGTGCACTTCGTCCCCTCGATGCTGAACGTGTTCCTCGAGGCGGAGGAACTGGCCCGGTACTGCGCGCCGCTCAAGCGGGTCGTCTGCAGCGGCGAGGCGCTCCCGCGCAAGACCATCGAGGTCTTCGCCGCCACGCTCCCCTCCTGCGAACTGCACAACCTCTACGGCCCGACCGAGGCCGCGATCGACGTCTCGCACTGGCCCTGCCGGACCGACTACCCGGGCGAGCTCGTCCCGATCGGCAAGCCCATCGACAACGTGCGGCTCTACGTCCTGGACCGGGACCTGCGGCTCCAGCCGATCGGCGTTCCGGGCGAGCTGTGCATCGGCGGCGTCGCCGTGGCGACCGGGTACCACCGGCGCGACGACCTCAACGCGAGGATGTTCGTCCCCGACCCCTACGGAACGGCGCCGGGAGCCCGTCTCTACCGCACCGGCGACCTGGCCCGGTTCCTGCCGGACGGTCAGATCCAGTACCTGGGACGCATCGACAACCAGGTCAAGCTGCGCGGCCTGCGGGTCGAGCCGGACGAGATCGCCGCGGTCATGCGCGACCTGCCCGCCGTCCAGGACGCGGCCGTGATCGTGGACACCTCGGGTCCCACGCAGGCGCTGGCCGCCTACGTCGTGAGCTCCGCGTTCGACCCGGAGGACCTGCGGGCCCGGCTGCGCACGCTGCTGCCCGAGTTCCTCGTGCCGCAGTACCTCGTCGAGGTCCCGCGGCTGCCCACCACACCCAACGGCAAGCTGGACCGGCGTGCGCTGCCGGCGCCGACGGCCCAGGCGGCACCGGCAGCCGGCCGGGCCGGCCGCCCGCTCGCCACCACCGCCGAACAGGACGTGGCCCGGGCCTGGACGGACGTCCTCGGGCTGCGGGCACCGGTCGGCGCGGACAGCAACTTCTTCGCCCTCGGCGGGGACTCGATCATGGCCCTGCGCGTCAGTTCCCGGCTGCGCGCGGCAGGGTACGAGGCCGACCTGCGCGAGGTGTTCGCCCACACCACGATCGCGGAACTCGCCGCGTCACTGACCCACCGGGACCCGGGGTCGTCCGGACCGGCGCTCACCGAGGCGTTCGGGCTGCTGTCGGAGGACGACAGGCGGGCGCTCCCGGCGGCGGCGGAGGACGCCTGGCCGCTGACGAAGCTGCAGTCGGGCATGATCTACCACTCGCTGCTCGACGAGACCTCGCCCGTCTACCACGACATCTTCGACTACGAGTTGGCCGGCGTGGCCGATCCGGACGGACTGACGCGTGCCGTGCGGGAGACCGTGGCCCACCACCCCCAACTGCGGTCCCTCTTCGACCTGGAGCGCTACGACGAACCTCTGCAGGTGGTGCTCCGCCCGGACGCGGCCGGCGCCGCACCGTCCCTGGAGGTCGTGGATCTCACCGGACTGCCCGCCGACGCGCAGGACCGGGCGATCGAGGAGTGGATCGAGGACGAGAAGGGCCGCCCGCTGGACCTCGGCAGGCCGCCCCTGCGCTTCCGCGTCCACCTGCGGGGCGGGGGCCGGGTCAATCTGGCCTTCTCGTTCCACCACCTGATCCTGGACGGGTGGAGCGTCGCCCTCGTCGTCGAGGAGATCCGGCGCCGCTGTGCCGGGCTCCCGGCAGGCCCGGCGGCCGGGGACGTCCCGGCTCCCGGCTACGGCACCTACGTGGCGCTGGAGCGCGAGAGCGCATCGCGTCCGGCGGACCGGGAGGCCTGGCGCGGCATGCTCGACGGCTTCTCCGCCACCCTGCTGGCCGGCCACCTCGGCTCCGCGGCGCCGGCGGCGATCGAGACGGCCGTGCTGGAGCGGGCCGTCCCCTCCGGGCTGGAGGAGCGGCTGCGCGGCAGCGCCGCGGCCCGCGGGCTGCCGCTCAAGTCGCTGTACCTGGCGGCCCACTGCGCCGCTCTGGCGAACCTGACCGGCCGTTCGCGCCTGATCACCGGGCTGGTCGGCAACGGCCGTCCGGAGGTGCCCGGCGGCAGCGAGATGGTCGGCCTGTTCCTGAACACCCTTCCGCTGCCCGTCGAGGTGGGCGAGCCGGACGACGCGGGCCTGCCGGCCTCGGTCTTCGAGCGGGAGCGGGCGCTCGTCCCGCTCCAGCGGTTCCCCCTCGCCGACATCGAGCGGCAGCACGGGGGAGCGCTCTTCGACGTGGTCTTCAACTACACCGACTTCCACTCCTACGCGCCGGCCGGCGACCCGGCCGGTGCCCCGCGGGAGGCGGTGTCGATCGAGAGCGCCCGGTACTTCGAACTCACCAGCTTCCCGATGACGGTCCATGTGCACCGCGACCACTTCGCCGGAGGGACGCAGCTGGCCGTGTCCCACGACGGGGCGCGGATCAAGACCTCGACGGCGGAGCAGTACGCGGGCGAGTTCTTCGCCGCCCTGGAACGGTACGCGGGCCAGGAGCCGGCCGACGGTGCCGCGCTCGCCGCGGAGCGTGCCGTCGCCGCGATCATCGCGAAGGTGGTCGGCAGCGAGACCCTCGGGGTGGAGGAGAACTACCTCGACGCGGGAGTGGACTCGATCAGCTCCATCCGCATCCTCGCCAAGCTGCGCCGGAGCCACCCCGGTGCCGAACTGCGCGACGTCATGGAGGCGCGCACGGTACGGGCCCTCGTCCGCAGGCTGGCGGCGTCCGGGCCCGGGACCACGGGGACGGCGGGCAGCGCCCAGGACGCCTCGGGCGCGTCGCCGGACGGGCTCGCGCCGGGAGTGGTCGACGCCTATCCGCTCACCGCCACCCAGCTGCGGATGATCAGGGCGACGCGGCGGGACCCCGCGCAGTCCGCCTACCACGACGTCTTCGCCTACTCCGTGGCGCTGCCCCTGGACGCCGGGCTGCTGCGAGCCGGGCTGCGGCGGATGATCGCGTCCTGCGAGACCCTGCGGGCCGCCGTCGACCTGGCGGCGCCCGTGCCCCGGCAGCTCGTGTACGCCTCGGTCGAACCCGACCTCACCGTGATCGACGCCGTGGACGACCCCTCGGCGCCCGACGAGTGGTTCGCGCGGGAACGCGGTTCGGGCTTCCGCTGGGAGCGCCCCGGCCTCATACGCTTCGCGGCACACCGCACGGCGCCGGACGGCTTCGTGCTCTCGATGAGCTTCCACCACGCGATCGTCGACGGCTGGAGCCTTTCCCTGCTCGTGCGGGACCTCCTCCTCTGGTACGCCTCCCAGGTCACGGGAGCGGATGCCGGGGCGGTGTCCGGGGCCGGACCCGTCCGGTCCGGCGGAGCGGCCGGCTCGTTCCGCTCCTACGCCCTGGCCGAGGCGGCGGCCCGCACCTCCGCCGAGTCGCGCGCGTTCTGGCGCGACGTGCTCGCGGGCCACCCGGGAGCACGGCTGCCCCGGCACCCGTCCGACGGCGGATCCCGGTGGGCCGAGGCGACCGTCGTCCTGCCGGCCGGCCGGGAGGGCAGGCTGCGCGAGATCGCGCGCGGAACGGGCCACCCGCTCAAGTACCTGCTGCTGGCGGCACATGTGAAGGTGCTGGCCCTGGTCACGGGCGAACCGGACGTCCTGACCGGGGTGTTCACGCACGGCCGCCCCGAGACCGACGACGCGCAGGACCTGGTCGGGATGTTCCTCAACTTCCAGCCGCACCGGGTCCGGGTCGGCAACCAGACGTGGCCGGAACTCATCGACCAGGTGTTCGCGTTCGAGATGCGCGCGCTCGCCCACCGCCGCTGCGCCGCGAGCGGCGACGGCCCCGACGACTGGCCCCGCTACTCCGCGCTGTTCAACTACACGGACTTCCCCGCGTACACGGACGCCCACGGCGGTGGGCACCTCACCGGTGTCCGGTGGTTCGAGCACACGGACGCGCCGTACCTCGCCACCGTGGGCCGCGACCCGGACGGTGCCGCGCTGGAGATCACCCTCAACGCCGACGGCCGGCTCCTGCCGCAGAGCGCGGTCGACGGACTGGGGCGCCTGTACGAGGCGGTCCTGACGCAGATCGCCGAAGACCCCGGCGGCTCCGTCGGCGACACCACCGGCCTGATCGAGGCGTGTGTGGACGGCGTCGGCGCGCGCCGCGAGCCGTCCGTCCGCAAGGGAACCGAGGGAACACCGTGAACACCTTCCGAAATCCCCAGGGGATCGCGGCGCCGCTCGCCGCGTACTCGCACCAGGCCGAGATCACCGGCCCGGTCCGGTGGCTCGTGATCTCCGGCCAGATCGGCATGACCCCGGCCGGAGAGCTGCCCGACGACCCGGTCGAGCAGCTCGGCGTCGCCCTGGACAACGTCACGGCCAACCTCCGGGCGGCCGGCATGCGCCACGAGGACCTGGTGAAGCTGACGTTCTGCTTCGCCGGCGAGATCGACCTGGAGCGCCGGCGCCGCCGGATGGGCGAGTGGCTGGGCGACCTGCGCCCCTGCATGACCGTCATGACGGTGGCCGCACTGGCCACGCCCGCGCTGCGCGTCGAGGTCGAGGCGCTCGCGTGCACCGAGGACACCACGGCGACACAGAGGAGCGAGCAGCAGTGATCACCCAGACCACTCTGGAAGGCGTCCACACCTTCGAGCAGCCGGACGGCTACGTCACCCACTACCGGCGGTGGGGCTCCGAGACCGCTGCCGACCTCGTGGTGATGCTCCACGGGGGCATGAGCCACGCGGGCTGGCAGGCGCCGCTCGGCGCCGGACTGGCCGGGCTCGGCCACGACGTCGCCTTCCTCGCCGTCGACCTGCGCGGTTCGGGGCTGAACGCGCTGCGCGGGCACATCCCGGACGGCGACCTGGCCGTGCGGGACATCGCGCTGCTGCTCGGCAGCCTCAAGGAGGCCCGCCCCGCGACCCGCCTCCATTTGGCCGGCTGGTGCTTCGGCGCCCAGGTCGCGACGGTCGTCGCGGCCGGGCTCGCGGACCGCGACGTGCTCGCGAGCCTGCTCATGGTCTGCCCCGGCTTCTTCTTCAACGACCGCTACTCCGACGTGCTGGACCGCTCGATCGACGCCGCCCTGGAGGTCGTCGAGGAGCTCGGCATCACCGTCGAGGAGACGCGTCCCTTCATCAGGGTGCCGCTGCGTCCGTCCGACTTCACCGACCGGGCCGAGTGGCTGGCGGCCATCGAGGACGACAAGCTGAAGCTCTCGCACGTGACGGTCGGCACGATCGACGCCTGGGAGGCCATCGCCGTCAAGTCCGAGACGGAGTACGGGCGGATCGGGCGGCTGCCCGTGCGGGCGGTGTTCGGCACCCGGGACAAGCTGGTCGACAACGGCCGGGTGCGCGACTTCCTGCGCAGCCACCCCGATCTGCAGACGCGCGACCTCGACGCCGGCCACGCCGTCCACTTCGAGGAGCCGGAGGCCCTCACGCGCCTGGTCGCGGGCTTCGTGGCCGAGCTGAAGCGATGAGCACGGGAGTCGCGCGCTACCGCACGGTCCTGGCGACCCCCGGGGCGTGGGGGTTCTTCCTGCCCGGCATGCTCGCCCGATTCCCGCTGGGGATGACCGGCATCAGCATCCTGCTGTTCGTCTCGGCGACGCGGGGCGACTACGGCACCGCGGGGGCGCTGTCGGCCGTCTCCGCGGTCGGGTACGCGGTGGCCGCGCCGCAACTGGCCCGCGTGGCCGACCGGGTGGGGCAGCACAAGGTCCTGCTCTGCTGCGCGGTGCTGTGCGCGGTCAGCGGCGGCGCGTTCGTCGTGAGCACGCTCAGGGACGGCACGCCGCTGTGGGTCCTGTTCGTCACGGCGGCGCTGACGGGTGCCGCGACTCCCGCCTTCGGCTCGATGGTCCGGGCGCGCTGGAGCGGCCTGCTGGAGGGCTCGTCACTGAAGGGGACGGCCTTCGCGCTGGAGTCCCTGGTCGACGAGCTGGTCTTCATCGTCGGCCCGGTCATCGCCACCTCGCTCGCCGTCGGGGTGAGCCCGGCCGCGGGTCTCGTCAGCGCGCTGATCCTGGTGTGCGGTGGCAGTGTCCTGCTCGCGCTCAGCCGGCGCACGGAGCCGCAGCGCAAGCCCGGGCCCCGGGTGGGCAGGAGCGCCCTGTTCCTGGGACCGGTCGCTCTCGTGGCGGCACTGAACCTGTGTTTCGGCGGCATGTGGGGCTCGATCGACATCGCCACCGTGGCGTTCTCCGACGAGAAGCAGCAGCCGTTCATGACGGGCATCCTGCTGGGGATCTACGCGATCGGCAGCTCGGTGGCGGGAGTGGTCTACGGCGCGCGCGAGTGGTCGGCCCCGCTGCCGCGGATCCTGTGGGTCTCGACGCTGGTCATGGCGGTCGGGATCCTGCCGATGCTCGTGGTCGACAACTTCGCCGGGGCCGGCGTCGTGCTCCTGCTGGCCGGATCGAGCTCCTGCCCGGCCATGATCGTCGCCATGATGCTGGTCGTGGACGGTGTGCCCGCCTCGCACCGCACGGAGGCGCTGGCCTGGCAGTCCACGGCCCTGTGGCTGGGGGTGTCCATCGGCTCCTCGGTGAGCGGCCACGTCGCCGATTCCCGCGGCGCGCAGGCCGCCTACGCCTTCGCGGCGCTGTGCGGCGGGATCGGCTTCCTGGTCGCCCTGACCGGCGGCCGCCGGCTGCGGCCCGCGCACACCGAGCCCGCGGACACCGAGCCCGCGGACACCGAGCCCGCGGACGCCGAGCGCGCGGACGCCGAGCCCGCGGACGCCCCGGCCGCCGACGATCGTCCGAACCTTCCCACCGAGTCAGGTATCCGATGACCTCCATCAGCATCATCCGTCCTGCCGTCCCCACCACCGCCTCCCCGCGGGTGGCCGACCGGATCGCCGCGAGGGCCGGGCACCCCGATCCGGCCGTCCGCGAGCGTGTCGCCCTGCGGACCGCCGACACGGCCGTCACCTACGCCGAGTTGGCGGAGCGCGCGCGGAAGTCCGCCGCCGAGCTGTCGTCGCTCGGCGTGGGCGCCGGCGACGTCGTCGGGCTGCGCCTGCCCTCCGGCCCCGGGGCGATCGTCGCCATGCTGGCCTGCTGGCATCTCGGCGCCGCCTTCCTGCCCATGGACGCCGCGGCCCCCGACGCCTACCGGGACCGGCTGCTGAGCCGTTCGGGAGCCAGGGCCGTGGTCGACGCCGGCGGCCCCCGGGCCCTCGTGGGCACGGCTTCGCCCGCGCGCCCGGCGATCGGCCCCTCCGGTGACCGGCCGGCCTACGTCATCTACACCTCGGGGTCGACCGGCACCCCCAAGGGCGTGCTCGTCGGCCAGGACGCCTTCGCCGAGCACGCCACCGGCATCGGCGATCTCCTGGAACTGCGCGACACCGACACCGTGCTGCAGTTCGCCGGGCTCGGCTTCGACGTCGCCCAGGAGGAGATCTGGCCGACGCTCGCCGTCGGAGGCACGGTGGCCTTCCTGGACACCCCGGACCGCGCCCTGAGCCCGGCGGACCTCGCCCGCCGGGTGCGGGACCTGGGCGTGACCGTGCTCCAGCTGCCCACCGCGTACTGGCGCCTGGTCTGCGCCCAGATGCAGGGGCCGGACGGCGCCGGACTCTCCTTCGAGGGCGTGCGCACCGTCGTGATCGGCGGCGAGGCGGCGGTCACGAAGGACGTGCGGGCGCACCGCGACGGACCACTGGGCCACAGCACGCTGGTCAACGGCTACGGCCCGACCGAGACGGTGGTGACCTGCACGGCGTTCGTCCTGCGGGCGGACGAGCCGGTCCCGGCGACGACCGGGCTGCCCATCGGCGGGCCGGTGGGCGCCCGCCGGCTCTACGTCCTGGACCCCGACGGGCGCCCCTGCGAGGACGGCGGCCCCGGTGAGCTGTGGGTCGGCGGGAGTCCGCTCGCCCACGGCTACCTCGACGACCCGACGCGCACGGCCGAGCGCTTCCGTCCCGACCCGTTCGCCGCGGTCGCCGACGCGCGGATGTACCGCACCGGGGACCAGGTCGTACGCCACGCGGAGGGTGCCCTGGAGTTCCTCGGCCGTCTGGACAATCAGGTCAAGGTCCGTGGCTACCGGATCGAACTCGACGACGTCGACCGGCACTTGACCGCCACCGCGGGCGTCACCGCCGCCGCTGCCGTGGCGCTCGACGACGGGATGGGCACCGGCGGGCGCGTCCTGGCCGCCGCGCTCTCGGTGACCGCGGGCGGCCCGACGGCCGAGCAGATCCGCGCGGACCTGCGCGGACGCCTGCCCTCGCATCTGGTCCCCGGACTGATACGGGTCCACGACGTGCTGCCGCTGACCGGTTCCGGCAAGATCGACCGCCGCGCCGTGGCGGCGCTCCTCGCCCAGGAGTTCGCGGCGTCCGTGCCGCGGGCCACCGCGTCCGGTGCGGCCCGGGACGGCTCGGCCGCGTCCACCGCGCCCGCCGCCGCGCCCGCGGCCGACGCCGGCCCGGCGGAACAGGCCGAGCAACTCGCCCTGCTCCTGGACCTGGTGCGGGCCCAGCTCCGCATCTCCGCCTTCGGGCCCGACGACGACTTCCTGGCCCAGGGCGGCGACTCGCTCGCCGCCCTGCGGGTGAGCGGCGCGATGCGCGAACGCGGGTGGCGCCTGCGGCCGTCGGACCTCCTGACGGCGCGCGACGCGCGCTCCGCGGCGGCCCGTGTCGTGCGGTGCTGAGGAGGACGCGGTGCCGGACGACGAGCGGCGGCGGCACGAGCGCCTCAGCGCAGCAGCACACCAAACCACAGCACAGCGCGGTACAGCACAGCACTTTGGCCGATACACCGAGGGAGAAGGTTCGATGACAGCCGTGTCCGTCCATGACCAGTTGACGGCGTGGATAGAGAGCGAGGAGTTCTCCTGCCTGGGGGCGAAGTCGGCCCTGCGCCGCGGGAGCCTGCGCCAGGTCCACGTGGGCACCATGGGCACCGGGAGTGCGACGACGGCGCTCCACGACGCCCTCACCGAGTTCGTCTCGCGCGACCTCTCCCCCGAGCAGAACTTCGCCACCGTCGTCGCGGTCTTCGACGGGCCGCTGGGGCTCGCGGAGCCGGACTTCCACACCCTGCTGTGGCAGCAGCTGACCGAGCTGCACGCCGTGGACGCCGAGCGTGGTTTCGCCTGGGCGGAGGGCGCGGACACCGATCCCGCCTCCCCGCGGTTCGGTTTCAGCGTGGCAGGACACCCGTTCTTCATCGTGGGGCTGCACGAGAACGCGTCGCGGGTCACGCGCCGCTTCCCGTTCCCCGCGATGGCGTTCAACTCCCACCACCAGTTCAAGCGCCTGGTGGGCAACGGCGTCTACCAGGGGCTGCAGCGCCGTATCCGTGAGCGCGACATGCGCCTGCAGGGCTCCATCAACCCCAACCTCGCCGAGTTCGGCGAGGCGTCCGAGGCGCGTCAGTACTCGGGTATGCGCACGGACGCGCAATGGCGCTGCCCGTTCGCCCCCGGGGCCGGCCCGGCGGCGGGCGCGCGGCCGGTCACGCGGCGGCCCGACGCGTGAGCGGTGCGCACGGCTCCGTGCTCAGCGTCAACGTCGGCCGGGCCCGCGCGGTGGCGTTCACGGACGCCCCGGGCGGCGAGACCGGAATCGACAAGCGTCCGGTCGACGGACCGGTCCGGGTGGCCCCCGCGGGGCCGCCCGGCCTCGCGGGCGGTGGGGTCAGTGGTGACACGGTCTGCGACCTGCGCTTCCACGGCGGTGCCGACCGCGCCGTGTACGCCTTCGCCCGCGAGGACCTGGACGGCTGGCAGCGGGACCTGGGACGGGTCCTGGGCAACGGCTCCTTCGGCGAGAACCTGACGGTCCTCGGCATGGACCTGCGCGACGCGCTGATCGGGGAGCGCTGGCGGGTCGGTCCCTCCACCGTCCTGGAGGTGACCGGCGGACGCATCCCCTGCCGCACTTTCGCCGGCTGGCTCGGCGAGAAGGGCTGGGTGCGCCGTTTCACCCGGGCGGCGTCGCCGGGCGCCATGCTCCGCGTCGTCGAGGCGGGCGACGTCCGCGCGGGCGACCGCATCGCCGTCGTGCACCGCCCGGACCACGACGTCACCGTCTCCCGTCTGTTCCGCGCGGTGACCACCGAGCGGACGATGCTGCCGGACGTGCTGGTCGCCGCCCCCTGGATGGAGCGCGAGCAATTGGAGATCGCCCAGCGGTACACCGCCAAGTACCCGGCCGGCAAGGGCCGGTGACCCGCTGCCCGGACGGTGGCCTGGCCCGCCCGGACGACCGCCCCGGGACCCGCCCGGCGGGGGTGACCGGCTGCGGCGCGCGCCCGTCCTGCGGTGGGGGCGCGTACCGGGCGCCCGGCGCGCGCCGCCCCCGGGCGTCGTGATCCGCTGCGCACCGGCCGCGGGACGGGCCCTGGCCTTACAGGGCGTAAAGCGACCGAAGAATGGATAGGGGTCATACGGCGACACGCGGGGAGTGTCCGACGTGCCCGGATACCGGGCGCAGCGGCTTCAGGGGAGGGAGCGCGCGCGTGGACGGACGGCCCTTGTATCTCGAACCGCTGTTTCTCGAACCGCGGCTGGAGCCACGGCTGAGGTCGCTCGTGGCGGCGGCGGAGACCTTGCACACGCTCACCGACGCGCTCGGCTCTCCGCTGCACGTGGTGGTGCCCGACCGGATCGCGGAGAACGTGGAGCGGTTCCGGTCGGTGTACCGCGCGCACCACCTGTCCGGGCAGATCTTCTACGCCCACAAGGCCAACCGGTCCAGCGCCCTGCTGCGCCGCCTGGCCGCCACGGACGCGGGCGTGGACGTCGCGTCGCTGGAGGAGCTGCAGCACGCGCTGGGCGCCGGTTTCGCCGCGGCCCGGATCGTGGCGACGGGCCCGAAGAACCCGGAGTTCCTGTGGCTCGCGGCCCGCTCGGGCGTCACGGTCGGCGTGGACGGGCCCGCCGAGCTGGACCAGCTGGCCACGCTGGTGCGCAAGCACTCCCTCGACCGGGTCCCGGTCCTGCTGCGGCTGTCGGGGTTCGAGACCTCGGGTGTGCGGGTGCTGAGCAGGCGCAGCCGCTTCGGCACGCCCGTGGCACAGGCGCAGGAGCTGCTGGAGGCGGTGGAACGGCACGGCGACGCGGTCGAACCGACCGGGGTCGCCTTCCACGTGGACACCATGAGCGTGGCGGAGAAGGCGACCGCCCTCGAAGGGTGCCTGGCGGTCCTGGAGGCGTGCCGCAGCCGGGGGTTGCGGCCCCGGGCGGTGGACGTGGGCGGCGGCTTCGGCGTCAGCTACCTCGCCCACCGGGAGCAGTGGGAGACGTACACGAGCGAGCTGACCGCGGCGGTGATGGGCCGCCGTCCGCCGCTGGCCTGGGGCGGGCACGGCTACGGGCTGCGCGAGGAGTCCGGCACCCTGCGCGGCGCGCTCGGCCTGTATCCCGCCCACCGGTCCGTGGCCGGCGCGGACTACCTGGACGAGCTGCTGGCCCAGCCCGCCCCTTCCCTGGGCGGCCGCCCGCTGGCCGCGCTGCTGCTGGAGCACCTCTACGACCTGTACACCGAGCCCGGCCGGGCCCTGCTGGACCAGTGCGGGCTGACGCTCGCGAAGGTGCTGGAGGTGCGGACGCAGGGCACCGACGGGGCCCTGCTCGTACGGCTGGCCGCGAAGGCGGACGACATCGCCCTGGAGGACCACGGCGTGCTGATGGACCCGGTCGTCGTCCCCCGCGGCGGTGCGGCTAAGGGCGAGGGGCCCGTCGCGGTGCACCTGTTCGGCAGCCTGTGCCTGGAGAGCGATCTGATCACCCGGCGCACGGTGTTCCTGCCGCGCCGCCCGGCCCCCGGCGACCTGCTGGCCTTCGCCAACACCGCGGGCTACGCCATGGACTTCCACGCCACGCGCGCCCAGCAGCAGCCCGCCGCCCGCAAGGTCGCCGCCTGGCAGGACGGCGACGCCTGGCGGTGGTGCCTCGACGACCAGTTCTGGCCGATCACGCCCTCGGGGGGAGTCCAGTGAGGTACGACAGCATCACGGAGGCGATAGGCAACACCCCGCTGGTGCGGATCGACCCGGCCGTGCACGGCCTGCGCCACATCGACCTGTACGCCAAGCTGGAGATGCTCAACCCGTTCGGCTCGGTCAAGGACCGGGCCGCCTGGAACATGGCGCGCCCTCTGCTGGACGAGGCGGTCGAACGGGGCAGCCAGGTCGTGGAGTTGTCCAGCGGCAACACCGCCAAGGCGCTGGCGGTCGTCGCGGGCATGCACGGCCTGGGCTTCAAGAGCGTCACCAACCGGATGCGCATCCCGGAGATCAAGGACCTCCTGCTGCTGCTCGGCGCGGAGATCGAGGAGCTGCCGGGCCAGAGCGAGTGCCTGGACCCGACGGCGACGGACGATCCGCTGACCCTGTTCCACCGCACCCTGTCGGCGTCCGGCGGCGCCTATCTGCACACCGACCAGTACTTCAACCCGCGCAACACCGAGGCCCATCTGACCGGCACCGGTCCGGAGATCGTGAAGGACCTGGACGGCCGGGTCCCGGACTGGTTCGTCGCCTGCGTGGGCACGGCCGGTTCCTCCACGGGCGTGGCCCGCGCGCTGCGCGAGCAGGACCCGTCGGTGCGGGTGGTCGGGCTGGTCGCGGCCAAGTCCGACTTCATCCCCGGCATCCGCACCCTCGACGAGGTGCAGGAGGTCGGCCTGTTCGACCCGGACACCTACGACACGATGGCGTCGGTGACCGCCGACGAGGCGATCGAGGGGATGCTCACGCTGAACCGCCGCTGCGGCATCCTGGGCGGGCCGACCGGCGGGGCCGCGTACTTCGGCGCGGTCCGTCATCTGCGCGCCCTGGACGAGGAGTCGCAGGAGCGGCGCACGGCGGTGTTCATCGTCTGCGACCGGGTGGAGAGCTATCTCAGCTACGTCCGGCAGCGGCGGCCGGACCTGCTGGGCCGGCCGCCGCGGAAGAACGCGCCGGCCGACCTGTCGGAGGCGGAGGTCGGTGCCGCGCCGTCGGTGACGGTGGCCGCGGCGCGGCGCTGGATCGAGGCCGAGGCGCCGCTCGTGGTCGACCTGCGCAGCCCGTACGCGTTCGCGGCGCTGCACATCGACGGGTCGGTCAACATCGTGGACGAGCTGTTCGCCGAACTCGTGCGGGGCGGGCTGCCGTTCAGCCGGAGCCGGCCGGTGCTGCTGGCGTGCCCGGTCGGCGAGCAGTCCGCCCGGTACGCGGCGCTGCTGACCCGGATGGGCCACCCGGACGTGCGCAGTCTGGCCGGCGGCATCATCGCCTGGCGGGACGCGGGCGCTCCCCTGGTGCGGGGCTGACGGGCATGACGGCACCGACCGCGTTCGAGGACCTCGGCGCGTGGCAGCGGGAGCTGCGCGCCCGGTTCCCCATCGTCACCGGGCATCCGGAGCTCGCGTACCTGGACAGCGCGGCCACGGCGCAGAAGCCGCAGGCCGTCCTGGACGCCGTGCAGAGCTACCTGACGACGTCCAACGCCAACGCCGCGCGCGGCACGTACACCTGGGCCAACCGGACCACGGAGCTGGTCGAGCGGACCCGCGAGCGCGTCGCCCGGTTCCTGGGCGATCCCGGAACCGGCGGCTCGGTCGTGCACTTCACCGGCGGTACGACCGAGGGGCTGCGCACGATCGCCCGTGACTGGCTGCCCGGATTCCTGCGCGACGGCGACGAGATCGTCGTGCCCGAGGCCGACCACCAGGCCAACATCGTGCCGTGGCTGGAGGCGCAGCGGCAGCTCGCGCGGGAGGGCGTGCGGGTGCGGGTGGTGCCGATGCCGTACCAGAGCGGTTCCGGGGACTACGACCACCGGGCGCTGGCGGAACGGGCCGGGCCGCGCACCCGGTTCGTCGCCACGACGCACGTGCACCACGTCTACGGCGGCGACATGAACGTGCAGCGCATCCGCCGGGCGGTCGGCCCGGACGCGGTGATCTGTCTGGACGCGGCGCAGAGCGTGGGTCATGTGCCGGTGTCGGTGGCCGGGCTGGACGTCGACTTCGTCGTCTTCTCCGGGCACAAGGCGATGGCCCTGCCCGGTTCGGGCGCGGTGTGGGCGCGCCAGGCGCGCGGGCCGGCGTTCGTGCCCGGCGGGTGGAGCGGCACCCCGAACACGGTGGGCATCGCCTCGCTGGAAGCGGCGCTGGACTGGCTGGACGCGGCCGGGGTGGACCGGATCGAGCGCTGGACGGCCGGCCTGGCGTCCCGGCTCACCGACGGGCTGCGCCGGCTCGACGCCTACGAGATCCTCGGCTGCCCGTTGAGCCTGGCCGCCGACTCGCCGGTGCAGCGGCGCCTGGGCATCGTCTCCCTGCGGCACCGCGCCATCGACTCGGGCGACCTGGGCTTCATCCTCTTCAGCCACGGCTTCATGGTGCGCTCGGACCACCACTGCCAGGGCGACGCGGGCGAGAAGACCGGTTCGGTGCGGGTGAGTCTGCATGTGTACAACACCGTGGAGGAGATCGACCGGCTGCTGTCCGTTCTCGCCTCACTCGGGTGACCGCATCCGCTCGGCGTAATGAGAACCGTTTCCACCTGTAGGCTCGTCCCGGCAGGAGTCAGGTGCGAGACGGCAAGGTGGCACGACCGGATGGGGCTGAGTCTGGCGACGGCGGAGCGGTGGGTGGAGCGCTGGGAGCTCCAGCAGCAGCGGTACGCCGTCGACCGCGAGGAGCGGTTCACGGTGATCGCCGACGTGGTGGAGCACGTCACGGCGGGGCGCGAGGGCCGGCCGCTCGTGGTCGACCTGGGCTGCGGGCCGGGCTCGCTCGCGGCCCGGCTGGTCCGGCGGCTGCCGGACGCGGAGATCGTGGCCGTGGACCGCGACCCCCTCCTGCTGGAACTGGGCCGGACCCACCACCCGGACGCGGCCCGCTACGTCGACGCGGAGATCGGCGCTCCGGGCTGGACCGCGGCCCTGGACCTGGACCGGCCGCTGGACGCGGCCGTCTCCACCACGGCCCTGCACTACCTCGACCACGCCGCCCTGCAGCGCACCTACCGGCAACTCGCCGCGCTGCTGCGCCCCGGTGGTGTGCTCGTCAACGGCGACCACCTCCCCCAGGACGAGGCGGGCCCGGCCGGGATCGCCGCCCATGTGGGGCGGTGCCGGGCCGGGCGGCAGCGGGTGTTCGCGCACGAGGACTGGGGCTCGTGGTGGGCCGCCGTCGCCGAGGACCCCGAGCTGGCCGACCTCCTCGCCGAGCGCCGGCGCCGCGCGGAACCCGCCGGCACCGGCCGCCCCGCCGAACTCCCCCTCTCCGTGCACCTCGACCTGCTCCGGCGGGCGGGCTTCCGCCAGGCCGGCCAGGTCTGGCAGTACGGCGAGAGCTGCGTGCTGGTCGCGGTCCGCTGACCCGCCCGGGCTCACCCGTCCGCGGCCGCCGGATGGTGGACGGGCGCGGGCCGGCGGACCATGGAGGCAGGTGCCGCCCCTCGGCATGCCGCCCTGCCGGTCCCCCGGCGGCCACCAGCCCACACGAGGAGCCCCGATGACCACCGCCGAGCACACCACCCACGACGACCACGCACACACCCACGGCGACGACTGCGGCCACCTCGCCTTCCCCCACGGGGACCACACGGACTACGCCCACGACGGCCACGTCCACCGGATGCACGGGGACCATGTGGACGAGTGCGCCACCGGCGGCCACACCGTGCACCACAACCACGACCACCAGCACGGCGACACCTGCGGCCACCTGGCCGTGCGGCACGGCGACCACACCGACTACGTGCACGACGGGCACCGCCACGCCGCCCACGAGGGGCACTGGGACGACCACTGACCCGAACGGGGCTCAGGACAGACCGCTCCAGTGGACCGTCCGGTCGCACCACCGCTCCAGCAGCGTGCGGTCGTGGCCGACGGCCAGCAGCGCGGCGCCCGTCCCGGCGCGGTAGTCCTCGACGGCGGCGACCAGGGCGGCGGCGGTGGACGCGTCGAGCATGGCGGTCATCTCGTCGCACACCAGCACGCGCGGGCGCAGCACCAGGGCGCGGGCCAGGCAGGCCCGTTGCAGCTGGCCGTCGCTGACCTCGTGCGGCCGCCTGGTCAGCAGGTCGGGGGTGAGGCCGACGGCGGGGGCCAGTTCGGCGATCCGCTCGGGGATCTGCCGGGCGCGGCCGGTGGCGCGCAGGGGTTCGGCGATCAGGTCGGTGAGCGGCAGCCGGGGGTCGGCGGAGAGCCTGGCCTGCTGGAAGACCACCCCGAAGGCGGTGCGCTGGTCGCGCGGGGCGCGGTGGCGCCAGTGCCGTACGGGGGTGCCGTCCAGCAGGACGGTGCCCGCGTCGGGGCGGTGCAGCAGGGCGGCGACCCGGGCCAGGGTGGACTTGCCGCAGCCGCTCGGGCCGAGCAGTCCGACCGACTCGCCCGGGGCCAGGGCCAGGGAGACGTCCCGCACGACGGGGGCCTTCCTGGTGTATCCGGCGGTGATGGAGCGCAGTTCAAGCACGGACGTCCTCCGGCACGTGCGGGTGGTGGCAGGCGACCGGACCGGGCGGGGGCTCCTGGCCCGTGCACAGGCCGGTGGCGCGGGCGCAGCGCGGGGCGAAGGCGCAGCCGTCGGGGAGGTCGCCCAGCTCCGGCGGCATGCCCGGGACAGGAGTGAAGGCGCGGTCGGGCAGGGCCTGCAGCAGGCCGCGGCTGTAGGGGTGGCGGGGGCCGGGGTCGCCGAAGAAGGCGGTGGCGTCGGCGAGTTCGACGATCCGCCCCGCGTACATGACCGCGACCCGGTCGGCGATGCGCTCCGCCGCCGCCAGGTCGTGGGTGATCATCAGCAGGGCGCGTCCGCCGTCGCGCGTCCCGCCCGGGTCGTCGACGTGCCGGCGCAGTTCGTCGACCGTACGGTCCACCAGGTCGCGGTCGAGTCCGGTGGTGGGTTCGTCGGCGAGCAGCAGGGGGGCGTCGCCGACCAGGGCGAGGGCGGTGGCGGCGCGCTGGGCGAGGCCGCCGGAGAGTTCGTGCGGGTACCGGTCGAGGTGGGAGGCGGGGAACGCGGCCCGTTCGGCGGCCGCCTCCGCCGCGGCGCGCAGAGCGGCGCGGCCCCGGGTCGCGGTCAGGGCGGCGACGGTCTCCTCCAGCTGGGAGCGGACGGTGCGCACGGGCGTCAGGTGGGCGGCCGGGCTCTGCGGTACGAGCCCGATGAGCCGGCCCCGTACCGCGCGGGCGAGGGTCCGCTCGCCCGCCGTGAGCAGGTCCAGGTCGCCCAGCAGGGCCGAGCCGGCGGTCTGCGCGTTGCCGGGGAGCAGCCCGAGCAGCGCGGAGGCCAGCACGGACTTGCCGCAGCCGCTCTCCCCGATGAGGGCGAGGCACTCCCCCGGCGCGACGTCGAACCGGGCCCCGGTGACGGCCGCGACGCGCCGCCCGGCGGGCATGAGGAAGCGCACGGAGAGGTCCCGCACGGACAGCACGGGGGCGCGCCGGGGGGCCGGGTCCGCTCCCGTGTCCGCCGGCCCGGGGCCGATTGAGGTGCTCACAGCATCAGCTCCGATCGGTGACGGGGGTGGAGCCGCTCCCGCCACGCGCCCGCGAGGCCGGCGATGGCCAGCGTGGGGACGATGAGGAAGAGGCCCGGGAAGAGGGTGGGCCACCACTGGCCGGCGAGGAGGGAGCCGCGGGCCGTCTGGATGAGGGTGCCGAGGCTCGCCGTGTGCGTGGGCAGGCCCAGGCCGAGGAAGGACAGGGCCGACTCGTGCCACATGGCGTGCGGCACCATCAGCACGGCGGCGAGGGCGGCCTGCGGCAGCACGGCCGGCAGCAGATGCCGTACGGCCACCCGCCACCGGGAGGCCCCGCCGGAGACGGCCGCGTCGATGTAGGGCCGCGAGCGCAGCGACAGCACCTCGGCGCGCACGATCCGGGCCGTGGACAGCCAGTGGGTGAGCGCGACCGAGATGACCACCGGCCACACGCCGGGCCGGAACATCGCGACGATGAAGATGCCGAGCAGCAGGTGCGGTACGGAGGAGAACGTGTCGACCACCCGCATCAGGGCCCGGTCGGCCCAGCCGCCCAGCGCCCCGGCCGCGGCGCCCACGGCGGTGCCGACGACGGTCGCCGTCACCGCCGCCGCCACGCCGACCAGCAGTGACACGCGCAGTCCGTAGACGCAGCGCAGCAGCAGGTCGCGGCCGACGTCGTCGGTGCCGAACGGGTGCTGCAGGGAGGGCGGTTCCAGTTTGGCGGCGAGGTCGACGGCCTGCTGGTCGAGCTGGGCCAGCGGCGGTACGAGCAGCACGGCCAGGACGGTCACGGCCACCAGCGCGGCGGAGGTGCGCACGCGCAGGGCGCGGGTGGAGCGGCGCCTCGGCCCGTGCGACCGCCACGCGCTCTCGGCCGGGGAGCCGGCGGGTGCCGGTGCGTCACATGTCACTGAGCTTCACCCTCGGGTCGAACAGTCCGTAGAGCAGGTCGGCGAGCAGGTTGCCGGCGAGCACGGCGGCCGTGGCCAGGGCCGTCAGACCGGCGAGCAGCGGGAAGTCGACGGCGGTGGCGGCCTCGACGGTGGCGGCGGCGATGCCCGGCCAGCTGAAGACGCTCTCCACCAGCAGGGCGCCGGTGATGAGTTCGGGCACGCGCGAGCCGATGAGCGTGATGACCGGCAGCAGCCCGGAGCGCAGGGCGTGCCCGAGCAGCACGGTGCGTTCGCTCAGGCCGCGGGCGCGGGCGCCGCGCACGGGGTCCTCGGCCAGCGCGTCGCCGACGCCCTGGCGGACGTACAGCGTGAACCAGGGCAGCTGGGAGATCGCGAGGACTCCGGCGGGCAGCACGAGGTGGCTCGTGACCTGCCCGAACGTCACCTGTTCACTGCCGGTGTCGGTCAGGCCGCCGGCCGGCAGGACGTCCCACCGCAGGGCGAACAGCCAGATCGCCAGCAGCGCGATCCAGAAGACCGGGGCCGCCTCCAGGGTGTAGGCGACGGAGGTGACGGCCCGGTCGACGGCCGAGCCCGGGCGGCGGGCGGCGAGCACACCGAGGACCGTGCCCACCAGCACGGCGGCGGCGAAGGCGGCCGCGCACAGCAGCGCGGACCACACCAGCCGTTCGCCGATCACCTGGGCGACCGGCTGGCGCAGCACGCTGGAGTGCCCGAGGTCGCCGGTGAGCGCGGAGGCCAGCCAGTCCCACCAGCGGACGGCGAACGGCCGGTCCACGCCGAGGTTCTCGCGCAGCCGGTCCAGGGTCTCCTGGTCGGCGCCGAGCGCGGCGGTGCCGGCGTAGGCCTTGACGGGGTCGAAGGGGGAGGCGGCGGCGATGGCGAACACGCCGAAGGTGACGACGAGCAGGACGGGGACGGCGAACAGCGCCCGCCGTCCCGCCAGCCGTGCCATGGCTCCCCAGGGCACGCGGCTCACTTCTTCGGCTGCCAGTCCTCGATGTTCCACCAGGGGCCGCTGGCGAAGCCGTGCTCGTGCGGCTCCAGCTGGGTGGTCAGGCCGTCCCAGCGGTCGGCCAGCACGTAGAGGTGGTCGATGTGGGTGAGGAAGGTGTAGCCGGGGTCCTGCACCAGGGCGCGCTGCACCGTGGCGTAGGCGGAGCGGCGCTGGTCGGGGTCCTGGCTGCGGCGGGCCTCGTCGAGGGCGCGGTCGACGGCCGGGTTGTCGTAGCGGGCCATGTTGTTGAAGCCGTCGCCGGCCAGGGAGGAGTGCAGCAGGGTGTAGAGGCCGAAGTCGGGGTCGCCGGTGCTGCCGAAGCCCGCGAGGACGGCGGTGTCCTTCATGCGCGGCTCGATGACCTCCCAGGTGGCGCTCTCCACCCGGACGTCGATGCCGGCCTTCTTGGCGTCGGAGGCGTAGGCGAGGGCGTGGTCCTGGCGGACCTTGTCGCCGGAGGGGTAGAGCAGGGTGAAGGAGGCCCGCCGGCCGTCCTTGGCGCGGATGCCTCCCTCACCGGGCTTCCAGCCGGCCTCGTCCAGGATCTTCTTCGCCCTGCCGAGGTCGTGGGCGCGTTCGACGGCCTTGCTGAAGGCCGGGTCGTCGACGGGCAGCGGCCCGTAGGCCGGGCGGCCCGCGCCGTCCAGGATCCGGTCGACCATGGCCTCGCGGTCGACGGCGGCGTCGAGGGCCCGGCGGATCGCGCGGTCGCCGGTGACCTCGCCGGCGGTGGGGAGGGTGACGGCCCGGAAGTCGTAGGAGCGGGCCTGGTAGGTGCGCTTGCCGTCCTCGTTCTTGAACGTGGCGGCGAGGTTGGGCGGCAGGACGGCGCCGTCGAGGTCGCCGGAGCGCAGGCGGGTGGCGCGGACGTTGTCGTCGGCGACGATCGCCATGGTGAAGCTCTTCACCTTCGGCGCGCCGCCCCAGTAGCGGGGGTTGGCCTTGAAGGTGAGCTTCTCGCCCTTGCTCCACTTCGACAGCACGTACGGTCCCGTGCCGACCGGCTTGGTGTTGAAGGACCCGGTGTTCGGGTCCTGCCTGCCCGCGAGGTGCTCGGGGACGATGGGCAGGACCGTGCGGGCGGCGAAGGGGGCGTAGGGGTACTTGAGGGTGAAGACGACCTGGTCGTCGCCCTTGGCCCGGACCTCCTCGACGGCGTCCAGCTCGCTCTTGAAGGTGTTGTTCGTCTTCGCGTCGAGCACGGTCCGGTAGGTGTAGACGACGTCGGCGGCCGTCAGCGGCTCGCCGTCGCTGAACTCGACGCCCTCGCGCAGGGTGAAGGTGTACGTGCGGCCGCCGTCGGTGACCTCGGGCAGCGCGGCCGCCAGGGCGGGCTTCAGCTTCAGGCCGGCGTCGCGGGCGAGGAGCCCGTCGAAGATCTTGGAGTTGCCGTCCTTGCCGTAGCCGAGCAGCGGGCTCAGGGTGTCCGGCTCGGAGGCCACCCCGATGACGACGGATCCGGCGGACGTGCCGTCGTCCGAGCCGCCACTGCTCGGCGCGGAGCAGGCGGTGACCGCCGCGGCCAGCGCCGCCGTGATGGCGGCCCCTCGTATCCGACGGGTCGACATGTGACCTCACACCCTTGTTGCGCTAGTCAGGTTGTTGCCAAGACCTCGCAATTAAACAGCCAAGGGGGAGGGTCGCGCACCATCGCGGTGCGCGAGAGCCGGGTCGTCGACGCGCGCGGGCCGGTGGCGCACCCCGAACGCGGGTGTGCCACCGGCCCGTTCGCCCGCCGGCTCAGCTGCGGGTCAGGGTGATGTCCTGTTCCGTGACGGCGTGGAACGTGGGCAGCGGCAGGCCGCTGAAGGTGCGCAGTTCCATCAGGGTGGCCTCGACGTGCGCCGCGCCGGGCACGAGCACGCCGGGCGCCGGCCGGCCCGTGTTCACCCAGCGGTGCACGGCGCCGTCGCACACGGCCCGGGTGCCGCCGACGCCGTAGCGGGTGGTGGAGATGCCCTGGCGCACGGAGGAGCTGACGAAGACGGGGCCGCTGGAGCTCGCGCAGCGGTAGGTGCCGGACAGGGTGACGGTGCCGTCGGCGGCGACACCGGCGACCGCGTCGACGGTCACGGAGTCGTACGGGGCGAGGACGGAGGCGGTGGCGGGGGTGGCGCCGGTCAGCGCCAGCAGCGCGGCACCGGCCGCCGCGCCGAGCAGGGAACGCACACGCATGGGGGAAACCTCCCGTAATGAGCGGAATGTCGTACTACCACTCGTACCGGCCCTCCGGGCCGCGGCCGGTGACCCTCACCCCTTCGGTGGCGAGTTGGCGCCGGGCGTCGTGGAACGGTCCGGCACATGTCCGGGGCGTGTCACGCTTCCGGCCGCGCCGTTCCGATGAGTGCGGGGCGGGAGGATGGTCTGTCTGTACGCGTCGTCCGAACCGTTCGGACGGCCCTACCGACGTGGAGGTGCGCCATGTGTGCCCACCAGCCCCTGTGCCCCGCGACCGGCTCCCCCGCCGCGCACGTCGTCGCCGCCCACCCCGAGCAGGGCTGGAGCCTGCGCTGCGACGGGGCGATCGTCTTCGACGACACCGGCGAACTGCTGCCGGACGGACGTGTGGTGGAGCCCCACCGGACGGGCGGGGAGCGACTGGCCGCCGCGGCCTGACCGGAGCACCGCCTCAGGGCAGGACCGCGAAGCCGTCGAGTTCCACCAGTGCCTCCTCGTCCCACAGCCGGACCACCTGGACGACCGCCATGGCCGGGTAGTCACGGCCCGCCAGCTTCCGCCAGCGGCGGCCCAGTTCGGGGGCGTGGGCGCGGTAGGCGGCGACATCCGTTGCGTAGACGGTGACACGGGCCAGGTCGGCCGGGGTGCCGCCGGCCGCGGCGAGGGCGCTCAGCAGGTTGGCGAGGGCCCGCTCGAACTGCTCGGGCAGGGTCGCTCCGACCACCTTGCCGCCGGCGTCCAGCGCGGTCTGTCCCGCCAGGAACACCACGCGGGAGCCGGTGACGACGACGGCGTGGGAGAAGCCGGCCGGTGGCGACAGGCCGGGCGGGTTGACGCGTTCGGCGCTCACCGGGCCTCCTGCCGGGCGTACAGCTCCTTGGCGATGATGCCGCGCTGGACCTCGCTGGCGCCCTCGTAGACGCGGGGCGCGCGGACCTCGCGGTAGAGGTGTTCGAGCAGGTGGCCGCGGCGCAGGGCCCGGGCGCCGTGCAGCTGGACGGCCGTGTCGACGACGTACTGCGCGGTCTCGGTGGCGAGCAGTTTCGCCATGGCGGAGCGCGCGGGCACGTCCGGGGCGCCCTCGTCGCAGGCGGTCGCCGCCGCGTAGACCATCAGCCGGGCCGCCTCCGTGCGCAGGGCCATCTCCGCGACCTGGTGGGAGACGGCCTGCAGGTCGCGCAGGGTGCCGCCGAAGGCACCGCGGCGGGCGGTGTGGGCGAGGGTCGCGTCGAGCGCCGCCTGCGCCATGCCGACGGCGAAGGCGCCGACGCTGGGCCGGAACAGGTTGAGCGTGCCCATGGCGACGCGGAAGCCGCGGTCGACCTCGCCCAGCACGTCGCCGGAGGTCACCGGCACGCCGTCGAAGTCGAGTGCGCCGATGGGGTGCGGCGCGAGCATGTCGAGCCCGCGTCCGGTCAGGCCCGGGCGGTCGGCGGGCACCAGGAACGCCGTGACCCCGCGGGCGCCGGCGCCCGGGGTGGTCCGCGCGAAGACGGTGTAGAAGTCGGCCTCCGGGGCGTTGGAGATCCAGCACTTCTCGCCGGTGAGCCGCCAGCGGCCGGTGCCGTCCGGGTGGGCGGTGGTGTCGGGGCGGGCGGTGGCGTCGGGGTGGGCGGTTCCCTCCGTGTGGGGCGTGCCGTCCGGGTGGGCGGTCAGCTCCAGGGCCGCCGCGTCCGAGCCCGCCCCGGGCTCGCTCAGCGCGAAGGCCGCGACGGCCGTGCCGTCGGTGACCCCGGGCAGCCAGCGGGCCCGCTGGGCCGCGGTGCCGTGCGCGTGGACGGGGTGGGCGCCCAGGCCCTGGAGAGCCAGGGCCGTCTCGGCCTCCGTACAGGCCCGGGCCAGGGACTCGCGCATCAGGCACAGGTCGAGGGCGCCGGAGGCGAACACGCGCCGCAGCAGGCCCAGCCGGCCCAGTTCGGCGACCAGGGGCCGGTTCACCCGGCCCGGTTCGCCCTTCTCGGCCAGGGGGCGCAGCCGCTCGGCGGCCAGGGCGCGCAGCTCGGCGCACCAGGCGAGTTGTGCCGGTTCGAGCGAGAATGCGGTCATCGCCGGTCCCTTCTCCGCCACCCTGCGTCCGGCCGGGCACTCCGAGGCTATCGCGAACCGTTGACTGCCGTCACCAACACGATACGCTCCAGAGGCGAGCCCACCACGCCGAGGGGGCGAACCGTATGCATGCACGGCGCACGGCCCACGTCGACACCTTCGCGCGCGACCATCTGCCACCCCCCGACCAATGGCCCGAGCTCCGCTTCGACCTGCCGGAGCTGCGCTACCCCGCCCGGCTCAACTGCGCCGCCGAACTGCTCACCGGCCAGCCCGGCGACCGCCCCGCGTTCCACACCCCCACCGGTGCGCCGTGGACGTACGCCGAGCTGCGCGCCCGGGTCGACCGCGTGGCCCATCTGCTCACCGGCGAGCTCGGCGTCGTCCCCGGCAACCGGGTGCTGCTGCGCGGCCCCACCACGCCCTGGCTCGCCGCCTGCTGGCTCGCGGTGCTGAAGGCGGGGGCCGTCGCGGTCACCGTGCTCGCCCAGCAGCGCCCGCACGAACTGAGCACGATGTGCGAGATCGCCCGGGTGCGGCACGCGCTGTGCGACGTCCGCTCCGTCGACGACCTCGCCAAGGCCGAGATCCCCGGCCTGCGCATCACGACCTTCGGCGGTGACGCGCCCGGCGACCTGCTCCACCGCCCGGCGCCCGAGACCCCCTTCGAGGCCGTCCCGACGGCGGCCGACGACGTGGCGCTGATCGCCTTCACCTCCGGCACCACCGGCCGCCCCAAGGGCTGTATGCACTTCCACCGGGACGTCCTGGCCATCGCCGACACCTTCTCCCGGCACGTGCTGCGGCCCCGCGCCGACGACGTCTTCACGGGCAGTCCCCCGCTCGGCTTCACCTTCGGCCTCGGCGGGCTGGTGGTCTTCCCGCTGCGGGCCGGGGCGAGCGCGCTGCTGCTGGAGCAGGCGGGCCCGAAGCAACTGCTGCCGGCCATCGCCCGGCACCGGGTCTCCGTGCTGTTCACCGCCCCCACGGCGTACCGCGCGATGCTCGGCGAGCTCGACGGCCACGACCTGTCGTCCCTGCGCCGCTGCGTCTCGGCGGGCGAGAACCTGCCCGCCGCCACCTGGCGGGCCTGGCACGAGCGCACCGGGCTGCGCCTCATCAACGGCATCGGCGCCACCGAGCTGCTGCACATCTTCATCTCCGCCGCCGACGAGCACATCCGCCCGGGCGCCACGGGCGTTCCCGTGCCGGGCTGGCAGGCGCGCGTGCAGGACGCCGACGGCACACCGGTGCCCGACGGGCGGCCCGGGCTGCTCGCCGTGCGCGGACCGGTCGGCTGCCGCTACCTCGCCGACCCGCGGCAGAGCCTCTACGTGCGCGACGGCTGGAACATCACCGGTGACACCTACGTCCGCGAACCCGACGGCTTCTTCCGGTACGTCGCCCGCGCCGACGACATGATCATCTCGGCCGGGTACAACATCGCGGGCCCCGAGGTCGAGGACGCGCTGCTGCGCCACCCGGACGTGGTGGAGGCGGCGGTCGTCGGACGGCCCGACGAGGAGCGCGGCCAGGTCGTGGTGGCCTTCGCCGTGCTGAGGGAGGGCGCCGCACGTAACGCCGGGGCCCTGCGCGCCTTCGTCAAGGAGGAACTGGCCCCGTACAAGTGCCCGCGGGAGATCGTCTTCCTGGACGCGCTGCCGCGCACGGCCACCGGCAAGCTCCAGCGGTTCCGGCTGCGCACGGAAGGCGGCCGGGACTGATCCGTACGACCTAAGATGATCAACGTGTCCGACCAGCATGCACCACGGTCTCTCATCGTCACGCTCTACGGCGCGTACGGACGCTTCGTCCCGGGCCCCGTGCCCGTAGCCGAACTGATCCGGCTGCTGGCCGCGGTCGGCGTGGACGCCCCGTCCGTACGCTCCTCGGTGTCGCGGCTCAAGAGACGCGGGCTGCTCGTGCCCGCCCGCACCACCCAGGGCGCGGCGGGCTACGCACTGTCCCCGGACGCCCGCCAGTTGCTCGACGACGGCGACCGGCGCATCTACGCGGCGGCTCCGCCGGAGGACGAGGGCTGGGTGCTGGCGGTGTTCTCGGTGCCGGAGTCGGAGCGGCAGAAGCGGCACGTGCTGCGCTCCCGCCTGTCCGGACTCGGCTTCGGCACGGCCGCCCCGGGCGTGTGGATCGCGCCCGCCCGGCTGTACGAGGAGACCCGGCACACCCTGGCGCGGCTGCGGCTCGACACGTACGTCGACTTCTTCCGCGGCGACCACCTCGGTTTCGCGCCGACCGCCGACGCCGTCGCCCGCTGGTGGGACCTGGCCGCCATCGCCAAGGAGCACGAGGCGTTCCTCGACCGCCACGAACACGTCCTGCGCGCCTGGGACAAGCGCGAGGACACCCCACCCGAGGAGGCCTACCGCGACTACCTGCTCGCCCTGGACTCCTGGCGCCACCTCCCCTACACCGATCCGGGCCTGCCCGCCGCGCTTCTGCCGGAGGACTGGCCGGGGGTCCGCTCGTCGGCGGTGTTCCGGGGGCTGCACGAGCGGCTGCGGGAGGCGGGGGCGGGGTTCGTGGGGGTGTGACGGCGCGGTGGACCCGCTCCGTGTCCCCCGTTAGCTCCGCCACGCCCCCGGGTACTCGGCAGCACGCCTCGGCACCCGCACCACCCCCTGCACACGGGAGACGGCCATGGAACGCCAGGAAGGCTCGACGCGGCCGGCCCTGATCGTGGTCGACATGATCAACACCTACGACCACGAGGACGCCGAGCTGCTCGTGCCGTCCGTCGAGCAGATCGTACCCGTCGTCGCGGACCTGATCGACCGGGCCCGCAAGGCGGACGTGCCGGTCATCTACGCCAACGACAACTTCGGACGGTGGCGCTCCCACCACGGAGAGCTGGTCGACGCCGCGCTCGCCCGGCCGCAGGCCCGTCTGATCGAGCCGATCCGGCCCGACGAGGAGTCGCTGTTCGTGGTGAAGGCCCGCCATTCGGTCTTCTTCGAGACGCCCCTGGCCTACCTGCTGCGCAACCTGGGCGTCGGGCACGTGGTGCTGATCGGCCAGGTCACCGAGCAGTGCATCCTGTACTCCGCTCTCGACGCGCACATCCGCCACCTGGAGGTCACCGTGCCCCGGGACGCCGTCGCCTCCATCCATCCGCACCTGGCCGACGCGGCCCTGGAGATGATGGAACGCAACATGGGCGCCCGGATCGTCACGGCCGAGGACCTCGACTTCACCCGCGCCGCCCCGCACCCGGTGCCTTAGGGCGTGTCCGACAGGCTCAGCCGTGGCTTCGGGGCGTCCGTGCGGCCCGTGCGGGGGCGGCGGCTGCCCGCGCGGTAGGGGGGCGGCCAGGGGGCGGCCGGGCCCGTGTAGTCCTGTTCGGCCGCCGCGTGCAGGGTCCAGTGCGGGTCGTACAGGTGCGGGCGGGCCAGCGCGCACAGGTCCGTACGGCCCGCCAGGATCAGCGAGTTGACGTCGTCCCAGGAGGAGATCGCGCCGACCGCGATCACCGGGACGCCGGTGGCGTTGCGGATGCGGTCCGCGAAGGGCGTCTGGTACGACCGTCCGAACTCGGGCTGTTCGTCCGCCACGACCTGCCCGGTCGACACGTCGATCGCGTCGGCGCCGTGCGCGGCGAAGGCCCGGGCGATCTCCACGGCCTCCTCGGCGGTCGTCCCGCCCTCGGCCCAGTCGGTCGCGGAGATGCGGACCGTCATGGGCCGCTCCCCCGGCCACGCGCCGCGGACGGCGTCGAAGACCTCCAGCGGGAAGCGCAGCCGCTTGTCGAGGGTGCCGCCGTAGGCGTCGGTGCGGCGGTTGGTCAGCGGGGAGAGGAAGCCGGAGAGCAGGTAACCGTGGGCACAGTGCAGTTCGAGCAGGTCGAAACCGGCCCGGGCGGCGCGCACGGCGGCGGCGGCGAACTGCTCGCGCAGATCGGTGAGCTGGGCGCGGGAGAGCTCACGGGGCGTCTGGCCGGACGGCTTGTAGGGCAGCGGCGACGCGGCCACCAGCGGCCAGTTGCCCTCCGGCAGCGGCTCGTCCATGCCCTCCCACATCACCTTCGTGGAACCCTTGCGGCCGCTGTGGCCGAGCTGCACGCCGATGGCCGTGCCGGGGGCCCGGGTGTGCACGAAGTCGGTGATCCGCTTCCATGCCTCGGCCTGCCGTCCGGTGTAGAGGCCGGCGCAGCCGGGCGTGATCCGCCCCCGCTCGCTGACGCACACCATCTCCGTCATCACCAGTGCGGCCCCGCCCAGTGCCCGCGCGCCCAGGTGGACGAGGTGGAAGTCGCCGGGGACGCCGTCGACGGCCGAGTACATGTCCATGGGTGAGACGACGACCCGGTTGCGCAGGGTGAGGCCGCGCAGCCGGAACGGGGTGAACATCGGGGGCGTGCCGGGCGGGCAGCCGAACTCGCGCTCCACCGCCTGAGTGAAGCGCGCGTCACGCAGCCGGAGGTTGTCGTGGGTCACGCGGCGGCTGCGGGTGAGCAGGTTGAAGGCGAACTGGCGGGGCGGCTGGTCCAGGTAGAGGGCGAGGTTCTCGAACCACTCCAGGCTGGCGCGTGCCGCGCGCTGTGTGGAGGCGACGACCGGACGCCGCTCGGCCTCGTAGGCGGCCAGGGCCTCGGGCAGAGAGTCCTGTTCCGCCAGGCAGGCGGCGAGCGCCAGGGCGTCCTCGACGGCCAGTTTGGTGCCGGAGCCGATGGAGAAGTGGGCGGTGTGGGCGGCGTCGCCGAGCAGGACGACGTTGCCGTGCGACCAGCGTTCGTTGACGACCGTGCGGAAGGTCGTCCAGGTGGAGTTGTTCGACTTCAGCGGCCGGCCGTGGAGCGTGTCGGCGAAGATCTTGGCGCAGCGTTCGATCGACTCCGCCTCCCCGAGCCGGTCGAAGCCGGCCGCGTGCCAGACCTCCTCGCGCATCTCGACGATCACGGTGGAGGCGTCCGGCGCGTAGGGGTAGCCGTGGAGCTGCATCACGCCGTGCTCGGTCTCGGCGATGTCGAAGCGGAAGGAGTCGAAGGCGAAGTCGGCGGCGAGCCAGATGTAGCGGCAGCGGTGGGCCGTGACGCGGGGGCGGAAGACGTCCGCACGGGCGTCGCGGGTGGTGCTGTGGATGCCGTCCGCGGCGATGACCAGGTCGTGGGTGGCGCAGAGGCCGTCGGGGGCCTCGGTGCGGAAGCGGAGGCGGACGCCGAGGTCGCGGCAGCGGCCGTGGAGGATCTGCAGCAGGCGCCGGCGGCCCAGCGCGGCGAAGCCGTGGCCGCCGGAGGTGTGCCGTACGCCGCGGTGGACGATGTCGATGCCGTCCCAGCGGACGAAGTCCCTGCGCAGGGCCTCGTGGACGGTGGGGTCGGCGTGTTCTATGCCGCCGAGGGTCTCGTCGGAGAGGACCACGCCGAAGCCGAAGGTGTCGTCGGGGGCGTTGCGTTCCCAGACGGTGATGTCGCGGGTGGGGTCGAGGCGTTTGAGCAGGGCGGCGGCGTAGAGGCCGCCGGGGCCGCCGCCGATGACAGCGACGCGCAGGGGGCGACCGGTGCCGTGCCGCGGCCGCGGGTGCGTGGTGGTTCGTCGCGCGGTTCCCCGCGCCCCTTCGGGGACGTCCACTAGCGTCCGCTCCATTTCGGGGGGCGCTTCTCGGTGAAGGCCGCGTGGAACTCGGCGTAGTCCTCGCCGGTCATCAGGAGGGCCTGGGTGGCGGCGTCCAGTTCGACCGAGGCCGCCAGGGGCATGTCCAGCTCGGCCGTCAGCAGGGCCTTGGTCTGGGCGTACGCGAGGGCCGGGCCCTCCGCCAGGCGGCGGGCCAGCTGCCGGGACGCCTCGTCCGCCTGGCCTTCCCCGGTGAGTTCGCTGATCAGGCCGATGCGCTCCGCCTCGGGGGCGCGGACCGGGTCGCCCAGCATCAGCAGTCGGGTGGCGTGGCCCAGGCCGACGACCCGGGGCAGGAGGTAGGCCGCGCCCATGTCGCCGCCGGACAGGCCGACGCGGGTGAAGAGGAACGCGAAGCGGGTGGTGGGGTCGGCCACGCGGAAGTCGGCGGCCAGGGCCAGGACCGCCCCGGCGCCCGCCGCCACGCCGTGCAGCGAGGCGATCACCGGGAACGGGCACTCGCGGAGCGCGCGGACCACCTGGCCGGTCATCCGGTTGAAGTCGAGGAGCCGGGCGGTGTCCAGGGCGAGCGTGGCACCGATGATCTCCTCGACGTCGCCGCCCGAGCAGAAGCCGCGTCCCTCGCCGGCCAGCACCAGGGCCCGCACCGCCCGCTCCCGGGAGAGCTCGGCCAGCAGGTCGCGCAGGTCGGCGTAGGCGCCGAAGGTGAGCGCGTTGAGCTTGGCGGGGCGGGCCAGGGTGACGGTCGCGACGCCGTCGGCGACGTCGACGCGCAGGTGCTCCCAGCGGGGGGTGCGGGCGGCGGAGCCGGTGAAGGGACTCATGACGGGCGGCCTCCTCGGACGGGCACTGCCTCACTGAGCTCTACCCCCCGAAGCTATCACTCATCCGTGACCGCCGTCATGAGTGCGCGATAGAAGGACCGGGTAGGACTCCGGTGAGGCCGGGAGTGCTCCGGGCCGGTCACATCCGTCACAGCTCGTCCACACCGGCGTAACGGTGGGAGCAGCCGTGCGCGGCACCGCGTTCACCTGGGTAAGCCGTCGGCGAGGAGGGCGACGGTGCCCCCGCCGGTGCCCCTCGGACGCGTCCGGGAAGTGGCGCCGTACCATGCATAAGGTTGACAGCAGGATGTCCTGCTCCATGAACGGACCCGCCTTGTACGAACTCCCCTCAGCCCCCGCCTCCTGGCGCGTCGCGCTGCCGCACACCGCCGCGGCGGTGCCCGCGGCCCGTGCCCTGGTCCGTACGGCGCTGGCCGAGCTGGAGCACGGGGCGGACTGCGACACCGCCGAGCTGCTCACGGCGGAGCTGGTGGCCAACGCCGTGGAGCACACCCCGGGCGAGACGCCGATAGAGCTGGTGGTGGAGCTGATGCCGTCGGGCTGCCAGGTCGAGGTGCACGACACCGACCCGGCCCCGCCCGGCGACCTCACCCGTCCGGCCTGCGGGCCGCCCGACCCCTGGCAGGAACACGGGCGCGGTCTGCTGCTGATCCGCGCCCTCAGCTCCTCCTGCGGACACCGGCCCACGGAGTCCGGCAAGGCCGTGTGGTTCAGACTGCCTGCGGTTCCCGCTCAGCGGCGTCCGCCGGCGTGAGCCGGGCCAGCCGCGAGTTCCGGCGCCCGTAGAGCAGGTACAGGGCCAGGCCCGCCGCGAGGAACACGGCGAACTGGAGCCAGGTCGCCGGGCCCGTCTCGTACATCAGGTACAGGCAGAAGCCGACGCCGAGCAGCGGCGTGAGCGGGTACAGCGGCACGCGGAAGGTGCGGGCGAGGCCCGGCTCGCGGCGGCGCAGGGCGATGACCGCGACGTTGACGACGGCCATGACGGCGAGCGTGCCGATGGTGCACAGGTTGACCACGGCGTCCAGCGGCGCGAACGCCGCGGGCAGCGCGAAGACGAGCGCGACGAGCAGCGTGCCGGCGACCGGCGTGGAGGTCCTCGGCGAGACCCGCTCGAAGACCCGCGGGACGAGACCGTCGCGGGACATGGACATGAGGATCCGGGTCTGGCCGTACATCACGGCGAGCACCACCGAGGCGATGGCGACGACCGCGCCGAAGGCGATCACGCCGCCGCCGACGGTGGAGCCGGTGACCTGGTTGACCACGTAGGACAGCGCGGCGGGCCGCCCGCCGACCGCGTCGCCGCCGATGGCGCCGATGGCGGCGAGCGCGACCGCGCAGTAGAGCACGGTGACCAGGCCGATGCAGACGAGGATCGCGACCGGGATGTCCCGGCGCGGGTTCTTCGCCTCCTCGCCGGCCGTGGTGATCGCGTCGAAGCCGATGTACGAGAAGAAGGCGGCGGTGGTGCCCGCGCCGATGCCGGCCAGGCCCTCCGGCGAGAACGGGGTGAGGTTGCCGTCCTCGAAGGCGGTGAAGCCGATCGCGACGAAGGCCACGAGCACGGCGAGCTTGAGGACGGCCATCGCCGCCGTGGCCCGGGCGCTCTCGCGCACCCCGCGGACCAGCAGGACGGCGGCCATGGCGATGACGATCACGGCCGGCAGGTTGACCACGCCGCCCTCGGCGGGGCCGCCCGACAGGGCGGTGGGCAGGCGCAGTCCGACGAGGCTGCCGAGGAGCTCGTTGACGTACTGGCTCCAGCCGACCGCCACCGCGGACACCGACACGCCGTACTCCAGCAGCAGGCACCAGCCGACGAGGAAGGCCGTGCCCTCGCCGAGTCCGGCGTAGGCGAAGGAGTACGAGGAGCCGGAGACCGGGATCGCGCCGCCCAGCTCGGCGAAGGCGAACGCGGTGAAGACGCAGGTGATCGCGGCCAGGACGAAGGAGATCACGACGGCGGGGCCGGCCTGGGCGACCGAGTCGGACAGGCCGACGAAGATGCCGGTGCCGACGATCGCGCCGACGCCGAAGCAGACGAGCTGGAAGAGGCCCATCGTGCGCTTCAGGCCGTGGCCTTCGCGGTCGGCTCCGGATTCGGCCACCAGCAGGTGGGGCGATTTGTAGCGGGGCATGCGGGTGGTGCTCGTTTCTGGTGGTGCTCGGATGCGACGGGTGCGTCGCGCGGACGGCCGCGGAGAAGGGGTGGTTCCGGGCCGCCGGTCAGCATAAGGCCTGTTCAGGCGAGGGTTGCCACCATGACCGCCTTGATGGTGTGCATCCGGTTCTCCGCCTCGTCGAAGACGACCGAGTGGGCCGACTCGAAGACCTCGTCGGAGACCTCCAGGTGGTCCAGGCCGTGCGAGGCGTGGATCTCCCGGCCGACCTTCGTGCCGAGGTCGTGGAAGGCGGGCAGGCAGTGCAGGAACCTCACGTCCGGGTTGCCGGTGGCGCGCAGGACGTCCATGGTCACGGCGTACGGGGCGAGGGCGGTGATGCGCTCGTCCCAGACCTCCTTCGGCTCGCCCATGGAGACCCACACGTCGGTGGCGACGAAGTCGGCGCCGCGGACGCCCTCGTCCACGGTCTCGGTGAGCGTGATCCGGGCGCCGCTGCGCCCGGCGAGCGCGCGGGCCCGGTCGACGACCTCCTCGGCGGGCCAGTAGGCCTTCGGCGCGACAAGCCGTACGTCCATGCCGAGCAGCGCGCCGGTGACCAGGTAGGAGTTGCCCATGTTGAAGCGGGCGTCGCCCAGGTAGGCGAAGGCGACCTCGGTCAGCGGCTTGGCGCAGTGCTCGGTCATGGTCAGCACGTCGGCGAGCATCTGGGTGGGGTGCCAGTCGTCGGTGAGCCCGTTGTAGACGGGCACCCCGGCGTGCGCGGCGAGCTCCTCCACCTTCTGCTGGCTGTCGCCCCGGTACTCGATCGCGTCGTACATCCGGCCCAGCACCCGCGCGGTGTCCTTGACCGACTCCTTGTGCCCGATCTGGGAGCCGGAGGGGTCGAGGTACGTGGTCGAGGCGCCCTGGTCGGCGGCCGCGACCTCGAACGCGCAGCGGGTGCGGGTGGAGGTCTTCTCGAAGATCAGGGCGATGTTCCGGCCCCGCAGGTACGGCGTCTCGGTCCCGGCCTTCTTGGCGGCCTTCAGCTCCGCGGCCAGCGCGACCAGGCCGCGGAACTCCTCCTCGGTGAAGTCCAGCTCCTTGAGGAAGTGGCGGCCGGCGAGGGCGGTCGGGACTGTCGCCATGGGGGCGCTCCAGGGATACGGGGACGGTGACGGAACGGGGACACTGACTCCCTGGAATACTATACGAAGCTCAGCATGCCTATACGGAACGGGGTGCTCACACCGGGTCGCGCTCGACCGGGCAGCTCATGCATCGCGGTCCGCCCCGGCCCCGGCCCAGTTCGCTGCCCGGGATCTCTATCACCTCGATGCCCTGCTTGCGCAGGTGGGTGTTGGTGGTGGCGTTCCGCTCGTAGGCGACCACGACGCCGGGTTCGACGGCCAGGACGTTGCAGCCGTCGTCCCACTGCTCGCGCTCGGCCGCGTGCACGTCCTGGGTCGCGGTCAGCACGCGGATCTCGTTCAGGCCGAGGGCCGCGGCGATCGCCCGGTGCATGTGCTCCGGCGGATGGTCGGTGACCTTCAGCTCCTTCTCGCCGACGCCGGGCTCGATGGTGTACGAGCGGAGCATGCCCAGGCCCGCGTACTGGGTGAAGGTGTCGCCGTCGACCATCGTCATCACGGTGTCGAGGTGCATGAACGCGCGGCGCTTGGGCATGTCGAGGGCGACGATCGTCTCGGCCGAGCCGGCGGCGAACAGCTTGTGCGCGAGCATCTCCACGGCCTGCGGGGTGGTCCGCTCGCTCATGCCGATGAGCACGGCCCCGTTGCCGATGACCAGCACGTCACCGCCCTCGATCGTCGACGGGTAGTCGGCCTGCCCCTGCGACCAGACGCGGAAGTTCTCGTCGCGGAACAGCGGGTGGTGCCGGTAGATCGCCTCGAAGTGCACCGTCTCGCGCTGCCGGGCGGGCCAGCGCATGGCGTTGATGGACACGCCGTCGTAGATCCAGGCCGAGGTGTCCCGGGTGAACAGGTGGTTGGGCAGGGGGCCGAGCAGGAAGTCGTCCAGCTCCATGACGTGGAAGCGCACGGAGGTCGGCTCCGGGTGCACGTCGAGGAACTCGCGCTTGGTCATGCCGCCGACGAGCACCTCCGCCAGCTCCCGCCCGGGCAGGTGCTCGAAGGCGGCTCTGAGGTGGTCGGTGGCCAGCGGGCCGTACTCCTTCTCGTCGAAGACCCGGTCCAAGACCAGGGATCTGGCCTCGGGGACCTCCAGCGTCTCGGCCAGCAGGTCACCGAAGAGGTGGACGGCGACGCCCCGGTCGCGCAGCACGTCGGCGAACCCGTCGTGCTCGGCGCGGGCCCTGCGCACCCACAGCACGTCGTCGAAGAGCAGCGAGGTCTTGTTGCTCGGGGTGAGCCTTTTGAGCTCCAGGTCGGGCCGGTGCAGGATGACGCGGCGCAGCCGCCCGGCCTCGGAGTGGACGTGGTATGCCATGCCTTCATCCTGACCGCCGGAGCCCGTCTTGACGCACCCCGCGCGCGTTTCCGGCCGCACCGTTTCGCGTCGGGGTGACGACAACGGGTCGGGCGGCGGACGGCCGGGCGGGGACGGCCGGGACCGGCGTCACGGCCTGCGGCCGGATCGCGCCGGGGTGACGCGATCCGGCCGCAGGCCGCCGTACGGGGTCACAGGCGCGGGTCGACCGGCTCCGACTCCAGGGCCAGCACCCCGAACACCGCCTCGTGCACCCGCCACAGCGGTTCACCCTCGGCCAGGCGGTCCAGGGCCTCCAGGCCGAGCGCGTACTCGCGGATCGCCAGGGAGCGCTTGTGGTCGAGGAAGCGGGAGCGCAGGCGGGCGAGATTCTCCGGGCGGGTGTACTCGGGCCCGTAGATGATCCGCAGGTACTCCCGGCCGCGGCACTTGATGCCGGGCTGGACCAGGCGGCCCTGGCCGTCGCGGACGACCGCGCCGACCGGCTTGACGACCATGCCCTCGCCGCCGCGGCCGGTCATCTCCAGCCACCAGTCGACGCCGGCCCGCACCGACTCGGGGTCGGCGGTGTCGACGTAGAGCCGGCGGGTGGTCTGCAGCAGGCCGCTGCCGTCGTATTCGACGAGCCGGTCGATGAGGGCGAGCTGCTCGTCGTGCGGCAGGGCGGCCAGGCTGCGGCCCTGGACGGCGAGGAGCTGGAACGGTGCCAGGCGGACGCCGTCCAGGCCGTCGGTGGTCCAGCAGTAGCGGCGGTAGGCCGCGGTGAACGCGGCGGCGTCGGCGGCGCGTTCACCGGTGCGGGCCAGCAGCCCGGACACGTCCACACCCCGCTCGGCGGCACCCCGCAGCGCGGCCAGCGCGCCGGGGAACACCGCGCCGGAGGCGGCGCCCACGGCGGCGTACTGGGAGCGCAGCAGCCCGGACGCCTTCAGGGACCAGGGCATCAGCTCGGCGTCGAGCAGCAGCCAGTCGGTCTCCAGGTCGTCCCAGAGGCCCGCCTCGCCGACGGCCGTGCGCAGCCGGCCGAGGATGCCCTCGGTGAGGGCGTCGTCGTCCAGGAACGGGCGGCCGGTGCGCGTGTAGAGGGATCCGGTGATCCCGTCCCCGACGCCGAAGCGCCTGCGGGCCGCCTCCGCGTCGCGGCACACCAGGGCCACCGCCCGCGAGCCCATGTGCTTCTCCTCGCACACGACCCGCGCGACACCGTCCCGCGCGTACTGGGCGAAGGCCTCCGCCGGGTGCTCCAGGTAGCCGTCGACGTGGCTCGTGGCCGTCGGGGCCATGGTCGGCGGCAGGTACGGCAGCAGCCGCGGATCCACCGCGAAGCGGCTCATGACCTCCAGGGCCGCGGCCGCGTTCTCCTCGCGGACCGAGACGCGCCCCTGGTACCGGGTCTCCACGACCCGCCGGCCGTGCACGTCGGCGAGGTCGAGCGGGCGGCCGTCGTGCCCGCCGGGCGCCTCGCTGCGCAGCGGCTTCAGCGGCTCGTACCAGACGCGCTCGGCCGGTACGTCGACCAGCTCGCGCTCCGGCCAGCGCAGCGCGGTGAGCTTGCCGCCGAAGACGGCGCCGGTGTCCAGGCAGATGGTGTTGTTGAGCCAGGTGGCCTCCGGGACGGGGGTGTGGCCGTAGACGACCGCCGCCCGGCCCCGGTACTCCTCCGCCCACGGGTAGCGCACCGGCAGGCCGAACTCGTCGGTCTCCCCGGTGGTGTCGCCGTACAGGGCGTGGCTGCGGACCCGGCCGGAGGTGCGGCCGTGGTACTTCTCGGGCAGGCCCGCGTGGCAGACGACGAGCCGTCCGCCGTCGAGGACGTAGTGGCTGACCAGGCCGTCGAGGAACTGCCGCACCTCGGCGACGAACTCCTCGCTCTCGCCCGCCATCTGCTCGATGGTCTCGGCGAGGCCGTGGGTGTGCTGGACGTTGCGGCCGCGCAGGTAGCGGCCGTACTTGTTCTCGTGGTTGCCGGGGACGCACAGGGCGTTGCCGGACTTCACCATGGACATCACGCGGCGCAGCACGCCGGGGCTGTCGGGGCCGCGGTCGACGAGGTCGCCGACGAAGACGGCCGTGCGGCCCTCCGGGTGGACGCCGTCGGTGTAGCCCAGCTTGCCGAGCAGGGCCTCCAGTTCGGCCGAGCAGCCGTGGATGTCGCCGATGATGTCGAACGGGCCGGTGAGGTGGGTGAGGTCGTTGAAGCGCTTCTCGGTGACGATGGTGGCGTGCTCGATCTCCTCCACCCCGCGCAGGACGTGCACCTTGCGGAAGCCCTCGCGCTCCAGGTGCCGCAGGGAGCGGCGCAGTTCGCGGGTGTGGCGCTGGACGACCCGGCGGGGCATGTCGGCGCGGTCGGCGCGGGCCGCGTTGCGCTCGGCGCACACCTCCTCGGGCACGTCGAGCACGACGGCGATGGGGAGCACGTCGTACTGCCGGGCCAGGTCGATCAGCTGGCGCCGCGCCTCGGACTGCACGCTGGTCGCGTCCACGACCGTGCGCCGGCCCGCGGCCAGGCGCTTGCCGGCGATGTAGTGCAGGACGTCGAAGGCGTCCTTGGTGGCGCTCTGGTCGTTCTCGTCGTCCGAGACCAGGCCGCGGCAGAAGTCGGAGGAGATGACCTCGGTGGGCTTGAAGTGCCTGCGGGCGAAGGTGGACTTGCCGGAGCCGGAGGCGCCGATCAGCACCACCAGGGACAGGTCGGTGACGGGCAGCACGCGCCCTCGCGTCTCGTCGGTCATGCCGCCGTCGCCTCCTTCGGGCTCGTCAGGGTGAACAGGGCCAGCTGCGTGGGCGGTCCCACCTCGGGGTCGTCGGGTCCCACGGGCTCGTACGCGACCGTGTAGCCGTGGCGTTCGGCCACCGCCTGCGCCCAGGCCCGGAACTCGGCGCGGGTCCACTCGAAGCGGTGGTCGCCGTGCCGGAGGTGTCCGGCCGGGAGGGTCTCCCAGCGCACGTTGTACTCGGCGTTCGGAGTGGTCACGAGGACCGTGCGCGGCCGGGCCGCACCGAACACCGCGTACTCCAGGGCCGGCAGCCGGGGCAGGTCGAGGTGCTCGATGACCTCGCTGAGCACGGCGGCGTCGTAGCCCTTGAGGCGGGTGTCGGTGTAGGTGAGCGCCCCCTGGAGGAGGGTGACGCGGGACGCCTGCCGCTCCCCCATGCGGTCCAGCTTCAGCCGCCGGGAGGCGATGGTGAGGGCCCGCATGGAGACGTCGACGCCGACGATCTCGGTGAACGCCAGGTCCTTGAGCAGCGCCTGCACCAACTGGCCCTGGCCGCAGCCGAGGTCGAGCACCCGGGCGGCCCCGGAGTTCCGCAGCGCGGTGACGATCGCCTCGCGGCGCCGCACGGCCAGCGGGGTGGGCTTCTCCTCGGTCTCGGTCTCCGCCTCGACGGCGTTGTCGATCGCCTCGACCTCGCTGTCGTCGGCCTCGGCGAGCCGGACCAGCTCCAGCCGCTCGGTCGCCCGGCGGGTCAGCGACCAGCGGCGCGCGAGGTAGCGGCTGGTGATCAGCTTCTGCTCCGGGTGGCCGGGCAGCCAGCCCTCGCCGGCGCGCAGCAGCTTGTCGACCTCGTCGGGGGCGACCCAGTAGTGCTTGGCGTCGTCGAGGACGGGGAGCAGGACGTAGAGGTGGCGCAGGGCCTCGGCGACGGTGAGCGTGCCGGATTCCAGGACGAGGCCGACGTAGCGCGAGTCGCCCCAGCCGGGGAACTCGGTGTCCAGCGGCACCGGTTGCGCGGTGACCGTCCAGCCGAGCGGTTCGAAGAGCTTCGCGACGAGGTCCGGGCCGCCGCGGGCGGGCAGCGCGGGCACCTCGATGCGCAGCGGCCTGGCCTGGCCGGGCAGCTCCGGGCGGGCATGGCAGACGCCCTTCATGGCGCTGGAGAAGACGTTGCTCAGCGCCACGGCGAGCAGGGAGGAGGCCGCGTAGGGGCGGTCGTTGACGTACTGGGCGAGCGCCGCGTCCGGGGCGCCGCCGCGGCCCTTGCCCTTGCCCTTCCTGACCAGGGCCACCGTGTCCACCTCCAGCAGCAGCGCCGCCGTGCAGCGCAGGGCGTCCGCCTCGGGGTAGAGGACGTGCGCCGTGCCGGAGGAGGTGGAGAACGCCTGCGCCTTGTCGGGATGCTTGTGCAGCAGGTACCCGAGGTCGGTCGCGGGGCGTTCCGGGGTGCCGGTGGTACTGATCGTCAGGAACATGCTGAGGGCCTCTCCGGCCGGGTCGGATGACTGCGGTGCCGTGCGCGCGAAAGCCCCCAGGAGGGGTGATCCTGGGGGCTCGGCAGGACGACGCCCACAGCTTCGCACACCTGTGCCCACCAGCGCCTTCGGTTATCGGGGCGGGTGGACCCGGGCCGCTACGGCAGCTGCGACCGCACCTGCGAGGAGATCAGCTCCAGGTGGTCCAGGTCGTCCAGGTCCAGGACCTGGAGGTAGATGCGGCGGGAGCCGATCTCGGCGTAACGCCCGATCTTGTCGACGACCTCGGCCGGGGAGCCGGCCAGGCCGTTGAGCTTGAGCTCGTCGACCTCCCGGCCGATCGCGGCGGCCCGGCGGGCGACCTCCTGGTCGTCCCGGCCGACGCAGACGACGAGGGCGTTGGAGTAGACCAGGTCGTCGCCCGTGCGGCCGGCCTCCTCGGCGGCGGCGCGCACCCGGCCGAACTGGCGCTCGCTGTCCTCGACGGAGGCGAAGGGCATGTTGAACTCGTCGGCGTACCGGGCGGCCAGGCGCGGGGTGCGGGTCGGGCCGTGGCCGCCGACGAGGACGGGAATCTTCGCCTGGGCCGGCTTGGGCAGCGCGGGAGAGTCCGTGAGGTCGTAGTAGGTGCCGTGGAAGTCGTAGGTCTTGCCGGCGGGCGTGGCCCACAGGCCCGTGACGATCTCCAGCTGCTCTTCCAGCCGGGCGAACTTCTCCTTGGGGAAGGGGATGCCGTAGGCCTTGTGCTCCTCCTCGAACCAGCCGGCGCCGAGGCCGAGTTCGACACGGCCGCCGGACATCTGGTCGACCTGCGCGACCTGGATGGCGAGCACGCCGGGCAGCCGGAAGGTGCCGGCGGTCATCAGTGTGCCGAGGCGGATGCGCTTGGTCTCGCGGGCGAGTCCGGCCAGGGTGATCCAGGCGTCGGTGGGGCCGGGCAGACCGTCGACGTTGCCCATGCGCAGGTAGTGGTCGGAGCGGAAGAAGGCGTCGAAGCCGAGGTCCTCGGTGGCCTTGGCGACGGCGAGCAGAGTGTCGTAGGTGGCCCCTTGCTGGGGCTCGGTGAAGATGCGGAGGTCCATACATCCATCCTGCACTCCGGGGCGCGCGACCACGCGATCGGTCCCCCGTCCCACGCCGTCCCCGGTCGGGTGAAATTACGTCAATACCGCAGGACCGGTGTGACCGGGCCAGTGACCGCCCCCGGCGGTGATCGTTGGCTCGGGCGGAGCCGGAGCCCCCGGCTTCCGCACCGGCCGGTCACCGCCGGGGCGTCACCCGCGTCGGCCTCCCCGGGGGGCCAGGGGCCGAGGAGGCCGTCATGTCCGAAGAGACCGTGCCGCAGCAGGGCGGGACGACCGGGCAGCCGAAAGGGCTGCTGCAGCAGATGGAGGAGCTGATGGCGGCGCTGAACGCGGACCTGTCGGCGTTGGACGCGGATCTTCAGGCGTCGGGGGACACGGGCCGCGAGCCGATCGAGGAGGGCCGGACCGGCTAGACGCCGGCGCGGCGGTGCCGGGGGCGGGGGGATGCCGGGCGAAGGGGGGATTCCGGGCGGAGGGGGTGGTCGAGGACGGGGACGAGGGGGGTCCCCTCAGCCCGCCTCCCGCTCCGGTAACGCCTGTTCGCGGTCGGCGAGTCTGCGGAGCATCTCCAGGACGCGGTCGCGGGACTCGTCCGCCGCGTCGATGGCCTCCATGCACTGCCAGTACGTGCCCTCGTCGGCCGCGGCGCAGGCCAGGGCGACCAGGGCGATGCCGACCTCGCCGAGGAGGCCGCCCAGGTACATCAGCGTGTGGCGGGCGTCCCCCAACTCCGTGAGCTGGCCCGCCCGCAGCTCGCCCGGGGCCAGCTCCGGCGCGTCCAGGACGCCGCAGCCCCGGCCCGCCAGCTCCGTCAACCCCAGCGCCTCCCCGCGCAGTTCGGGTGGACCGGCGACCGCGAGGCGGCTCCCTATCGCCTGCGCGAGAGCCTGCGCCTGCCACACCTCGGCCATGACCTCCTTCGCCTCGCCGCCCGCGGCCAGGGACCGCCTGCTCGTCACGATGAGCCGCACCGCGTCCATGCGCTGCCCCCGTCTTGTCCGACGCGCCCCGCGCGTCCGCCTGCCCGAACTCCCTTGTTCACTACCCAGAGTGAAGGGCCGTGAGACCAAAAGCCAGAGGAAGACGGAAATTAACGGACAACGATTCGGATTCGAGCCGCCCTTTGATTACAGAGCGTACAAGCGGACTGAGTGGCTCCACCGCCTGGCCCGCCCCCGGGTCACCGCAGCGGGAAGCGCCGTTCGTTCCGGTCGATCTTCGCGTCCAGCGCCGCCAGCGGGTCGATGCCGAGCACCTCGCACAGCTGGAGCAGATACGCGAGCACGTCGGCGACTTCGTCGGTGACGCGGTGCGCGGTGTCCGGGTCGGCCATCACACCCGCCGACTCCTCGGGCGTCAGCCACTGGAAGATCTCCACCAGTTCCGACGCCTCCACGCTGAGCGCGGCGACCAGGTTCTTCGGGGTGTGGTACTGCTGCCAGTCGCGTGCGGCGGCGAATTCGGCCAGCCGGCGTTGCAGCGTCGCCACGTCCAGGGGATCAGTCACGGTCCAGGTGTACCACCGTGACACCGTCGGTCCCGGCGGCCCAGGAGGCGTCGCTGACCGCGGCCGCCAGACGGATGTGCCCCCGCTCGCACATCCGGGCCGCCAGCTCCAGCAGTTCGCGCCGCTGCCGCGGGTCCAGTGCGCGGTCGAGCCCGTCGGCCAGGACGGTGAGCGTCTGGAGCGCGGCGGGCACCTCGCCGGCCGGGTCGACCTCCAGGACGCCGGGGCCGGTGAGCAGGACCAGGGCGAGGGCCAGGTACCGCAGTTCGCCGTCGCCGAGCCGCCCCAGGTCCGTACGCACACCGTCGCCGCGGTCGAGCGCCGCGCGGAGGGCGCCGGAAGCGTCCGTGTGGGCGAGCACGTCCGTCACCGGCCCGGCGCACCCCGCGCGCGCCGCCGCCACCAGCCGCGCGTGCCGCCGCCCGCACTCGGCGCGCGTGCGCCACAGCACCTCCGCCACGTTCCCGCAGTCGCCGAGGAGACGGCCGGGGCCGGCCGGTACGGGGCCGCGCATCCGGGCGGGTTCGGGGTCGCAGGCGAAGACGGAGCGCAGGGCGACGACCATCTGCTCGGCGGCGGCCAGCACCCTGCGCTGCCCGGGGGTGCGGCCCGCGACGCGCAGGGGCAGCAGGGCGGTGCCGAGCCGGTCGTCGGGGAGCGGGCCGCGGGTCACCGGGGTCGGTCCGGCCGTGTGCCAGGCGGCCTGGACGGCGTGCTTGCCCGGGTCGCGCAGGGCGGTCTCCAGCAGTACCAGTCCGTCGGCGGTGAGCCGTTCGCCCACGATGCGCAGTTCCGGTTCCGCCTGCACGGCGACGTCGAGCCGGACCGGACCCGCGGGGCCGTCGGCCGTGCAGCCGATGCGGAAGCCCCGGCGGTGCTGGGCGTCGGGCCGGGCCCGCTCGGGGACGCAGCGGGTGGGGTCCGGGAACGCCTCGCCGAGCGTGGCGCCGCCCCCGAGCCGGGCCAGGGCCTCGTAGGCCCGCAGCGCGCTGGACTTGCCGGAGCCGCTGGGGCCGGCCAGGAGGGTGAGCCGCCCCAGCGGGAGCACGGCCCGGCGGTGCCCGGCGAAGGCGGACAGGCGCAGCTCGGTGACGCGGGGGCGGTCGGGCTGGGCGGGGGGTGCGGCAGGGCCGGGGACCCCGGTGGTGTGCGGGGCGGGAGCGGGGGGCGATGTCATGTCCGGACGGTAGGGCTCCGCAGGAGGGACGAACCGTTTTGTCCCCCCGGGGTTCCTACGATCGGGCGACCGTGCGGTCAACCCACACCCCCCCCCGGCCGCCTCCCGCGTCATACCCCGGGCACCCCGACGCCCTCCATCAGCCCCGTCACCTCGGTCCCGGCCGGTGTCAGCAGGAACACGTTCCGGTCCACCCGGTGCATGCCGCTGGCCAGGCCGAAGACGACGCCCGTGCTGAAGTCGAGGACCCGCTTGGCGACCTCCGCCTCCGCGCCGGTGAGGTCGAGCAGCACCGGGATGCCGGCCATCAGGGTCTCCGCGACGTCACGGGCGTCGGCGAAGACGTTCACGCGCAGGACGACGAAACGGCGCCGCGCCTCGGTCTCGGCCTCGGGTATGGAGCGGTGGCCGATGGAGGAGGGCCAGGCGTCCCGGCCCCGCAGCGGCACGACCTGGGCGAGCCCCTCCCACTGTTCGTCGGTGACATCGTGGCTGTTCACCGGCATGCTCCGTCCTGGCTCGCACTGGCTGTCTGCATCGGGCAATTCTTGCGCAGAGTCACCCGTTCGGCCCAACTGCGACACGCTCCGCGACGTCAATGCACCACACAACGGTGATTCCCTGCCGTCCGAGGCCCGCCCGACGCCCGCGAGGCAGCCCCGGGCAGGACCCGCACGGCAGCCGGAACCGGCCCGAGCCACGTACATCTACACGGTCGTAGAATTCGGGAACACCGGCGCGCCGGTGCGCGTTGTTCCGGATACCGACCACACATGAGGAGCGCGTCCTTGTCCGCCAGACCGACGGACCCCCCGGGGCACAGTCCCGGACCATCCCGCCACGGCATCACTGAGCGCGGCACACGGCGGGGTGGTGTTCGATGAGTGTCGCCGAGGCCCTGCTGGGCCTGTTCGCCGTGTTCCTGCTGACCGCCGGCACCGGCTATTTCGTCGCCCAGGAGTTCGCCTACGTCTCCGCCGACCGGCTCACCCTCGCGCGTGAGGCCGAGGCCGGGGACCGCCGGGCCGCCCGTGCCCTGAAGGTGCTGGAGCGGCTGTCGTTCATGCTGTCGGGCGCGCAGCTCGGCATCACCGTCACCGGCCTTGTCGTCGGCTTCATCGCCGAGCCGTCGGTGTCCGCCCTGCTCAGGCCCGCCCTGTCCGGCTTCGGCCTGCCCGGCGCCGCCGTGAGCGGCGTCTCCGTGGTGCTCGCCTTCGTGCTGGCCACGGTGGTGCAGATGGTGCTGGGCGAGCTGGCCCCGAAGAACCTCGCCATCGCGGTGCCCGAGCGGCTGGCGAAGGCGCTGGCCCCGTCGACGCTGGCGTATCTGAGGTGCGTCGGCCCCGTCGTCCGCGTCTTCGACGGCGCGGCGAACAGACTGCTGCGCAAGGTGGGCATCGAACCGGTCGAGGAACTGCACCACGGCGCCACGCTGGAGGAGCTGGGCCATCTGATCGGCGAGTCGCACGAGCAGGGCGAGCTGCCCAAGGACACCGCCGCGCTGCTCGACCACGCGCTGGAGTTCTCCGAGCGCACCCTCGACGAGGTGATGGTGCCGCGCGCCGACGCCGTGTTCGTCCGCAAGGACGCCGGCGCCGACGAGGCGGTCGGCCTGATCGCCCGGCACGGCCACTCCAACTACCCGGTGCTCGGCGACCACCCGGACGACATCGCGGGCGTGCTGGGCGTGCGCGAGCTGATGGCGCTGCCCGCGGCCCGGCTCGCCGGCGCGCGGGCGGGCGAGGTGGCCCGGCGGCCGCTGCTGCTGCCGGACACCCTCGCGCTGCCCGACGCGGTGGCGCGGATGCGCGAGCAGGACGACGAGTTCGCGGTCGTCCTGGACGAGCACGGCGGCGTGGCCGGCCTGGTCACGTACGAGGACATCGCCGAGGAGCTGGTCGGTGACATCGCCGACGAGTCCGACCGGGTCACGCTCCTCGCCGTCGCGGTGGGCGACGGCTGGCTGGTCGACGCCGGCCGCCGGCTGGACGAGGTGGCCGAGGCGACCGGTGTCCGGCTGCCGGAGGACGACGACTACGACACCGTGGCCGGCCTGGTCGTGGACCGGCTCGGCCGCTTCCCGACGGTCGGCGACCGGGTCACGGTCGAGCTGCCCGAGGGCGGCCGCGCCGTGATCGACGTGCGCACGCTGGACCGGCACGTGGCCGACCGCGTCCGCGTCAGCGTGCTCGGGGACGCCGGGGACGCCGGGGCCACCGAGGAAGCCGAGGAGAGGGCATGAGTTTCCCCATGGCGGTCTTCGTGACCGTGCTGCTGCTGATCGGCAGCGGCTTCTTCGTCGCGGCCGAGTTCGCGCTGGTCGCCGCCAGACGGCACCGCATGGAGAAGGCGGCGGCCGAGGGGCGGCGCGGGGCCGGGGCGGCCCTGGCCGGCATGCGCGAGCTGTCGCTGATGCTGGCCGGTGCCCAGCTGGGCATCACGGTGTGCACGCTCGGCCTGGGCTCGGTGTCCAAGCCGGCCATCTCCCACGAACTCGACCCGCTGCTGCACGCGCTGGGCCTGCCCAGCGCCGTGAGCTACGGCGTCGCCTTCGCCGTGGCGATGGTCGTGGTGGTGTTCCTGCACATGGTGGTCGGCGAGATGGCCCCCAAGTCCTGGGCGATCGCCCACCCCGAGCGGTCGGCGATGCTGCTCTCCCCGCCCTTCCGGGCCGTCGTGCGGGCCGTGGGCCCGCTGATCCGGCTGCTCAACCGCTGGAGCAACGGCCTGGTCCGGCTGTGCCGGGTGGCGCCGCGCGACGAGCTGGCCTCGGTGCACAACCGGGAGCAGCTGGCGCATCTGGTGGAGGAGTCCGAGCGGCTGGGCCTGATCAGCGCGACCGACTCGGAGCTGCTGACGCGTTCGCTGACCGAGCCGGAGACGCCGGTGGCCGCGCTGCGGATCCCGGCCGCCGACATCACCTGGGTCGAGGGCGGCGCGGACATCGACGCCCTGCTGCGGGCGGCCGCGGCGCACGACCGCACCCGGCTGCTCGTCCGGGAGGACGGCGTCGTCCTCGGGTCCGTGCACGCCCGGGACGCCCTGGTCGCCCGGGCCCGCGGCCGTGCGACGACCGCGCGGGATTTGGCCCGGCCCGTGCCGGAGCTGACGGAGGCCACGACGGTCGCCGACGCGATCGAGGTGCTGCGGCGCCGCCGGTCGTCCCTGGCCGTGGTGCGTGACGACGCCGGCCGGCTGTCCGGCCTGATCACGCTGGACGACCTGCTGGCCCGGCTGATGCAGCCGGCCGCGGCGGCCTGACGGACACGAACCTCCCGCACATCTGCACACCGTGCGCCGAGCGGCGGCGGACCGCCCGGGTCCGCTCGGCCCGCACCTGCTCGACCTGCTCGACGCCGCCGCCGGCCCGACCACCCGCGTGCGCGGCACCGCCGACCCCCGGCACTGCCGCGTGCGCGGCACCGGCGACGCCCGGCGCTGGATCGAGCTGGACGCGGCGGTCACCCGCTGAGCGGGTCGTGCCCCCAGTTCATCAGGGAGTGCCGCCACCGCGTGTCCCGGACGTCCCCGGAGGGCCGCTGGGCGAGGTGGCGGCGGACGTAGCCGACGACCTTGCGCATGTGCCGGTAGTCGTCGTCCGTGAGGTCGTCCTTGCTGGCGCGCAGGATCGTCACGATCCGGCGGCCGGAGGCGTGTCCGGTGGACTCGCCGCCGTCCTGGTGCTGGCCGGCGCTGCGGGAATCGTCCGACTCCAGCCACTTCTCCAGTTCGGCCGGCGTCATGTTGACCAGCTCACGGAAGTCGTTCCAGGTCTGCTCGCGCTCCTCGCGGTCCACGCCGCCTCACTTCTTCTTCTTGAGCGCGGACGGCTTGTGCACCGCGGTCCGGTCGGACTTGTCGCTGCGCACCTCGTACTGCGGCTCCTCCGGTGAGGCGTCGACCGTGCGGCCGGACGCCTCGGTCCGCTCGGTGATCTCCCGCTCCACGGTGCCCTCGGTGCGGCTGCCGTGGCTGCTCCAGGTGACCTTGTCGCCCTTCTTCGGCTTCCCGCCCTCGCCGCGGCGCTTCGCCATGCCGGTGCTCCCTCGCGCAGAAGTGTGCTGTCCCTCCAGCGTGCGGGCTTCCCGGCCCCGGCGCAGCCCGGCGGGCGTCGGGTGGGCTCAGGGCTCCTTCCACACCAGCACGGTCAGCACGGCGCTCACGACGGTGACCGGGACGGCGGCCTGGTTCAGCAGCCGCACCCGCATGCCGCGGCCCGACGGCAGGCGCTTGGTGACGGGCAGCACCACGAAGGTGCCGCCGCCGGTCCCCGCGACCTCGTGGATGGGATGGTCGGCGCGCAGTTCCTCGCCCTGGTACTCCGACATCCGCGCCTGCACCACCGCGCCCGCCGGCAGACCGTCGATGTGCACGCTGAAGGTCCCGCTGAACCGGGCCGGGCCGCGCGCGAAGACGCTGCCGCCGGTGGCGTGGTCGCCGGTCTCGTCGGTCCACTCCTCGGCGAACTCGACCGAGTCCCAGGCGCCTGGCGCGAGTTGGTACGGCCCGGCGATACCGAGGTTGACGTACTGGGGCATGTCCTCTCCTTCCCACACGCCCGCCGGGAGGGCCAGGGCGTCGGCGACGTCACGGCGGAAGTCGGCCATGTCGAACCCGCGCGGGTCGACCTTCCAGTCGCTCCATTCCAGGTGGCCTATCGCGCTCTTGTGGCCCCAGCCGTGGGCGCGGCAGACCGCGGCCGTGGCCTTGACCATGGCCAGGTACTGCGCCGGGGGCCACGGGTCCCTGCCGTCGCCCCGGTTCTCGCATTCCCAGCCGTAGAAACGGGCATTGCCGTCGACCGCGCCGCCCGAGCCGTCGTGCTCGTGCGTCGGGGGCGGATACGTGCCGTACGACTCGCCGATGACGGCGTTCAGGACGTCACCGTCGCCGCCGCCGGCGTGGTTGGCCCGGCCGTTGCCGGTCAGGTGGACGACCCCGTCCTTGGTGATGCAGCCGGTGGCGAGCGGGCCGGGCAGGGCACTGTGCCCGTGGTAGATGAGACCGACGACGTCCGTGCCCGGTCCGGTGACGGTGTGATGGACCATCACGCCGTGCACGGGTCCCCAAGGGCCGACGTGATTGCGGTTGTTGGTGCGCCAGCCGGACACCTCGCGCACGACGCAGCCCTCGGCGCGCAACGCGGCGACGAGCCGGGCGGCGGTGAGCGGTGTGGCCATGGGTCGTTCCTCCGTTTCGGCGCGCGGGCTGGTCCCGGGGCGGTGCGTCTTGCCGTCCTGCCGTCCTGCCGTCTTGCCGTCTTGCCGTCCTGCCGTCTTGCCGTCTTGAGCGGATCGGACGGCGGAGCTGGTCTCGGTGGGGGGTGTGCGAGGGGGCGCGTCGTGCGAGCGGGCTTGCGAGGTGGTGGGGGTGGCCGGGCAGGGCGGAGCGCTCCGCCGCACGGAGCCGCGTGGACTCACCGGGCCTCACCATTCTCCCGCCGCTCACGCCGTCGCTCACCCGCCGTGCGCCCCCCTCGCGAATTCGGCGCGATTACGACGCTGCCGCCCCGAGGGGCCGGGGCGCCGCCGGGAACTCCGCGGCCGGTGCGCTGCCACCGGTTCCGGCCCCGGTCTCGTCCCCGGACGGGACACCCGCGGCCCGTGCCCGCCCTGCCCGGCCCGCTCCGCGCCCCACCGCCTGCCCCCCTCACGAAAGCCCGACCGGTGCGACCGCCGTGGCCGACCGGATGCGCCTCCCCGGCGACCGGGGGCACTGCGCGGGCTGCGCGCCGGGTTCCTCGCGGCCCTGTGCGTGCTGCTGCCGTCGGCCTGTCACGTGCTGGACCGGTGCCACGCGCCGCGGTGGACCGTCGTCGCGGCGATCGCCGCCGTCGCGGTGCCCGACTGCCAGTTCCTGACGCGCCGTCGGCTGACGGACGCGCAGGTGCTCGGCGCCCTGTCGACCGCGCAGGCCGCCGCGCACGCGGCGTACGCCCTGCCGAACACGGCCCTGGGCGCCGGGCACGCCACGCCCCCGGCGGGTGTGCTACTCGCCGGGCACCTGATCACCGCCGTCGTCGCGGCCCGGCTACTCGGCCTCACCGAGCGGCTGCTGTGACGGAGCAGACCGCTGTCCGCCGCCGTACGGGGAGTGCTGCTCTTCGCGCGAGTGGGGCGAGTCCCAGGAGTGGAAGCAGGACGTCTTCCGCGGCTACGCGGAGGAACTGGGCCTGGACATGGCCACGTTCGACGCCGCCCTGGCCGACCCCGAGGTGGCCGAACGCGGTCTCGGCGACCAGCGCGACGGCCTGGGCCTGGGCGTCCGGGGCACTCCCACGTTCCTCGTCGACGGGGAGATGATCCGCGGTCCGGGGTCCTACCGGGAGTTCAAGGCACTCATCGAGGACCGGCTGGACGGCTGACGCCCACCCGGCCGGGCCGTGTCAGGGGACGCGGAAGCCCCGGAAGGTCACCCGCTTGCGCGTGGTGAAACCGAGACGCTCGTACAGCGCGAGCGCACCGGTGTTCGCCTCGGCCACGTGCAGGAAGGGGCGCTCGCCGCGGGCCGTGACGCGCGCGGCGACCGCGGTGATCAGCCGTGCGGCGTGGCCGCGTCCGCGTGCCTCGGGGGCGGTGCAGACGGCACTGATCTCCGTCCAGCCCGGGGGCCGCAGCCGCTCCCCGGTCATCGCCACCAGCCTGCCGTGCTCCCGGATGCCGAGGTAGGTGCCGAGTTCGTGGGTGCGCTGCCGGAACGGCCCCGGCCGGGTGCGCGCGACGAGGTCGAGCATCTCGGGCACGTCGGGCGCGCCCAGTTCGACGACGGCGGCCCCCGACTCGTCCGGCTCGGGCGGGGTGTCGCCGGACCACACCAGCTGCCGGCCTTCCATGTGGAAGACGGGCTCCCAGTCCGGCGGCGGTGTGGCCGGTGCGCTGAACAGGTCGGCGAGTTCGCCCGGCCCGATCAGCTTCGCCAGGTCGTCCCAGTCCGCCGCGTCCGGGTCGGCCGGCACGGCGCAGAACGACGCCACGTCCGGCACGTAACTCACGGCCCGGCCGAACCGGCGGGCGAGCTGCGCGTGCCGGCCGCCGAGGGACTGTCCCACCGGATCGTCGAGGGCCGGAACACCGCGGTCCGTCATGCTGCTGCACCTCCACTTGTTCACCACGCACCCCGAACGATGCGCCACCGGGATCGTGTCAGGCCGGGGCGGCGAACCGGGAACCAGGTGGCCCCGGCCGCGATCAGCACGTCGAACGAAGGTCACAGCGGCACGAGCCGGAGGCGGATCGTCAGTCCCCGACCCGCGGGCCGACCGGGCTGCAGCGGATTCAGGAGCCCTTGGCCGCAGGCTCCAGGATCGCCACGCACTCCACGTGATGCGTCATCGGGAACAGATCGAACGCCCGCAGCGTCCGCACCCGGTATCCGCCCTCCCGGAAGTACCCGAGATCCCGGGCCAGCGCCGCCGGATCGCAGGCCACGTAGGCGATCCGCCGTGCGCTCAGCGAGGACAGGTGCTCCACCGTCCTGCGCCCGGCCCCGGCGCGGGGCGGGTCCAGGACGATGAGGTCGACCTCCGTGATGCCCGTGCGCGGCAGCACGCTCTCGACCTTGCCCTGCTCGATCCGCACGCGGTCGAAGTCGGCGAGGTTGTGGCGGGCGTCCTCCACCGCGCGCTTGCCCGACTCGATGCCGAGCACCGCGCCCTGGTCGCCGACCCGGTCGGCGAGGGCGCCGGCGAAGAGGCCGACGCCGCAGTAGAGGTCGAGCGCCATGTCGCCCTTGCGCGGCAGCAGGCCCTGCATGACCGCCGTCACCAGCGTGTCCGCCGCCATCGGGTGGACCTGCCAGAAGCCGCCGTTGGCGACCCGGTGGGTGCGCCCGTCCGCGCGCTCGCGCACGAACGGGCGGCCGTGGACGCGGTGCACACCGCCGGAGCGCTCGTCGACGCGCAGGACGGACACCGGGCGGTCCAGCTCGACCAGCGGCAGGCGCGCGCCCGGCTTCGGCGTGAGGATCACCTGCCGGTCCTGCGAGCCCGTCGCCGCGATCGCCTCGACGGAGTCCATGCCGGTCCAGTCGCGCTTCTCGATGCCCAGCTCGCTGACGCCCTCCGCGGCGATCATGCAGTGGTCGATCGGCTCGACCTCGTGCGAGCGGTGCCGGCGCAGACCGGCCCGGCCGTCGGCCGTGACGGCGTACTGGACGCGCGTGCGCCAGGACGGCACCTGGCCCGCGGGCACCTTGTCGCCCTCGGCGGGCACCACCGTGCCGTCCCAGCCGGCCTCCTCCGGGGTGAGCCCGGCCAGCCGCTGGAGCTGCTCGGCGATCACGTCGGCCTTGAGGCGCCGCTGCGCCCCGGGCTTGGCGTGCTGCCAGTCGCAGCCGCCGCAGCGGCCCGGGCCGGCGTACGGGCAGGGCTCGTCGATCCGGTCCTTGGAGGCGTCGAGCACACGCACCGCGTCGGCGCGCAGGAACCGCGCCCCCTCCTCGCCCTCGGTGACCCGGGCCACGACCCGCTCACCGGGCAGGGCGTGCCGGACGAACAGCACCTGGCCCTCGGACGTGCGGGCGATGCAGTGGCCGCCGTGGGCGACGGGGCCGACCTCGACCTCGTACTCCTCCCCCACCAGCGACTTCCTCGGTTCTGCCTGCATGGCGGGGTGACTCCATAACGCGTGAGGGGCAAGTGCCGTACGGGGACGGCCGGACAACAGCCCACCAGTCTACGTGGCTGCGGCCCGGCCGATTCACACGAGCCGTCGGCTCACGGCTTGTGCTCGGTGGTCTCCTTCGGCCGCACCTGGGCGGGGCCCCGGCGGACCGACCCGGGCGCGTTCCACTCCTGCTGCCTGCGGGCCCGCCGCTTGGCCGCCTCGGAGGACTGCAGCTGGTACGGCACGGAGGTCACCATGATCCCCGGGGTGAAGAGCAGCCGGCCCTTCAGCCGCAGGGCGCTCTGGTTGTGCAGCAGGTGCTCGTACCAGTGGCCGACGACGTACTCGGGGATGATCACGGAGACCGCGTCGCGCGGGGACTCCTTGCGCAGGCTCTTGACGTACTCGATGACCGGCCGGGTGATCTCGCGGTAGGGCGAGTCGAGGACCTTCAGCGGTACGTCGATGCCGCGCCGGTTCCACTCCTCCTGCAGCGCCTTGGTCTCGGCCGGGTCGACGTTGACGCTGAGGGCCTCCAGGGTGTCCGAGCGCATCAGCTTGGCGTAGGCCAGGGCGCGCAGCGTCGGGCGGTGGATCTTGGAGATCAGCACGACGGAGTGGACGCGGGAGGGCCGGACGCTGTCGTCGCTCGGGCCGTCGGGGGCGGCGATCTCGGCGGCGACCCGGTCGTAGTGCTTACGGATGGCGGTCATCGTCGCGTAGAAGATCACCATGCCGAGCAGGGCGACCCAGGCGCCGTGGGTGAACTTGGTGACGAGGACGACCACCAGCACCAGGCCGGTGAAGAACGCGCCGAAGGCGTTGATGGCGCGCGAGCGGATCATGTGGCGGCGCTTGGCCTGGTCCTTCTCGGTGGCCAGGTGGCGGTTCCAGTGCCGGACCATGCCGGTCTGGCTGAGCGTGAAGGACACGAAGACGCCGACGATGTACAGCTGGATCAGGCGCGTGGAGTCGGCGCCGTAGATCCCGACCAGCAGTCCGGCGGCGCCGGCCAGCAGCACGATGCCGTTGGAGAAGGCCAGGCGGTCGCCGCGGGTGTGCAGCTGGCGCGGCAGGTAGCGGTCCTGGGCGAGGATCGAGCCGAGCAGCGGGAAGCCGTTGTAGGCGGTGTTGGCGGCGAGGAACAGCACCAGGGCGGTGGCCGCGGCCAGGACGATGAACAGGAGGCTGCCCTTGCCGAAGACGGCCTCGGCGACCTGGGAGATCACGGGGTTCTGGACGTAGTCCGGGCCGAGCGGGACGCCGTTGTGGATGAGGTCCTTGGCCGGGTTCTCGGCCATGCGCACGTCGGTCGCGGCGGCCAGCGCGATGATGCCGCAGAACATGGTGACGGCCAGCAGGCCCATCATGGCGAGGGTGGTGGCGGCGTTCTTCGACTTGGGCTTGCGGAAGGCGGGGACGCCGTTGGAGATCGCCTCGACGCCGGTGAGGGCGGCGCAGCCGGAGGAGAAGGCGCGCAGCAGCAGGAAGACCAGGGCGAAGCCGGCCAGGCCCTGGTGCTCGGGCTTGATGACGTAGTCCGCGGTCGGCGCCCGCATGCTGTCGTCCAGGACGAGCCCGCGGAAGGCGCCCCACGCGAGCATGGTGAAGACGCCGGCGACGAAGACGTACGTGGGGATCGCGAAGAGGGTGCCCGACTCGCGCACGCCGCGCAGGTTCATCAGCGTCAGCAGCACGATCACGCCGAGGGCGCAGGCGACCTTGTGCTCGACGACGAAGGGGATCGCGGAGCCGAGGTTCTCGATGCCGGAGGAGATCGAGACGGCGACGGTGAGGACGTAGTCGACGAGCAGCGCGCTGGCGACGGTCAGCCCCGCCTTGGGGCCGAGGTTGGTGTTGGCCACCTCGTAGTCGCCGCCGCCGCTGGGGTAGGCGTGCACGTTCTGCCGGTAGGAGGCCACGACGGTGAACATCAGGACGACGACCGCGACGGCGATCCACGGACTGAAGTGGTACGCCGTCACACCCGCGATCGACAGGACGAGCAGCACCTCGCCGGGCGCGTACGCCACGGAGGACAGCGGGTCGGAGGCGAAGACGGGGAGTGCGATGCGCTTCGGCAGGAGCGTTTCCCCGAGCCGGTCACTGCGCAGTGCGCGCCCGATCAGGATCCGTTTGGGCACGTCGGTCAGTTTGGACACAACAGAGGATCGTAAGCGTTCGAACGCGGGGCCGCCCACCCGCCACCCCCCATCGGCTCTCCCTCTGCTCTCCGAGTGAATTCACCGGCTCGTGCGGCTGCGGATTCCGCAGGTCACACCACTTCCATGCCTATATGACTTAGCCCGCCCCCGACCTGGCCCGTCACCGCCCCAGGAGGCCCCATGCACGCGTCCGCGGAACTGATCGGCGCCGCAGTCACACTCGTCGCCCTCGGAATCCTCACCCTGGCGAGCGTGCGCAGCATCAGCCGCCGGTGAGCAGCCGGGCGACCCCGGCCGCCAGTTCCTCGCGTCCGATGCTGTCCGTGCGGGTCGAGGGAACCGTGCAGGCGTAGGCGCCGGCCACCGCGCCGTGCAGGGCGCAGCGGTGGGGCGGCTCGCCGGCGAGCCAGGCGTGCAGGAACGCGGCCGCGAAGGCGTCGCCCGCGCCGTTGGAGTCGACGACCGGCGCCGGGGGCGTGGCGGCGGGGACGCGGGTCAGCTCGCCGTCGGCCAGCAGGTACGCGCCGTCGGCCCCGGCGGTGGCCACGACGGCCCGGGCGCGGCCCCGTCCGGCGATGTGCCGCATGGTCGCCTCCGGGTCGGCGAGGGCCGCGCTGGAGAGGAAGACCAGGTCGGCCTGGTGGGCGAACGGCTCGTGGTACGGGTTCACCCCGTCCCAGTCGTGCAGGTCGGTGGAGATCGTGACGCCCGCCGCGCGCAGCACCGGCAGCGCGTGGACGCACGGCTGGGTGATGACGACGTGGGCGTGCCGGCTCACGGCCGCCAGTTCCCGCACCGTGTCCTCGGGCAGCCGGTCCGTGTCCGCCGAGCGCGTGGCGTCGTACAGGGACAGCCGCCGGCCGTCGGGGCCGACGAGGTTGACCGCGCGTTTGGTGCCGAGCGGCTGCGGGACGGCGGTGAGCGGGACGCCCCGGTCGCGGTGGAGCGCCCGGACGAGTTCGCCCTCGGGGTCGTCGCCGAGCAGGTCGAGGTGGTGGGTGCGCAGTCCCAGCGCGCTCACCGCCAGGGCGACGAAGTCGCCGCTCTGGCCCGCGCGCGTCACGATCCCCGGCCGGATCATGTGGCTGTCCGCGTAAGGCACGGGCAGTTCGGGCACGTGCACGATCGTGTCCACGCCCGCGCCGCCCAGCACCAGGACGTCGATCTCGGTGGTCATGACGGATTCCTCCCCCGCCCGGGATCGCGCCGGGGCCCCGGCAGGGCCCTCGGCAACGCCCCGGGCTTTGCCGATACGTTGGAGTCGGGCAGCCGGACGCGGCACCGCCCCCGGAGGGCATCATGGCGTGATTCCACCGGCATGATGTTGCCTGGCGGCCCGCACTCAGGCCGCGACGTGTTGCCTGGCGAGCCGAAAGAGAGACATGAGCACGACATTCATGAAGGCCAGAGGGCCTGCAGGAAGCGCGGTGTGACGCGATGCATATTGTCATCATGGGCTGCGGAAGGGTGGGTTCCGCACTGGCCCAGAACCTCGAGCAACAGGGGCACACGGTCGCCGTGATCGACCAGGACCCCACCGCCTTCCGCCGGCTGGGCTCGGGGTTCGGCGGCCGCCGCGTCACGGGCGTCGGCTTCGACCAGGACACCCTGCGCGAGGCGGGCATCGAGGAGGCCGGCGCCTTCGCCGCCGTCTCCAGCGGTGACAACTCCAACATCATCGCCGCCCGGGTGGCCCGTGAGATGTTCGGCATCGAGAACGTCGCCGCCCGCATCTACGACCCCCGCCGCGCCGAGGTCTACCAGCGGCTGGGCATCCCCACCGTGGCGACCGTCCGCTGGACGGCCGACCAGATGCTGCGTCGGCTGCTGCCCTCCGGCGCCGAGCCGCTGTGGCGCGACCCGACCGGCGGTGTCCAGCTCGCCGAGGTGCACACCTCCACCGCCTGGGTCGGCCACAAGATCAGCCGGATCCAGGAGGAGACCGGCGTGCGCGTGGCGTTCCTGACCCGGCTCGGCGAGGCGGTCCTGCCCACCTCGCAGACCGTGCTGCAGGAGGGCGACCTGGTGCACGTGATGATGCGCACCGACGAGGTCGACAAGGTCGAGGCTGTGTTCGCCAAGGGTCCCGAAGAGGAGGGCGGTCACTGATGAGGGTCGCCATTGCCGGAGCCGGCGCGGTCGGCCGCTCGATCGCGGGCGAACTGCTGGAGAACGGCCACGAGGTCCTGCTGATCGACAAGGCGCCGACCGCCATCTCGGTCGAGCGCGTCCCGCAGGCCGAGTGGCTGCTGGCCGACGCCTGCGAGATCACCTCCCTGGACGAGGCGGCGCTCCAGCGCTGCAACGTCGTGATCGCCGCGACCGGCGACGACAAGGTCAACCTGGTCGTCTCGCTGCTGGCCAAGACGGAGTACGGCGTCCCGCGCGTCGTCGCCCGGGTGAACAACCCCAAGAACGAGTGGCTGTTCAACGAGTCCTGGGGCGTGGACGTCGCCGTCTCCACGCCGCGGCTGATGTCGGCCCTGGTCGAGGAGGCGGTGAGCGTGGGCGACCTGGTCCGCCTGCTCCGCTTCAGCCACGGCGACGCCAACCTCGTGGAGCTGACCCTGCCGGAGGAGTCGGCCCTGGCCGGCACCCAGGTGGGCGACGTCGAATGGCCCGAGGACACGTCCCTGGTCACGATCATCCGCGGCACGCGCGTGCTGACCCCCTCCCGGGAGGACTCCCTGGAGGCCGGCGACGAACTCCTCTTCGTGGCCGCGCAGGCCCGCGAGGAGCAGCTGGAGGACCTGCTGTCGGTGCGCCGGGACAGCGCGGCGGGCTGACGGGCCGGGCAGGCACACGGAAGGGGCGTCCCGCACCGGGCGGGACGCCCCTTCGCTCAGTTCCGCGGGATCACTGCCCGTCACTCAGTTCCGCGGGATCACTGCTCGGCGGAGCGGGCCGCGGCCTGCCGTTCCCTCTCCTCGGCGGCCTTCTCCTCGGCCTCCATCTCCGCGAACACGTCGATCGGCGCGGGCGCCTTGGCCAGGAAGACCCAGGTCAGCCACACGGCGAGCAGGAAGGGCGGGATCTTCAGGGCGACCAGCACCCAGCCCAGCTGCGTCGTGTCGGCCCACCAGTACAGCGGGAAGAGGATCGCGCACTTGGCGAGCAGGATCGCGCCCCAGGCGTAACTGGCCTTCGTGTAGGCCTTCTTGCGTCCCGGGTTCCGGGTGCGCCAGGAGAGGTTCTCCTTGAAGACCGGCCCGAGGATCAGCCCGATCAGCGGCACCCCGCACACGGCCGTGATCACGTACGCGAGTCCGAGGCCCAGCGTGTAGAGCATGCCGGGCAGGTAGAAGTCCTTGGCGTTGCCGGTCATCATCGCGAAGACGACACCGAAGGCCACGCCGAAGACACCGCTGAAGGCGTGCTTGACGGTGTCCTTCATCACCAGCCGGACCGCGACCAGCACCAGCGACACGGCCAGCGCCGCGATCGCCGACAGGTGCAGGTCCTTGTTGATCGTGTAGATGGTGACGAAGAGCAGGCCGGGCACCACCGTCTCGACCATGCCCCGCACGCCGCCGAACGCCTCGAACAGGGCGGCCTCGGTCACCGCCCGGGCGTCGTCCGCAGAATTCTCTTCGGTCGGCTTGTCGAGCGACGTCACCGGCTACTCCCGTCCGAGGGGTCTCAGTTCGTACTTGGGATTGAACAGCACCCGGCGGCCCCGGCTCATCGAGATCCGGCCCGATGCGATCAGCTTGCGGCCCGGCTCTATGCCCACGATGGAGCGCCGGCCGAGCCACACCACGTCCAGCGCGGCCGAGCCGTCGAACAGCTCGGCCTCCAGGGCCGGCACGCCGGCGCGGGGCCGCAGGGTGACCGTGCGCAAGGTACCAGTAACCGTCACTATCTGGCGGTCCTGGCAGTCTCCGATCCGGGTACAGCCGGCCGTCTCGGTGTCCTCGCGCAGTTCCTCGGACTCCAGGTCCTCCTGCGACGAGGAGAGCCGGTCGAGCATGCGCCGGAACCGGCCCGCCGGCTTTTCGGAACGAGGAACAGCACTCATATCTGAAGCGTACCGGGGCGTGCCGACATCCCCGTAGCCCTGCGGCCAGGCCCCTACTTCTCGAACCGGTACCCCATCCCGGGCTCGGTGATGAAGTGCTTGGGGTGGGACGGGTCGGCCTCCAGTTTCCTGCGCAGCTGTGCCATGTACACGCGCAGGTAGTTGGTCTCCGTCCCGTACGAGGGCCCCCACACCTCCTGCAGCAGCTGCTTCTGCCCGACCAGGCGGCCGCCGTTGCGCACCAGGACCTCCAGCAGGTGCCACTCGGTGGGCGTCAGCCGGACGTCCTTGCCGGCCCGGTGGACCTTCTTCGCGGCCAGGTCGACGGTGAACTCGCCGGTCTCCACGATCACGTCGCCCTCCCCGCCGCCGGCCGGCTCGGCCCGGCGCACGGCCGCCCGCAGCCGCGCCAGCAGCTCGTCCATGCCGAACGGCTTGGTGACGTAGTCGTCGGCGCCCGCGTCCAGCGCCTCGACCTTCTCGTCGGAGGAGTGCCGGGCGGACAGCACGAGGATCGGCACCCGCGTCCAGCCGCGCAGGCCCCTGATCACCTCCACGCCGTCCATGTCGGGCAGGCCGAGGTCGAGGACGACCACGTCGGGGTGACGGGCCGCGGCGAGCTGGAGGGCCGTGGCACCGTCGTGGGCCGCGTCGACCTCGTACGTGCGTGCCTTGAGGTTGATCACGAGGGCGCGCACGATCTGCGGCTCGTCGTCGACCACCAGGACGCGGGTCATGAGACCTGCCTTTCCGGTTCTGCCAGAGGTTCCGCCGGAGGACCCGCCGGAGGTTCGACCGGAGGTTCCGCCGGAGGGGTGGCGGGGTCCGCCGGGGACGAGGGCTCCGGGCGCGTCTTTGCCGCGCGGAGGGTGAGGACCATGGTGAGTCCGCCGCCGGGGGTGTCCTCGGCGTTCAGCGTGCCGCCCATGGCCTCGGCGAAGCCGCGGGCCACCGCCAGCCCCAGCCCCACGCCGGCGCCGCGCGGGGCGTCGCCGTAGCGCTGGAAGGGTTCGAAGATACGTTCCTTCGCCGTGTCCGGGACGCCCGGCCCGCGGTCGACCACCCGCACCTCGACCCGGTCGGCGAGCGCGCTGGCGGCGACCAGCACCGGCACGCCCGGCGGACCGTACTTGACGGCGTTCTCGACGAGGTTGGCCATGGCCCGCTCCAGCAGGCCCGGGTCGACCTCGACCATGGGCAGGCTCTCCGGCACGTCCAGGTCGACACTGCCCTCGGGCACGCCGCCGAGCGCCATCGGCGCCACCTCGTCGAGGTCGATCTCCCGGATCAGCGGGGTGACGGTGCCGGTCTGCAGACGGGACATGTCGAGCAGGTTCCCGACGAGGTGGTCGAGCCGGTCGGCGCCCTCCTCGATGCCCTCCAGCAGCTCGGCCCGGTCCTCCTCGGACCACTCGACGTCCTCGGACCGCAGCGAGGACACCGCCGCCTTGATCCCGGCCAGCGGGGTGCGCAGGTCGTGGCTGACGGCGGCCAGCAGCGCCGTGCGGATGCGGTTGCCCTCGGCGAGCCCCCGGGCCCGGTCGGCCTCCTCGCGCAGCCGGCGCCGGTCCAGCACGACGGCGGCCTGGGCGGCGAAGGCGGCCAGCACCCGGCGGTCCTCGGCGGGCAGGACCCGGCCGGTCAGCGCGAGGGCCATGTGGTCCCCGACCGGCATGTCCACGTCCGCCTGATCGGGCCGCTCGACGGGGCGCCCCTGGCCGACGCGGCCGGCGCAGGTCCACGGCTCGACGTCGCCGGCCCGTTCCAGCAGGGCGGCGGACTCCATGCCGAAGGTCTCCCGGACCCGTTCCAGCAGCTCCTCCAGGCCGGTCTCGCCGCGCAGCACGTTGCCCGCGAGGAACGACAGGATCTCCGACTCGGCCCGCAGCCGGGCCGCCTGGTGGGTGCGGCGGGCGGCGAGGTCGACCACGGAGGCCACCGCCGCGCCGACCGCCACGAAGATCACGATGGCGACGATGTTCTTCGGGTCGGCGATGGTCCACCGGTGCAGCGGCGGTGTGTAGAAGTAGTTCAGCAGCAGCGACCCGACGGCCGCCGAGGCCAGGGCGGGCAGCAGTCCGCCCAGCAGGGCCGCCGCCACCGTCAGCGCCAGGAACAGCAGCATGTCGTTGGCGAGGCCGAGGTCGACGGTGCTCAGCAGCGCCGTCAGCACCGGCGGCCCGGCGACACCGGTGATCCACCCCCACACCCGCCGGGACCGCCCCAGGCGCGCGCTGCGGGCCACCGGCAGGCCCCGGCCCTTGGCGGCCTCCTCGTGGGTGACGATGTGCACGTCGAGGTCGGGCCCGGACTCCCGCGCGACGGTGGCGCCGACGCCGGGTCCGAAGACGTACTGCCAGGCCTTGCGGCGGGAGGAGCCCAGCACGATCTGGGTGGCGTTCACGCCGCGGGCGAAGGAGAGCAGCGCGGCCGGTATGTCGTCGCCGACCACGTGGTGGAAGGTGCCGCCGAGGTCCTCGGCCAGGGTCCGCTGCAGGGCCAGCTCCTTGGGCGAGGCGGAGGTCAGCCCGTCGCTGCGCGCGATGTACACGGCGAGCACCTCGCCGCCGGCGCCCTTCTCGGCCAGCCGGGCGGCGCGGCGGATCAGCGTACGGCCCTCGGGGCCGCCGGTCAGGCCGACCACGATCCGCTCGCGCGAGCCCCATATCCGCGAGACGCGGTGTTCGCTGCGGTACCGGGTGAGGTGGGCGTCGACCCGGTCGGCCACCCACAGCAGGGCCAGCTCACGCAGGGCGGTGAGGTTGCCGGGGCGGAAGTAGTTCGACAGGGCCGCGTCGACCTTGTCGGGCTGGTAGATGTTGCCGTGCGCCATCCTGCGCCGCAGCGCCTCGGGCGACATGTCGACCAGCTCGACCTGGTCGGCCCGCCGTACCACCTCGTCCGGCACGGTCTCCTGCTGCCGTACGCCGGTGATCGACTCGACGACGTCGCCGAGGGACTCCAGGTGCTGGATGTTGACGGTCGAGACGACGTCGACGCCGGCCGCCAGCAGTTCCTCCACGTCCTGCCAGCGCTTGGCGTTGCGGGAGCCGGGGACGTTGGTGTGGGCGAGTTCGTCCACCAGCGCGACCTCGGGGGCGCGGGCGAGCACGGCGTCCAGGTCCATCTCGGGGAAGACGCCGCCGCGGTGTTCGAGCTCCCGGCGCGGCACCTGCTCCAGGCCGTGCAGCATCACCTCGGTGCGGGGCCGGCCGTGGTGCTCGACGAAGGCGACCACGCAGTCGGTGCCCCGCTCGACGCGGCGGTGCGCCTCGGACAGCATCGCGTACGTCTTGCCGACGCCCGGTGCCGCACCGAGGTAGATCCGTAGCTTGCCGCGTGCCATGGCCCCATTGTCTTCCGGTCCGCCGTCCGCGCAGCCTCGAGGTCCGCTGCCTGCGCAGCGTCGACCTTACGGCCGGGCGGGGCGCCGTGCCGGTGCCGGGCGGGTCCGCGGAACCGTCTTGACGGAACCCTGACGCGCCCGGCGGGGCGGCGGCCTCAGGCGGGGTTGTCGCCGTGGGTGAGGGTCTCCCAGGCGACGAAGAGGTTGTTGCTTCCGGCGGGGCGGCCGCGCAGGGTCAGCGTCTCGGTGTTGGTCATGGCGTGCCCGAGGCGGTTGGCGAGGGCGTTGTGGCCGACCTCGGGTATCGGGCCGAGTCCCGGCTTGAGCGAGCCGCCGCACAGCCAGCTCGGGACGGCACCGCCGAGTTCGTACTTGGCGTGGAAGCCGAGCCCGTGCCGCAGCCGCTCCCCCACGTCCGTGCCGTAGAGGTCCTGGCCCTGGATCCGGCTGGTCTCGGCGACGTGCGAGATGGCCGAGAGGCCGTAGCCGGTGTGCGTGAAGTCGCGGCAGGTCTCCTGGCTGAGGCCGTTGACGAAGGTCGACTGTCCCTGCCAGTACTTGACGATCTTGTCGCGGGTGTCGAGGTTCTGGCTCGGGACGGTCTTCGGCAGTGCGCCGTCGGACTCCAGGTAGACGTAGGCGGCCGTCCGGGTGCGGAACTTCGCCATGGCCTTGTCGTACGAGGCCTTGTCCTCCAGGAAGACGGAGATGCCGACGGCGGCCTCCATCATCGACAGCTCCCAGTTCCCATTGGAGTTGGAGCCGTTGATGATCTCGGGCAGGTAGACGGTGCGGAGCATGGTGGCGAAGCGCCCGGAGTTGGCCCAGGTGCCGGTGTAGGTGTACTTGATGATCTCGGCGGCCCGGGGCCAGGTCGAGCCGGCCCAGCCGGTCTGCAGGGGCGCGTTGCTGTTGGTGTGGTCGCGGATCACGGCGGACCAGGCGTCCATCAGCTCGATGGCCTTGCGCGCGTGCCGTTCGTCGCGCGTGATGTACCAGGCCAGGGCGTGGGTGTACGCGGCGATCGCGTCCTCGCGTTCGTCGGTGCAGCCGTAGTTGGGGTTGGAGTACGAGCCGCACTCGACGACCGCCCGGGGCTTGGGCGTGCGGTTCAGGTCGGCGTACCTGCTCGCCATCATCTGGTCGAAGGCGCTCTTCCAGGGCTGGGCGCCCGCGGTGACCTGGGAGCGGGCGAAGTCCAGCTGGCCCTTGGAGACGGTGACTCCGGGGTGGACGAAGGCGGCGGGGGCGGCGGGGGCGCCGGGAGCGGCGCCGGCGGGCCAGGCGAGGACTCCGGCGACGAGGGCGGCCGCGGCCGTGAGGAGAGCGGTTCTGCGCATGCGTGGGGGGCCTTCCGTTCTCGTATGTGAACATGAAGCGCCTTTATGAACGGGCGCGTGGTCGGAGACGGTAGGTACAGACCAATGCGCCGTCAAGGCTCCGCGCACGAGAAAGGGCCGCATCCCTGCTGGGATGCGGCCCCGGTGTCCTTCAGCGGTTCAGCGGACCTCGGTGATCTCCGGTCCGCGCTGGAGCTGGCCCATTCCGCCGGCGAAACGGGAGCCCTCCTCCTGCTGCACGCCCTCGGGGACCATCTGGGCGTCGTTCGGCAGCTTCAGGACGATCGGGTCGCGGGGCGCCATCGGGCCCTCGCCGCGGACCACGACCGTGTCCCGGAAGATCTGCTCCAGCAGCCCGGCGGCCTGCGGCTGCACCGCGCCCTGGCCGGAGATGACCCCGCGCAGGAACCAGCGGGGACCGTCCACGCCGACGAACCGCACGACCTGGAAGCCGCCGGTGCCGTCCGGCAGCTGGACGGGGACCTGGGCGCGCAGCTCCCAGCCCAGCGGACCCTCGACCTCGTCGACGATGCCGCCCTGCTGGGTGATGCCGGTGCCGATCTCCTCGCGCACCTCGCCCCAGATGCCCTCGCGCTTGGGGGCGGCGAAGGCCTGCAGCTGGATGGCGCTGTCGCGCAGCACGACCGTCGCCGCGACGATCGCGTCGCCCGCGACCTCGACCCTGAGCTCCATGCCGTCGACGCCCGGCACGAACAGGCCGCCCAGGTCCACCCGGCCCTCGGCCGGGTCGCGCACCTCGGAGCTGTCCCAGGGTCCGTCGGGGCGCGGCGCCGGTTCGAGCCTCAGGCGCCCGCCCTCTTCGTCCGCCTCGGTGTCGACACCGTCGACGACCTGCTCGGCCTCGCCGGCCGCGTCCTCGGCGGCATCCCTCTTCTTGCGACGTCCGAACACGTCACTGTCCTTCCCGGTCGGATACGACCGAAGCGTATCGATTCCCACCCGCCCGACCGCCCAGGGCGGCCTGACCGCTTGTGCCGCTGCCGTCCACCGCCGCATGGCCTCCGGTGGACCCGAAGCCCCCCTCGGCCCGCGCGGAGCCGGGAAGCTCCGCGACCTCCTGGAAGCGGACCCTCTCGACCTGCTGGACGACCAGTTGGGCGATCCGGTCGAAGCGCTCGAACCGCACGGCCTCGCGCGGGTCGAGATTCACCACGATCACCTTGATCTCCCCACGGTACCCGGCATCAACCGTCCCCGGGGCATTCACCAGGGCGACGCCGCAGCGCGCGGCCAGGCCGGATCGCGGGTGCACGAAGGCCGCGTACCCCTCGGGCAGCGCCACAGAAACCCCCGTGGGCAGCACGGCCCGCTCCCCGGGCGCCAGTTCGCACGCCTCGGTGGTGCGCAGATCCGCTCCCGCGTCACCGGGGTGCGCGTACGACGGGAGCGGTACGTCCGGATCGACGCGCCGGATCAGCACGTCCAGGGGGCGGCGGCTCACGGGTTCACCTCGAAGGCGCGGGCGCGCCGGACCTGGTCCGGGTCGTTCATGGCCGCCTGGATCTCCTCCTGGCGTCCGTGGTCGACGAAGTGGTCGACCTTCACCTCGATGAAGAGCGCGTCGGCGCGCACCGCGACGGGACCGTCGGGACCGCCGACCCGGCCGGTCGCGGTCGAGTAGATCTTCCGCCCGGCCACGGCCGTCACCTCCGCCTCCAGGTGCAGCGTGGTGCCCACGGGCACGGGCCGCACGAAGTCCGTCTCCAGCCGGCCGGTCACGGCGATCGTGCGCAGCAGCCAGTTCAGCGAGCCGAGGGTCTCGTCCAGGGCGCTGGCCAGCACCCCGCCGTGCGCCAGGCCCGGCGCCCCCTGGTGGGCGGGCTGCACGGTGAACTCGGCGGTGAGGGAGACGCCCTCGCCGGCCCGGGCCTCCAGGTGCAGCCCGTGCGGCTGGTCCCCGCCACAGCCGAAACACTGGCCGTAGTGCGCGCCGAGGAGCTCGCCGGGAGCCGGGGCGTCCGGATGACGTACGGGCGGCACGGCGTCGGCCGGGGGCTGAAGAGCTGCGGAAGTACCACTCACAGGCGCAGACCTTACCCGCGCGTCGGCCCGTTCCGGACACCGTGCCAAGCTTGGCTCCATGCAGCTCTCCGCCGCCCCCTACGAAGAACGCCTCACCGCCCCGCGGACCTGGTGGCTGATCTCGTTCCTCGTGGGCGTCTCCATGGCCCTGGTCCTGCTCCCGTTCGGCACGCTGCCGATGCTCGGCGGGCTGGCCGGGGGCACCGCGGTCGCGGCCGTCGCCGCGAGTTCGTACGGTTCGGTCCGCATCCGGGTCGTGGGCGATGCGCTGATCGCCGGGGAGGCGCGGATCCCGCTGGCGGCCCTGGGCGAGGCGGAGGTGCTGGACGCGGAGGAGGCCCGCGCCTGGCGCACCCACAAGGCCGACCCGCGCGCCTTCCTGCTGCTGCGCGCCTACATCCCCACGGCCCTGCGCGTGGAGGTCACCGACCCGCAGGACCCGACGCCCTACCTGTACCTGTCCACGCGCGAGCCGGAGCGGCTGGCGCAGGCGCTGCGCGCCGCGAAGCCGCAGTAGCACAACCACTCGGGGACTCACCCGCCGGCGGCTGCGGGCTCTCCGTCCCGGTGGAGGGCTCTCCCCGCGCGGCTGACGGCGGGGGAATCAGCGCCCGCCGTCGCGCCCGCCGTGCGCTCCGCCCTCGTGCTCGTCGTCGTGGCGGGCCAGCGGGTCGTGGGTGATCTCGCCCATCCGGAGGGCGTCCGCCGGCTGTTCCAGGGCGGGCAGCGCCTCCAGGGCGTCCCAGGGCACCTGGATCCTGCGCAGGTCCGCGCGGATCCGCGCGGCGAGCTTTCTGGTCTCGCTGCGGTTCATGGCCGCGCCCACGGCCGCGCCCACCAGGAACGGCATGAGGTTCGGCATGTTGCGGACCATCCGCTTCATGATCCGCTGGCGCAGCTCGCGCTTCATCCGGCTGTTCAGCGCCGTGCTGTAGGTCGACGGCTTGGTGGTGTCGATGCCGCGCTCCCCCGACCACGAGTCGAGGTAGGCGGTGCTGCGCTGCTTGAGGTTGCCGGGCGGCCGTACGCCGTAGACCTCGTGGAGTTCAGCGATCAGCTTCAGCTCGATCGCGGCGACGCCGGTGACCTCGGCGGCCAGTTCCGTCGGCATCGCGGGCGGCACGGGCAGCATGGCCGCCGCGCCGACGCCGGCCCCGACCGTCGCCGTCGCCTTCGCCGCGCCTGCGACGAGCTTGTCCGCGAGTTCCTCGGGCCCGAGGCCCGGGAACTGTCTGCGCAGGGTCGCCAGGTCCCGCACGGGGACCCGCGGGGCCAGTTCGATGATCCGGTCGGCGAGGAACGCGAGCCCCGCCCGGGCCCGCTCGCCGCCCTTGCGGGCGCTCTGTCTGGCCCGCTCCCGGATCGCCCCCGCCCGCCGTCGGGCGACGGGTGCGGGGACGTCCACGGACGCCGGGAGGTCACCCCGGTCGTCCGCTGCCGGTTCGAGCGAGGCCGCCCCCGTAGCGGTGGAGCCTCGCTCGTCGTCACGCGCGCCGTGCTGCGGGCCGTCGTCGATCGGCCCTTCGTCCGCCTTCCGCTTGGAGAAGCGGCGCTTCCAGGGAGGGGTCGAGCCAGTCACGGCCGACCCGCCCTCAGTCGCAGTCGCGGCAGATCGGCTGACCGTTCTTCTCCCGGGCCAGCTGGCTGCGGTGGTGCACCAGGAAGCAGCTCATGCACGTGAACTCGTCCTGCTGCTTCGGGAGCACCCGGACGGCCAGCTCCTCGTTCGAGAGGTCCGCCCCGGGCAGTTCGAGACCTTCGGCGGCCTCGAATTCGTCGACGTCCACGGCGGAGGCCGACTTGTCGTTCCTCCGGGCCTTCAGTTCCTCGAGACTGTCCGAGTCGACGTCGTCGTCGGTCTTGCGTGGAGTGTCGTAATCGGTTGCCATGTCGCTCTCCCCCTCTGGGTGTCTGCGGTGTCTCCAGCGCACGTAACGCGTGAGAGGCCGGACTTGTGCCCGACCTGAGGCGGAGATTTTGCCTCACATCAAGGTCTGTTACTCAATCGACACCCAACCGGACTCCTCACGAGTGATCGGCTTGGATGGCGATGGGGACCGTACACGGTCCGAATGCCGCACTTCAAAGGCGTCTCACCGTGTACTTCCCGTGATCAAGACCCTCGAAAACCGGGATTTTCCCGGCTTTCCGACAGGGCACATGATCACGGAGAGTAGATGGCCGGAAAGGCGTCCCTGTGATCGATCACACACGGGGGCGGTGCGGCGAGCCGCGTGAAATTCCGCGCAAAGCGAACATCCCCGTGTGTCGCCGAGTTGATCGGCGCCATGATCTCAGATGGGCAGCGTGACTCGCATCACGAGCCCCCCTCCCTCGCGAGGCTGGGCGTAGATGTGCCCGCCGTGCGCCCGCGCCACGGAGCGGACGATGGACAGACCGAGCCCCACGCCCTTGTCGCTCCCCGTGCGCTCGGTACGCAGCCGCCGGAACGGCTCGAAGAGGTTGTCGATCTCGTACGCCGGCACCACCGGGCCCGTGTTGGACACGACCAGGACCGCCTGGCCGTGCTGGACGTCGGTGGTGACCTCGACCCAGCCGCCCTCGGGCACGTTGTAGCGCACGGCGTTCTGCAGGAGGTTGAGCGCGATCCGCTCCAGCAGCACGCCGTTGCCCTGGACGACCGCGGGCTTCTGCTCGCCGCGGATGGTGACGCCCTTGCTCTCGGCCTCGCCGTGCACCTGGTCGATGGCCTGCCCGGCGACCTCGGCCAGGTCCACCGGACCGCGCTCGACGATCTGGTTGTCGCTGCGGGCGAGCAGCAGCAGGCCCTCCACGAGCTGCTCGCTGCGCTCGTTGGTGGCCAGCAGCGTCTTGCCGAGCTGCTGGAGCTCCACCGGGGCGCCCGGGTCGGACAGGTGCACCTCCAGCAGCGTGCGGTTGATCGCCAGGGGTGTTCTCAGTTCGTGCGAGGCGTTGCCGACGAAGCGCTGCTGGGCGGTAAAGGCGCGCTGGAGCCGCTCCAGCATGTCGTCGAAGGTGTCGGCCAGTTCCTTCAGCTCGTCGTCCGGGCCGTCCAGCTCGATCCGGCGGGACAGGTCCGAGCCCGCCACCGCGCGGGCGGTGCGGGTGATCCGGCCCAGCGGCGACAGGACGCGTCCGGCCATGGCGTAGCCGAAGGCGAAGGCGATGACCGCGAGGCCCAGCAGCGCCAGCAGCGAGCGGCTGAGCAGGTTGTCCAGCGCGTTCTGGCGCTGCTCGTTGACGCAGTGGTTCATGGCGTTGTTGAACTCACTGGGCGAGGCCTGGTCGGGCAGGTTGCAGATGTCGCTGGTGACCTTGCCCTCGACGATCTTGAAGGGCAGGTCGCTGCCCACGTTCAGCGCCTGCGCCGCGAGCAGGTAGATGATCGACAGCAGCAGGATGCCGGCGATCAGGAACATGCCGCCGTACAGCAGCGTGAGCCGTATGCGGATGGTCGGGCGCAGCCACGGGAAGGGCGGTACGGGCCTTCTGGGGTCCCAGGTGGGCTTCGGGGGCGCCTGCACGGGCGCGGGGGTCGCTGCCACCGGGGATCAGATCCGGTAGCCGGAGCCGGGGACGGTGACGATGACGGGCGGTTCGCCGAGCTTGCGGCGCAGGGTCATGACCGTCACGCGCACGACGTTCGTGAACGGGTCGGTGTTCTCGTCCCAGGCCTTCTCCAGCAGCTGCTCCGCCGAGACGACGGCGCCCTCGCTGCGCATGAGCACCTCCAGGACGGCGAACTCCTTCGGTGCGAGCTGGACCTCCTTGCCGTCGCGGAAGACCTCGCGGCGGTTGGGGTCGAGCTTGATGCCGGCGCGCTCCAGCACGGGCGGCAGGGGCACGCTGGTGCGCCGGCCCAGGGCGCGCACCCGGGCGATGAGCTCGCTGAAGGCGAACGGCTTGGGCAGATAGTCGTCCGCGCCGATCTCCAGGCCCTCCACGCGGTCGCTGACGTCGCCGGAGGCCGTGAGCATCAGCACGCGGGTGGGCATGCCGAGTTCGACGATCTTGCGGCAGACGTCGTCGCCGTGCACGAGCGGGAGATCGCGGTCGAGGACGACCACGTCGTAGTCGTTGACGCCGATGCGCTCCAGGGCGGCCGCACCGTCGTAGACGACGTCGACGGCCATGGCCTCCCGGCGCAGTCCGGTGGCCACCGCATCGGCGAGCAGTTGCTCGTCCTCGACGACGAGTACGCGCACGTCCCTTGTCCTTCCTGATGTCCACCCGCGTAGCGCTGTTCGGGCGCACGGGGGCAGGGGTCTTCGACGGTGTCGTGGTGTTGCCCTCCATCCTGCCCTTTTCGGCCATAAGTCGGAGGTAAGGCGGGTGCGGGGGCGCGGGAGCCGCAGGGGAATAAGAGATTTTCTCCCGCGGTTAGGTTTCCCCGGAAGGGAGCTTGGGGAGGACGGCTTTACATCCCACGATCACCCTCTGCAGGTACCGCACCACCATGCGGTGCGCACCACCGCTTTCCGCAGGCGGGCGTGGGTGTCCGGCACCGTCGCCGCCCGGCCGGGGGGCGCTGGGCATCCGCAGGAGACGTGATCGTCCCTTCCGACCGGCACACCCCCGTGCCATCTATTCCACGACCCAGGACGAGGGGGCGCAGCATGGACGCATTCACCGCAGGACTTCTGCAGCGCATAAGGGCGACCGAGTCCGATCTGTCCCGGGCTCGCGACGAGGGCGACGACTTCCTCGTCGAGGTGGAGCAGGGTGAGCTCGACGACCTGCGCCGTCTCGCCGCAGAGCACGGTGTGGAGGTCAGCGCGACGAGCGTCTGATCAAGGACGGTGCGGCGGGCCCCGGCGAATCCAGCGCCGGGGCCCGCTGCGTTGTCCCGCCGCGGGTGTTCAGAGGGAGTTCACGCGGTGTTCGCTGCTGCGGCGGCCGTCGTCCGCCGGGCGGCGCGGGGTGCCGCCCGGCGGGAGACGTCCTCAGTCGTGCCAGGCGCCGAAGTCCTCCAGGAGGCGCTGGAGGGGCTCGAAGACGCCCGGGGTGCCGGCGACCGTCAGCTCGCCCGAGGGGCGCTCTCCGGGGCGTCCACCGGTCAGCGCGCCCGCTTCCCGGGCGATGAGGTCGCCCGCCGCGAGGTCCCAGGCCTGCAGGCCGCGCTCGTAGTAGCCGTCGAGGCGTCCGGCGGCCAGGTCGCACAGGTCGACGGCGGCCGAACCGCCGCGCCGGATGTCCCGCAGCAGCGGGATCAGCCGGCGGGCGACGTCGGCCTGGTGGGCGCGGACCTCGGCGACGTAGTTGAAACCCGTGGAGACCAGGGCTTGGTCCAGGGGCGGCGCGGGGCGGCAGGCCAGCCGGCGTTCGCCGTCCCAGGCGCCGGTGGCCCAGGCGCCGTGGCCGCGCACCGCGTGGAACGTCTCGCCGCGCATCGGGGCCGCGACGACTCCGACCACGGTCTCGCCATCCTGCTCGGCGGCGACGGAGACGGACCAGGTGGGCAGCCCGTACAGGTAGTTGACCGTGCCGTCGAGCGGGTCGATCACCCAGCGGACCCCGCTCGTGCCCTCGGTGGAGGCACCCTCCTCGCCGAGGATGCCGTCGTCCGGGCGGCGTTCGGCGATCAGGCCGGTGATCAGCTTCTCCGCCGCGATGTCCATCTCCGTGACGACGTCGATGGGGCTGGACTTGGTCGCGGCGACCGCCAGGTCGGCCGGTCGGCCGTCCCGCAGCAGCGCGCCGGCGCGGCGGGCGGCCTCCTGGGCGAGTTCGAGCAGGTCCGAGTGCAGGGGGTCGGTCACAGGACTCCTCACGCGTAGGGGCTGTCGGCGCCCGCGGCGGCGGGCCGGGGGGCACGGGCCGGGCAGCAGCCGACCGGGCAGAGGTCGTGGCTCGCGCCGAGCGCGCCCAGGGCGCACGGCGTGACCTCCTGCCCGCGCTCGGCGGCGGCGCGCTCCAGGACGAGCTCGCGGACCGCGGCGGCGAACCTCGGGTCGTCCCCGACGGTGGCCGAGCGCCGCATCGGCAGGCCCAGCTCCTCGGCCTTGGCCCTGGCCTCCGTGTCGAGGTCGTAGAGGACCTCCATGTGGTCGGAGACGAAGCCGATGGGGGCGATCACCACGGCGGGGACACCGGCCGCGTGCCGCTCCTCGAGGTGGTCGCAGATGTCGGGCTCCAGCCACGGGATGTGCGGGGCGCCGGAGCGGGACTGGTAGACGAGCTGCCAGGGGTGGTCGACGCCCGTGCGCTCCCGGACCGCCTCGGCGATGAACCGCGCCACGTCCAGGTGCTGCCGCACGTACGCGCCGCCGTCGCCGTGTCCCTCCACGGGCCCGGAGGTGTCGGCCGCGGCCGTCGGGATCGAGTGCGTCGAGAACGCCAGGTGCGCCCCGTCGCGGACGTCCTCGGGCAGCTCCTGGAGGGAGCGGAGCACGCCGTCGATCATGGGCTCCAGGAAGCCCGGGTGGTTGAAGTAGTGCCGCAGCTTGTCGATCTCCGGCAGCTCCAGGCCCTCGCTCTCCAGGGCGGCGAGCGCGTCGGCGAGGTTCTCGCGGTACTGGCGGCAGCCCGAGTACGAGGCGTAGGCGCTGGTGGCGAGGACCAGGATGCGGCGGCGGCCGTCGCGGACCATCTCGCGCAGGGTGTCGGTCAGGTACGGCGCCCAGTTGCGGTTGCCCCAGTAGACGGGCAGGTCCAGGCCGTGCTCGGCGAAGTCCTTGCGCAGGGCGTCCAGCAGGGCGCGGTTCTGGTCGTTGATCGGGCTGACCCCGCCGAACAGGAAGTAGTGCTGCCCGACCTCCTTGAGGCGCTCCTTGGGGATGCCGCGCCCGCGCGTCACGTTCTCCAGGAACGGGACCACGTCGTCCGGGCCTTCCGGGCCGCCGAAGGAGAGCAGGAGCAGGGCGTCGTAGGGGGTGACATCGCGCGCGTCTGGCATGACTCCGATCCTGCCACCCTGCACTGACAGCCGGGAAACGGCGGTGGCCCCCGCGCGGCGCCGTGCCCGGCGTGTCCGGGTGCCCGGCTGGCAACGGTCGAACAGGTGCACAAGGGACGCGCGGAGCCGTAAGCTGTGTCGACTGCGTTCGCAGCTTACTGAGCCCTCGGAGACCCCGTTGCCCAGCCCTTACCGCGCTCTGTTCGCCGCCCCCGGCACCAAGCGCTTCTCCGCCGCGGGCTTCCTCGGCCGGATGCCGCTGTCGATGATGGGCATCGGCGTGGTCACGATGGTCTCCCAGCTCACCGGGCGCTACGGCCTGGCCGGCGCCCTGTCGGCGACGATCGCGCTGGCCGCCGCGGTGGCCGGACCGCAGGTCTCGCGGCTGGTGGACCAGTACGGGCAGCGGCGGGTGCTGCGTCCGGCGACGCTGGTCTCGCTCGTGGCGGCGGCCCTCCTGCTGCTCGCCGCGCACTACGCGTGGCCGGACTGGGTCCTCTTCGTGGCCTGTGTCGGCATCGGCTGCGTGCCGAGCGTCGGCGCGATGATCCGGGCCCGCTGGGCGACCCTGTACCGGGGCACACCGCAGCTGCACACCGCGTACTCCTTCGAGTCCGTGGTGGACGAGGTGTGCTTCATCTTCGGGCCCATCATCTCCATCGGCCTGTCCACGGCCTGGTTCCCGGAGGCCGGTCCGCTGCTCGCCGCCTGCTTCCTGGCGGTGGGCGTCTTCTGGCTGACCGCGCAGCGCGCCACCGAGCCCGAGCCGCATCCGCGCGAGCGCAAGGGCGGGGGCAGCGCGCTGCGCGCGCCGGGGCTGCAGGTCCTGGTGGCCACCTTCGTCGCCACCGGGGCGATCTTCGGCGCCGTCGACGTGGTGACCGTGGCCTTCGCCGACGAGGAGGGGCACAAGGCGGCCGCGAGCGTCGTCCTCGCGGTGTACGCGGCGGGTTCGTGCGTGGCGGGCATGGTCTACGGGTTGCTGCACTTCGCCGGGGCGCCGGAACGTCGGTGGTTGCTGGGCGTGTGCGCCATGGCCGTGAGTATGATCCCACTCCTACTGGTCGGAAACTTGCCGTTCCTGGCCGTGGCGCTGTTCGTTGCGGGTCTGTCCATCGCGCCGACGATGATCACGACGATGTCCCTCATCGAAGAGCACGTACCACGCGCGCAGCTCACCGAGGGCATGACCTGGGTGAGCACCGGGCTCGCGGTGGGAGTCGCGCTGGGCTCCTCCGCGGCCGGCTGGGTCATCGACGCCGCCGGGGCGCGCGCCGGGTACGGGGTTCCGGCCGTGTCCGGGGCCGTCGCGGTCGCGGTGGGTTTCCTCGGTTACCGTCGGCTCAAGCGGCCGGCTCCGGGTCGGGGAGGCTCCGTTGGGCAGCACAGCGAACGGAAAGAACGGCACGTGGCGTAACTGGGGCGGCAACGTCTCCGTGCGCCCCGCGCGGGAGGTCACCCCGGCGTCCGTCGACGAGCTGGCCGACGCCGTGCGGCAGGCCGCCGAGGACGGTCTGACGGTGAAGGCCGTCGGCTCGGGGCACTCCTTCACCTCCATAGCCGCGACGGACGGTGTATTGATCCGCCCGCAACTGTTGACCGGCATACGCAGGATCGACCGGGAGAACATGACGGTCACGGTCGAGGCCGGCACCCCGCTCAAGCGACTCAATGTGGCCCTGGCGCGCGAGGGTCTGTCGCTGACCAACATGGGCGACATCATGGAGCAGACCGTCGCCGGCGCCACCGGCACGGGCACCCACGGCACGGGCCGCGACTCCGGTTCGATCGCCGCCCAGATCAGGGGTCTGGAGCTGGTCACGGCGGACGGCTCGGTCCTCACCTGCTCCGAGAAGGAGAACCCGGAGGTCTTCGCGGCCGCCCGCATCGGCCTGGGCGCCCTGGGCGTCGTCACCGCGATCACGTTCGCCGTCGAGCCGCTCTTCCTGCTCACGGCCCGCGAGGAACCGATGCCGTTCGACCGGGTCCTGGCGGACTTCGAGGAACTCTGGGCCGAGAACGAGCACTTCGAGTTCTACTGGTTCCCGCACACCGGCAGCACCAACACCAAGCGCAACAACCGCAGCGCGGGCCCGGAGCAGCCGATGCCGCAGGTCAAGGGCTGGATCGAGGACGAGTTCCTCTCCAACGGGGTTTTCCAGGTGGCCAACTGGGTGGGCCGGGCGGTGCCCGCGACGATCCCCGGGATCGCCCGGATCTCCAGCAGGGCCCTGTCCGCGCGGACGTACACCGACATCCCGTACAAGGTCTTCACGTCCCCGCGCCGGGTGCGCTTCGTGGAGATGGAGTACGCCGTTCCGCGCGCGGCCGTCGTGGAGACGCTGCGCGAACTGAAGGCCATGGTGGACCGTTCCGGGCTCCGGGTCAGCTTCCCCGTGGAGGTGCGCACGGCCCCGGCCGACGACATCACGCTCTCCACCGCCTCCGGCCGGGACAGCGCCTACATCGCCGTGCACATGTTCCGGGGCACGCCCTACCACCGGTACTTCACCGCGGCCGAGCGCATCTTCACCGCCCACGAGGGCCGTCCGCACTGGGGCAAGATCCACACGCGGGACGCGGAGTACTTCTCCCGGGTGTATCCGCGCTTCGGCGAGTTCACGGCGCTGCGGGACCGTCTGGATCCTGACCGGCTGTTCCGGAACGACTACTTGCGGAGGATTCTGGGGGCGTAGGCGACGCGCTGGGGGGTGGCGCCGGAGTCACCGGACGACGGCGAGACGTTCCCGTCCGGTGCGGAGCCGGTGGGCGGAACGCCCGCGGCGCCGTCGTCACCTTCCGAACCTGCGTCGCAACCTTCGGAAGTTCCCCGGTGGACACCACCTCGCAGGTGGTGATTCCGGCCATCTCGACGCCGAAGACGACGGCCGCGGCGAGCACCGGCCGCGTCCGGCCCCTGGCCCGGGCGCGCTGACGGCGCCCGGGGTGAACTCGCCGGGCTCAGGCGATCGTTCCGCGGACTGTTCGCCGGTGCGCCGGAAGAAGTGCTGGACCGCACAAGGAGGGGACGAGCGGTCGAAAACCCGTAGTTCCGGTGCTGGCGACTACGTGAACTTCCCCACGTTCAAGATCACGGAACGGGGGCATGAGGCGGCCAGGTCCTCCCTCTTGTCAGAAGTTGGGCGGCGTGCCAATCCACGCACGTGGCCCAAATGGAGTACTGTGGCGAGCCCTGGGTCCGGTCTCCCGTCAGGGTGCCCGGGGCCGTCAAGGACCGCCGGGAGGGGGCTAGTTGCACAGGGTGATGAAGTTCGTCACTTAGCGTTGCGAATAGGTAACCGTGCCATAACGGCGATCCAGGGCCAGCGCCCGACACGCCGGGCAACTCGGCAAGGTTGTGGCAGGCTGCACCCGGGCAGGCCACACTCGACTAGCGGAAGCAGCGACGCACGTGACGTCGGCAGGCACCACCCGGGAGGTCCCCATGCCCGAACTGCGTGTCGTGGCCGTCTCGAATGACGGCACACGGCTGGTGCTGAAGGCTGCGGACAGCACGGAGTACACGCTTCCGATCGACGAACGGCTCCGCGCCGCCGTGCGCGGCGACCGTCCCCGCCTCGGCCAGATCGAGATCGAGGTGGAGAGCCACCTCCGCCCCCGTGACATCCAGGCGCGTATACGTGCCGGCGCGACCGCGGAAGAGGTCGCGCAGATGGCCGGCATCCCCGTCGACCGGGTCCGCCGTTTCGAGGGCCCGGTGCTCGCCGAGCGGGCGTTCATGGCCGAGCGGGCGCGCAAGACCCCGGTCCGCCGCCCCGGCGAGAACTCCGGTCCGCCGCTGGGCGAGGCCGTGCAGGAGCGGCTGCTGCTGCGCGGGGCCGACAAGGACAGCGTCCAGTGGGACTCGTGGCGCCGCGACGACGGCACATGGGAAGTCCTGCTGGTCTACCGCGTCGCGGGTGAGCCGCACTCGGCGAGCTGGACGTACGACCCGCCCCGGCGGCTCGTCCAGGCCGTCGACGACGAGGCCCGCTCGCTGATCGGCGAGTCCGACGACCTGGCCGCGCCCGAGCCCAGCTTCCCGTTCGTGCCGCGGATCGCACGCCTGCCCCGCGACCGGCCGCTGGACCGCCCCGGCGACCGCGAGCGGCCGAGCCTGCCCGCGCAGGCCTCCGAGCCCGACGAGGAGACCCTGGCCATCACGGCCTCCAGCGAACGGGACTCGCTGACCAGCCTGCTGGAGGCGGTGCCGAGCTTCCGCGGCGACCTGGTGGTCCCGGAGCGCCCCGCGCCGGAGCCCGACGAGGAGCCCGTCGTCGAACCCGAGGAGGAGGAGCCGCCGGCTCCCGCCGCCTCGGCCGGTTCCGCGTACGCGGACGTCCTCATGCCGCGCTCCGTGGGCAGCCACCGTGACCGGCTCATCGGCGCCACCGACCGCCAGGCGGAGGCCGACGGTGTCCGCCCGGGCCGCAGAGCGGCCGTGCCGAGCTGGGACGAGATCGTGTTCGGCACCCGGCGCAAGAAGCAGGAATAGCCGGGCCGGCCGTCGTACGCGTGAGGGGCCGCGCCGTTGTGGGCGCGGCCCCTCACGCGCGGGTGCTCACTGCGGGTCGGGGCCCACCGCGACCGGGCGGTCCGGGTCCGAGGACCACTCCGACCACGAGCCCACGTACAGCTCCGCCGGAAGGCCCGCGATCGCGAGCGCCAGCACCTGGTGCGCCGCCGACACGCCCGACCCGCAGTACACGCCGACCCGCGAACCCTCCGACACGCCGAGGCCCTTGAAGCGTTCCCGCAGTTCCTCGGCGGGCAGGAAACGGCCGTCCGGGCCGACGTTCTCCGTCGTGGGCGCCGACACCGCGCCCGGAATGTGCCCCGCGACCGGATCGATCGGCTCCACCTCGCCCCGGTACCGCTCCCCCGCCCGCGCGTCCAGCAGCACCCCGGACCGCGCCAGCTCCGCCGCCGCATCCGCGTCGAGCAGCCCCGCCCCCGGCTCGGGAGTGAAGTCCCCCTCCGCCGGAACCGGCACGGTCTGCTCCAACGGCCCCTCCCAGGCGGGCAACCCGCCGTCGAGGACCCGCACGTCCGGGTGACCCGCCCAGCGCAGCAGCCACCAGGCCCGGGCCGCCGCCCAGCCCTGGCCGCCGTCGTAGACGACCACCGGCCGGCGCGGCGACACGCCCGCCCGGCGCATCGCCGCGCCGAAGCGCTCCAGGTCGGGCAGCGGATGCCGGCCGCCCGCACCCGGAGCCGAGGCCAACTCCCGGTCCAGGTCGACGTAGACGGCTCCGGGCAGATGCCCCGCCTCGTACGCGACCCGGCCGTCGAACGGAGGCTCACCGGACGCCTTCGCGGCGGTGAGCTGCCAGCGGACGTCGAGCAGGACCGGCGGGTTGGGGCCCGCCAGACCACTCGCGAGGTCGGATGCGGAAATGATGGCGTTCATGGCCCCCATCCTCGCGCACCGGGTGGCCGAGCCGTCGCCGTCCGGCTACTCTGCTCCGCCGAACCGGGTCGATCACGCGGCGTACGGGAACAAGCACGTGCTGTACAGCTGAACGACACCTGCCGACAAGCGCGCCGCAAGGGACAGCGCCCCGCGGATCGGGCATTCTCCCGGACATGGGTCGTCCCGCGGACGAGCCCCACGAGGGCTGCGGAGAGCACCGGCCACCACTAGGCCGAGAAGAGAGTGACGATGAGCGACGCACCGGCGTCCACCGGCCCGAACGGCGCAGCACCCGCTCGCTACGCGCCCGGCACGCCCTGCTGGGTGAGCCTGATGGTGCACGGCCTGGCCACCACCGAGGAGTTCTACGGGGCGCTGTTCGGCTGGGAGTTCCGGCCCGGCCCCCGCCAACTCGGCCCGTACGTACGCGCGCTGCTCGGCGGGCGGGAGGTGGCCGGCATCGGGCAACTGCCGCCGGACCGGCATCTGCCCATCGCGTGGACCCCCTACTTCGCCTCACGTGACGCCGATCTGACGGCCGAGACGGTGCGCAGCTGCGGCGGCACGATCGGCGTGGGCCCGCTGGACGCCGCCGACGCCGGACGGCTCGCGATCGGCTCCGACCCGTCGGGCGCGGTCTTCGGCATCTGGCAGGCCGCCGCGCACCTCGGCACGGCCGTCTCGGACCTCCCCGGCACACCCGCCTGGAACGAGCTGCTCACCTTCGAGTCGGCGACCGTCGCCAAGTTCTACCGGACGGTGTTCGGCTACGAGGAGGAGCCGGTCATCTCCGCCGACTTCGACTACGTCACCCTGCACCTCGGCGGCCGGCCCGTCGCCGGCGTCCACGGCCTGGGGCAGTCCCTGCCCCGCGACCGGGGCCCGCACTGGGTGACGTACTTCCAGGTCGACGACGTCGGCGACGCCCTGGACCACCTCGTCCACCTGGGCGGGACCGTCCTGAAGCCGGTGCGGGACACCCCGCAGGGGCGGGTGGCGGCGGTGGCGGACCCCGAGGGGGCGCGGTTCGCGCTGCTCCAGCGGCCGAGCTGACGGGCGGCGGGTCGCTGCCCGGCACGGGCGGTCAGGCCGACGTCACCGGCAGGACGTCCGGGGACAGGGCCGCCGCGCGGGCCGTCGCGGCCGTCATGCGGCGGCGGTGATGGCGGCGGCACAGCACCTCGTAGCCGACCTCGTCGCCGGAGCCGGTGACGTCACCGACGACCACCTGGGCGCCCTCCACGACCATGACGCCGCCTATCGTGCGGGCGTTGTGCGTGGCGCGCGCACCGCACCAGCACAGGGCCTCGACCTGCAGCACCTCGACCCGGTCGGCCAGTTCCACCAGTCGCTGGGAGCCGGGGAACAGCTTGGAGCGGAAGTCGGTGGTGATGCCGAAGGCGTAGACGTCGAGCCCCAGGTCGTCCACGACCCGCGCGAGTTGATCGATCTGCTCCGGTGCGAGGAACTGCGCCTCGTCGGCGATCACGTAGTCGGCGCGGCCGCCCCGCGAGAGGTGGTCGACGAGGTAGGTGTAGAGGTCCTGCCCGTCCTCGACCTCCACGGCGTCCGTGACCAGGCCGAGGCGTGAGGACAGCTTGCCGTGGCCGGCCCGGTCGTCGCGGGAGAAGATCATGCCCTGCAGGCCCCGCGCCGAGCGGTTGTGCTCGATCTGGAGCGCCAGCGTCGACTTCCCGCAGTCCATCGTTCCGGAGAAGAACACCAGCTCGGGCATGGAGGGTTGAGCGCCTTTCGGTGGAGGGGGCGGCGTACGGTCTCAGGAGCGTACTTCGAGCAGGGGGACGAGCTGCTCGGCGGGGGTCATCGAGCCGTGGTTGCCGACCATCGCCGACTCCTTGGGCTCCCGCTCGGAGGCGATGAGCAGGACGTCGTCGCGCGCGGCGGCGACCACGTCGCCGATCCGGTCGCGGACCCGCGCGTCGACGTGCGGGCCGAACCAGCCCGCCTCGATGGCCTGGTCGCGGGAGGCGACCCAGAACTGCTCGCCGAGCACCTCGCGCCAGCAGGTCAGCACGTCGTTCGCGGCGCCCGGCACCGCGTAGACGTGCCGGGCACGGCCCTCGCCGCCGAGCAGGGCCACTCCGGCGCTGAGCTCCCAGTCCTCGTCGAAGTCGATGCGGTGCTGCTCGTCGAAGGGCACGTCGATCATGCCGTGGTCGGCGGTGACGTAGAGGGCGCTGCGCGGGGGCAGTTGCTCGGCGAGGCGCTGGACCAGGCGGTCGGCGTACATGAGCTGGCCGCGCCAGGCGTCGGAGTCGACGCCGAAGCGGTGGCCGGCGCCGTCGACCTCGGCGAAGTACGTGTAGACCAGGGAGCGGTCGCCCGCGGCCAGTTGCTCGGCCGCCAGGTCCATCCGGTCCTCGCCGGTCAGGCGCCCGAGGAACGTTCCGCCACTGAGCGCGACCCGGGTGAGCGGGGTGTTCTCGAAGGTCGGGGAGGACACCTGCGCCGCGTGCACGCCCGCCTCGTGGGCCAGCCGGAAGACCGTGGGGTACGGCTGCCAGGGGCCCGGCGGCGTCCAGGGCTGCCAGCGCAGCTGGTTCATCAGCTCGCCGGTGTCGGGGTTGCGCACGGTGTAGCCGGGCAGGCCGTGCGCGCCGGGCGGCAGGCCGGTGCCGACCGAGGCCAGGGAGGTCGCCGTGGTCGCCGGGTAGCCGGCGGTGAGCGGACGCCCGGTGCCGCCGCGCGAGGTGGCGAGCAGGGACGTCATGAACGGGGCGTCCTCGGGGTGGGCCTTGAGCTGCTCCCAGCCGAGACCGTCGATCAGGAACACGCAGTTCCGGTCGGCGGGGGTCAGTTCGGGGATCGCGGCGGTCATGCCCGGCACGCCCATCCCGGCGGCCAGCGTGGGCAGCAGGTCGGCGAGGGAACCGCTGCCGTACTCGGGGACCGGCGCGGAGGCCACGGTGAGCGGTTCGGGGTGGTGGTCCCAGGCCGTGTTCGGCTGTGCCATCAGCGGGCGCTGTCCGCGGTCGCCTCGGAGAGGGCCTGCGCGAAGGCCAGGGCCTGGCGCACGGTCTCCGGTCCGTCCCCGGCCTCGCTGACGCGCAGGCTGAGGTCGTCCGCCGTGGAGTTGCCGGTGTAGCCGTGGTCCGCTTCGCAGTTGGGGTCGCCGCAGGCGGCCGGCTCCAGGTCGATGCGGGAGACGGCGCCCCAGCCGATGGTGAGCACCACCTCGCGGGGCAGGGTGCCCGGCTTGTACGACTCCGGGTTGGCGACCACGCGGCTGACCACGATCGACGAGATGCGGCCGATCTTGACGGACTCCGTGGACGTCGTGGCGTACGGCGTCGGGGAGGTGTCGTCGGCGGCCTGTTCGTCGGTGTGGCTGACGATGAAGCGGTTGTCCGTGAGGACCAGCACCGTCACGTGCCGGCGCACCTCGTTCTGGTCGAACGTCGTCTCCTGGTGGACCAGGTACGACCGGATGGGCTCGCCGCCCACGGCGGCCTCCACCGCCTCGGCCACGAGGGCCGGGTAGTAGCCGCTGCGCTCGATCGCCGCCCGCAGCCCCTGGGTCGTCGTACTGGTCTTGGCCATGACGCCCATCCTACGGGGGACCACTGACTGCGAGGCACCGCTCGCCCCCTGTCAGTGCGCGGGGGGCTCGGTGGGCGACGGGCGGGGCGGCTCGGTGGGCGGGGCCCGCTCGTGCGCCGGGGCGGTCCGCTCAGTAGGCGGGGAGGGTCCGCGGGCCGAGGTCGTCGCGGGCGGGGGGCGGCGCGAGGCGGACGGAGGCGCCCAGGACGCTCAGGCCGTGCGCGGCGACGACCACCGGCTCCAGGGTGACCGCCACGACCTCGGGATGGTCGTCGACCAGCCGGGAGACACGCAGCAGCAGCTCCTCCAGGGCACCGGTGTCGGCCGGTGCCGAGCCGCGCCAGCCGAACAGCAGGGGTGCCGTGCGGATGGAGCGGACCAGGCTGCTCGCCTCGCGGTCGGTGACGGGGATCAGCCGGTGTGCCGTGTCCCCGAGCAGCTGCGAGGCGGCCCCGGCCAGCCCGAAGGAGAGCACCGCGCCGGCCGCCGGGTCGATGACCGCCCGCACCACGACGTCCACGCCGCGCGGCGCCATCCGCTGCACCACGGGGCGCAGCTCGTCCGGCGCGCCGAACAGCTCCGTCAATTCGGCGTAGGACCGGCGCAGTTGCTCCTCGTCCGCGAGGTCGAGGCGGACGCCGCCCAGGTCGGCGCGGTGCCTCAGGTGCGGGGCGGTGGCCTTCAGGGCCACCGGGTAGCCGAGGGCGCGGGCGGCCTGTGCGGCGGCGTCCGCGGTCGGGGCCGGCAGGGCGCGGTGGACGTGGACGCCGTAGTGGCCGAGCAGGTCGCAGGTGGCGTCCGTGCCGAGCGTGAGTCCCTGGCCGCGCGCGAGCAGCCCGTCGATCAGGGCGGCGGCACCCTTGACGTCGATGTCGTCGTACTCGGGCACCTTGCCGGGGTCGGCGGCGTCGCGCCGCCACCGGGCGTACGCGAAGGCTTGGCCGAGGGCGCGGACCGCGCGTTCCGCGGCGGGGTAGGCGGGGATCAGGTGGGCGCCCTCGGGGGCCTCGGCGGGGGGCCGTGCCGTGGCGGACGCCGGGTCGAAGGCCGGCGGCGCGGGCCTGTCCGCCTCGGACTGGGGTGCCGTGCTCGCCGCGGCCGACAGGGCCTCGGCGAGGCCGCCGAGCTCCACGTGGACGACCAGGACCGGCTTGGCCGGTGCGGCGGCCGCCGCCGAGCGCAGGGCCTGGGCGAGGGCCGCGTCCGCGACCGAGCCCTCCCCCACCGCCGGGATGGCCGTGACGACCACCGCGTCGCAGCGGTCGTCGGCCAGGGCGCGGGACAGGGCGGCGTGGAAGTCCTCGGCGGAGGCGGCCGTGGTCAGGTCCTGCGGCGGGTGCGGCCGCAGTCCTTCGGCGAGGCAGGCGTCGTAGGTGAGCAGGCCGAGCGACTCCGAGTTGCCGAGGATCGCCACCCGGGGTCCGGCGGGCAGGGGCTGGCGGGCGAGGAGCAGGCCGGCGTCCACCAGCTCGGTGATCGTGTCGACCCGGATCACCCCGGCCTGCCGCAGCAGGGCCGAGACGGTCGCGTGCGGCAGCCGCGTCGCCCGTACGGCGTGCCCCTGGGGAGCCGCTCCGTGCCGGGCGCCCTGGACCACGACCAGCGGCTTCGCCGCGGCGGTGCGGCGGGCGAGGCGGGTGAACTTGCGGGGGTTGCCGATGGACTCCAGGTACATGAGGACGACGTCGGTGTCCGGGTCCTCGTACCAGTACTGCAGGACGTCGTTGCCGGAGACGTCGGCGCGGTTGCCCGAGGAGACGAAGGTGGAGACGCCGGTGACGCCCGTGACGCCGCCGCCGCGCCGGTGCAGCCGGGACAGCAGCGCGACGCCGATGGCCCCGGACTGGGCGAACAGGCCGATGCGGCCCGGGCGCGGCACCTCGGGGGCGAGGGAGGCGTTGAGCCGCACCCGGGGGGAGGTGTTGATGATGCCGAAGGCGTTCGGGCCGATGATGCGCATGCCGTACGTGCGCGCCTGCCGGACGAGGGCGCGCTGGCGTTCGCGCCCCTCGGGGCCGCTCTCGGCGTATCCGGCGGAGACGACGACGAGTCCTTGCACGCCGTGTTCGCCGCACTCGGCGACCACCTCGGGGACCTGCTCGGCCGGCACGGCGACGACCGCGAGGTCCACGGGTCCGTCGATGTCCCGCACGGAGCGGTGGGCGGGCACCCCGTCGAGCTCCTTCCGCTCCTCGGGCAGGGCCCGGTTCACGGCGTACAGCCGGCCCGTGAAGCCGGCGTCCCGGATGTTGCCCAGGACGCTGCGGCCCACCCCGCCCGGGGTGCGTCCGGCGCCGATGACGGCGACCGAGCCGGGGGCGAGCAGCCGCTGCACGGACCGGGCCTCGGCGCGGTGCTCGCGCGCGTACTGCACGGCGAGGGAGCGGTCGGTGGGCTCCAGGTCGAACTCCAGGCGGACCACGCCGTCCTCGAAGCTGCGCTTCTGGGTGTACCCGGCGTCCGTGAACACCTTGATCATCTTGGTGTTGGCGGGCAGCACCTCGGCGGCGAAGCGGCGGATGCCGCGTTCCCGGGCGACGGCGGCGATGTGTTCGAGCAGGGCGGAGGCGACGCCGCGGCCCTGGTGGGCGTCCTGCACCAGGAAGGCGACCTCGGCCTCGTCGGCGGGGGCGGACGCGGGCGTTCCGTCGGGGCCGATCCGGTCGTAGCGTACGGTGGCGATGAACTCGCCGCCGACCGTGGCCGCGAGTCCCACCCGGTCCACAAAGTCGTGGTGCGTGAAGCGGTGGACGTCCTTGGCGGACAGGCGAGGGTACGGCGCGAAGAAGCGGTAGTACTTCGACTCGTCGGAGACCTGCTCGTAGAAGCTGACCAGACGCTCGGCGTCATCGACGGTGATGGGCCGGACGCGCGCGGTGCCCCCGTCGCGCAGCACCACGTCGGCTTCCCAGTGGGCGGGATACTCGTGCCGGTCCGGCGAGGTCTGCATGGGCCCCAGAGTACGGCTAGCGCCTGACAACGGCGCGAGGCAGGCTGTGGAGGGCGTTCGTCGGGTCGAGGCCGCGATCCGACGGCACCGCGGGGCGGGACGACAGGTCCGCCCCGGGCTTCACGTATGGGAAACTGGTCTAGACAACCCTGAACAGCGAAGGGCAGCATCACATGGCTGAGCGCCGCGTCAACGTCGGCTGGGCCGAGGGCCTCCACGCCCGCCCCGCCTCCATCTTCGTCCGAGCCGCCACGGCCGCAGGCGTCCCGGTGACGATCGCCAAGGCAGACGGCAACCCCGTCAACGCGGCCTCCATGCTCGCCGTCCTGGGCCTCGGCGCCCAGGGAGGCGAGGAGATCGTCCTCGCCTCCGACGCCGAGGGCGCGGACGCCGCCCTGGACCGGCTGGCGAAGCTGGTCTCCGAGGGCCTCGAGGAGCTTCCCGAGACCGTCTGAGTCGTTCCGGCGGTTTTCACGGGTGAAGCCGCGCCGGCCTTTGAGGCCGGCGCGGCTTCGCTCATTTCCGGGGACCCGGGCGCCTCGAATTCAAAACGGCTCACCGGATCACCGGAAAAGGGCAGCAGAATAAATCCCCCGCGGAACTCCACTCTTTGTATACGGCTTCCGTGTTAATGCCGCGGGCTCGCCGTGTTTACGGGATGTTGCGGGTTCCTCACACGCTCGACGCGCTCCCGCGGGGCGAGCGGGCGCAGCCGGTGCGCGGACGTCGCGCGCTCGGCGTGCAGCGCCGTGACCGCCCGCGCGCGCTCGCTGTCGCCGCGCGCCACCGCGTCCACGATCGCGCCGTGCTCGGTCCAGGACTCCACCGGATCGGCCGGCACCTCCACCGCGTACATCCAGGCGATCTTGTGGCGCAGCTGGGCGAGCATCGCGATCAGGGCGGGGCTGCCGGAGGCCTGGGCCAGCGTCTCGTGGAACCAGCCGCCCAGGGAGCGCAGGTCGTCGCTGGTGCCCCGGCGGGCGCGCTCCTGGCCCAGCCGGACCAGGCCGCGCAGGACCTTCAGATGGGCCTCGGTGCGGCGCTGGGCGGCCCGGGCGGCGCCGAGCGGCTCCAGCAGCGCGCGCATCTCCAGCAGGTCGGCCGCCTCCTGCTCGGTGGGCTCGGCCACGCACGCGCCCGCGTGCCGCCGGGTCACCACGAAGCCCTCGGCCTCCAGCGTGCGCAGGGCCTCCCGGACGGGGACGCGCGAGACGCCGTAGCGGCGCGCGAGGAGTTCCTCGGTGAGCCGGCTGCCGCGCTCGTGGACACCCGCGACGATGTCGTCCCGGATGGCCGTGCACACCGAGTGCGCGGGAATACGCATGACCCGACCTCCGCTTAATCCCCGTGAAACGTCGACGAGTGACGTGTGTTCCGTGACTCTATTGCAATCAGCCGGAATTTCCGACGGGAGCCCGGAATCCATGGATATTTTTTGGACAGGGGCGTCTGGGGGGCGGGAATACCGAAAGGCCCCGGCTCGGTGAGCCGGGGCCTTTCGGGCGCTGAGCGGGTGGCGTCAGAGGTTCACGCCGTGCGAGCGGAGGTAGGCGAGGGGGTCGATGTCCGAGCCGTACTCGGGGCTCGTGCGCGCCTCGAAGTGCAGGTGCGGGCCGGTCACGTTGCCGGTCGCGCCGGACAGGCCGATCTGCTGGCCGGGGGTGACCTGCTGGCCCACCGAGACGCCGACGGACGACAGGTGGCCGTACTGGGTGTACGTGCCGTCGTTCATCTTGATCACGACCTGGTTGCCGTAGGCGCCGCCCCAGCCGGCCTCGACGACCGTGCCCGCGCCGACGGCGTGGACGGAGGTGCCGGTGGCGGCGTGGAAGTCGATGCCGGTGTGGCTGCCGGAGGACCAGACGGCGCCGCCGGCCTTGTAGCCGGTGGAGACGTAGGAGCCCGGGATCGGGGACACGAAGCTGTTGAGGCGCTTGCGCTCGGCCTCGCGGGCGGCGCGCTCCTTGGCCTCGCGGGCCTTCTCGGCGGCCTCCTTGGCCTTCTTCGCCGCCTCGGCGGCGCGCTCGCGCGCGGCCTCCTCGGCCTTCTTCACGGCGGCGGCCTCCTCGGCCGCCAGCTTCTGCGCGACGGCCTGCGCGTCGATCTGCTGGGCCACCGTGTCGCCCATGGTGATGACGGGGGTGAGGCCGGTCTGCTCGACGGCGGGCTCATCGGCGGCGAAGGCCGGGGCGGCGACGGTGCCGATCACACCGGTGGTGGCGAGCGCCGCGACGCCCGCCGCGCGGGCCGTGCCGCGCTGGATCCTGCTGGGACGGCGATGCTTGCCGGTGGCGCGCGTGAACGCCATGAAGTGGCTGGTCCTTTCCTTCCCTCTCGCCTACCGGGTTAGCTGACGGGTTCGGAGCAGGAAGGTCTCCTACGGACCCCCTCGCGGCTCGCGCGGGCGTCCGATTCACCCCAGGGACTGCGTGGGTCCCCGGCTCCCCTGGCTCGCGCCGTACGGGGACTCGGCGATGACTGTCCGGTGCCGCGGGTGCGGCGCACTGCCTGACGAACAGCCCGGACGAAGCTAAACGGGGCCACTTTCAATTCCCAAACGGATCCGGGCTTTTGTAGCGCATCCCACAGGGCAGACAGGCAACTCCCGCCCCAATTCGGGCATAAAGGAGCCCTGGTGCCTTGGAAGGCAACCAGGGCTCCGTGGCGCGTGTGCCGCTACTCGGCGGCCACGACCGTGACCGCGCCGATGCCCAGGGCCTCCACCGGGGCCTTGATCTGCGCCGCGTCGCCCACCAGGACGGTCACCAGACGGTCCACGGGGAAGGCGCTGACGACCGCCGCCGTGGCCTCCACCGTGCCCGTCGCGGCGAGCCGGCGGTACAGCGTGGCCTGGTAGTCGTCGGGCAGGTGCTGCTCGACCTGGTCGGCCAGCGTGCTCGCGACGGCCGCGGCGGTCTCGTACTTCAGCGGCGCCACTCCGACCAGGTTCTGCACGGCGACGTCCCGCTCGGCGTCGGTCAGCCCCTCGGCGGCGAGGGTGCGCAGCACCGTCCGCAAGTCCTGCAGGGCCGGGCCGGTGTTGGGCGTGTCCACGGACCCGCTGATGGCGAGCATCGAGGCACCGGTGCCGTCGGGCGCGGAGCGCAGCACCTGGGCGAAGGACCGCACGCCGTAGGTGTAGCCCTTCTCCTCGCGCAGGACGCGGTCCAGGCGGGAGGTGAGGGTGCCGCCGAGGCAGTACGTGCCGAGCACCTGCGCGGGCCAGACGCGGTCGTGCCGGTCCGGGCCGATCCGGCCGATCAGCAGCTGCGTCTGGACGGCGCCCGGGCGGTCCACGATGACCACCCGGCCGGTGTCGTCGGCGGTCACCGGCGGCACGGGGCGCGGCTCGGCCGAGGAGCCGGTCCAGGAGCCCAGGGTGTCGCCGAGCAGGGCGTCCAGGTCGATGCCCGTGAGGTCGCCGACCACCACGGCCGTGGCCGTGGCGGGGCGGACGTGCTTCTCGTAGAAGGCGCGCACGGCCGCGGAGTCGATCGCGGCTACCGTCTCCTCGGTGCCCTGCCGGGGCCGCGACATGCGCGAGCCCGCCGGGAACAACTCCTTGGACAGCTCCTTGGCGGCCCGGCGGGAGGGGTTGGCCAGCTCGTGCGGGATCTCGTCGAGGCGGTTGCGGACCAGCCGTTCGACCTCGCTGTCCGCGAACGCGGGCGCCCGGAGGGCGTCGGCGATCAGACCGAGTCCCTTGGCGAGCCGGGAGGCCGGGACCTCCAGGCTGATCCGGACGCCGGGGTGGTCGGCGTGCGCGTCGAGGGTGGCGCCGGCCCGCTCCAGCTCGGCGGCGAACTCCTCGGCGGAGTGCTTGTCGGTGCCTTCCGAGAAGGCCCGCGCCATGATCGTGGCCACGCCGTCGAGGCCGGCCGGCTCGGCCTCCAGGGGGGCGTCCAGCAGCACCTCCACGGCGACGACCTGCTGACCGGGGCGGTGGCAGCGCAGCACCGTCAGGCCGTTGTCGAGCGTGCCGCGCTCGGGGGCGGGGAAGGCCCAGGGGCGCGCCTCGCCCGCCTGCGGCCGGGGGTGGAAGTCCATCGTGGCGAGCTCGGTCACTTGGCCGCCTCCTCGTTCTCGTCGCCGGCCGCTGCCGCGGCGTCCCCGGCGGTGTCGGCGTCGTCGGTCTCGTCAGCGGTCTCGTCGGCGACGGGCTCGTAGACGAGCACCGCGCGGTTGTCGGGGCGCAGGCGGGCCTTGGCGACCTCCTGGACCTCCTCCGCCGTGACCTCCAGGACACGCTGCACGGCGGTCAGCGCCAGCTGCGGGTCGCCGAACAGCACGGCGTACCGGCACAGTTCGTCGGCGCGGCCGGCGACCGTACCGAGCCGGTCCAGCCACTCGCGCTCCAGCTGGGCCTGGGCGCGCTCCATCTCCTCGGCCGTGGGGCCCTCCTCGGCGAACCGGGCGAGCTCCTCGTCGATGGCGGCCTCGATGACCGGCACCTCCACGTCGCCGGACGTCTTCACGTCCAGCCAGCCCAGTGAGGGCGCCCCGGCGAGCCGCAGCAGGCCGAAGCCCGCCGCGACGGCCGTACGGTCGCGCCGCACCAGGCGGTTGTACAGGCGCGAGGACTCGCCGCCGCCGAGGACGGTCAGGGCCAGGTCGGCAGCGTCGCACGCGCGCGTGCCGTCCTCGGGCAGGCGGTAGGCGGCCATCAGGGCGCGCGCCGGGACGTCCTCCTCGACGACCTCGCGCAGCTGCTCGCCGATGATCTCGGGCAGCGAGCCGTCCCGCGGCGCGGGCTTGCCGTCGTGCCCGGGGATGGAGCCGAAGTACTTCTCGATCCAGGCCAGGGTCTGCTCCGGGTCGATGTCGCCGACCACGGAGAGCACGGCGTTGTTCGGCGCGTAGTACGTGCGGAAGAACGCGCGGGCGTCCTCCAGGGTGGCCGCGTCCAGGTCGGCCATGGAACCGATGGGGGTGTGGTGGTAGGGGTGGCCCTCGGGGTAGGCGAGGGCGGTGAGCTTCTCGAAGGCGGTGCCGTAGGGGACGTTGTCGTAGCGCTGGCGGCGCTCGTTCTTCACGACGTCCCGCTGGTTCTCCATCGACTCCTCGTCGAGGGCGGCCAGGAGGGAGCCCATGCGGTCGGCCTCCAGCCAGAGGGCGAGCTCCAGCTGGTGGGCGGGCATGGTCTCGAAGTAGTTGGTCCGCTCGAAGCTGGTGGTGCCGTTCAGCGAGCCGCCCGCGCCCTGGACGAGCTCGAAGTGGCCGTTGCCCTTGACCTGGGCGGAGCCCTGGAACATCAGGTGCTCGAAAAGGTGAGCCAGGCCGGTACGCCCCTTGACTTCGTGGCGCGAGCCGACGTCGTACCAGAGGCACACCGCCGCGACGGGGGTCAGGTGGTCCTCGGAGAGCACCACGCGCAGACCGTTGGCCAGGCGGTGCTCGGTCGCTGTCAGGCCCCCGGAGCCTGCCTGGGCTGTGGCCGTGTGACCCATGGGCATGTACGTCCCTTCGATCGCGGAGCGGTCTTCCCAACCGCGGATTCCTGCCGGTCCTGCCACTGTATGCAAGCGTGCGGAGCCCTGGTGAAGTTCCCGGCGCCGACCTGCTCGCGGGAGCCGGAAAGGCCTTCGGGACCGGGCCCTGGTCCCGCTTGTCAGTGCGGCGGTCCACAATGGTCGGCGTCAGATCCGGATCGCAGCAGCACGAGCGAGCCGCAGGGGCGGCCGGTGACACGTGGGCGAGCGCACGCAGGCCCGAGGGGCTGAGCACGGCCGCCGTGTCGTCACCGGCGTCAAGCCCCGTAGGCGAGCGACCAGTAACAGGAGGAGCCGGCAGCGATGGCCCGCCGCAGCACGAAGACCCCGCCGCCCGACGACTCGTACGAGGAGCGGATCCTCGACATCGACGTCGTCGACGAGATGCAGGGCTCCTTCCTCGAGTACGCGTACTCGGTCATCTACTCCCGGGCCCTGCCGGACGCCCGCGACGGCCTGAAGCCGGTGCACCGGCGCATCGTCTACCAGATGAACGAGATGGGCCTGCGCCCCGAGCGCGGGTACGTCAAGTGCGCCCGCGTCGTCGGCGAGGTGATGGGCAAGCTGCATCCGCACGGCGACGCGTCGATCTACGACGCCCTCGTGCGGATGGCCCAGCCGTTCTCCATGCGCGTCCCCCTGGTGGACGGCCACGGCAACTTCGGCTCCCTGGGCAACGACGACCCGCCGGCCGCCATGCGGTACACCGAGTGCCGGATGGCCGAGGCCACGAGCCTCATGACGGAGTCCATCGACGAGGACACCGTCGACTTCAACCCCAACTACGACGGCCAGGAGCAGGAACCGGCCGCCCTGCCCGCCGCCTTCCCCAACCTCCTGGTCAACGGCGCCTCGGGCATCGCGGTCGGCATGGCCACGAACATGCCGCCGCACAACCTGCGCGAGGTCATCGCCGCCGCCCGGCACCTGATCAGGCATCCGAACGCCGACCTCGACGCCCTGATGAAGCACGTCCCCGGGCCCGACCTGCCCACCGGCGGCCGCATCGTCGGCCTGTCCGGCATCCGGGACGCCTACGAGACCGGCCGCGGCACGTTCAAGATGCGGGCGACCGTCTCCGTGGAACAGGTGACGGCCCGCCGCAAGGGCCTCATCGTCACCGAGCTGCCCTTCGCGGTCGGCCCGGAGAAGGTCATCGCCAAGATCAAGGACCTGGTCGGCGCGAAGAAGCTCCAGGGCATCGCCGACGTCAAGGACCTCACCGACCGCGAGCACGGCCTGCGCCTGGTCATCGAGATCAAGAACGGCTTCGTGCCGGAGGCGGTGCTGGAACAGCTGTACAAGCTGACGCCGATGGAGGAGTCCTTCGGCATCAACAACGTGGCCCTGGTGGACGGCCAGCCGCTCACGCTCGGCCTGAAGGAGCTGCTGGAGGTCTACCTCGACCACCGGTTCAACGTCGTGCGGCGGCGTTCGGAGTTCCGCCGCGGCAAGAAGCGCGACCGTCTCCACCTGGTCGAGGGCCTGCTGACGGCCCTGCTGGACATCGACGAGGTCATCCGGCTGATCCGCTCCAGTGAGAACTCCGCGCAGGCCAAGCAGCGCCTGATGGAGCAGTTCTCGCTGAGCGAGGTGCAGACGCAGTACATCCTCGACACGCCGCTGCGCCGCCTCACCAAGTACGACCGCATCGAACTGGAGACGGAGAAGGAGCGGCTCACCGGGGAGATCGAGGAGCTGACCCGGATCCTCGACTCGGACGCGGAGCTGCGCAAGCTCGTCTCCTCCGAACTGGCCACGGTCGCCAAGAAGTTCGGCACCGACCGGCGTACGGTCCTGCTGGAGACGGGCGGTGCCCCGGTCGCGTCCGTGCCGCTGCAGGTGGCCGACGACCCGTGCCGGGTGCTGCTGTCGTCGACAGGGCTGCTGGCCCGTACGGCGAACAACGAGCCGTTCCCGGAGGCCGCCGGGGCCAAGCGCGTGAAGCACGACGTGATCGTCTCGGCGGTGCCGGCCACCGCGCGCGGCGAGGTCGGCGTGGTCACCTCGGCGGGCCGGCTGCTGCGGCTGAACGTGGTCGACCTGCCGCAGCTCCCCGAGTCGATGCCGACGCCGAACCTCGCGGGGGGCGCCCCGCTGGCGGAGTTCGTCTCCCTGGAGGACGACGAGACGGTCGTCTGCCTGACGACGCTCGACGAGTCGTCGCCGGGCCTGGCGCTCGGCACGGCGCAGGGCGTCGTGAAGCGCGTGGTGCCGGACTATCCGGCCAACAAGGAAGAGCTGGAGGTGATCACCCTCAAGGAGGGTGACCGGATCGTCGGCGCGGTCGAGCTGCGCACGGGCGAGGAGGACCTGGTCTTCATCACCGACGACGCCCAGTTGCTGCGCTTCCAGGCGGCTCAGGTCCGCCCGCAGGGCCGTCCGGCCGGTGGTGTGGCCGGGATCAAGCTCGCCGAGGGCGCGAAGGTCATTTCCTTCACGGCGGTGGACCCGGCGGCGGAGGCGGTGGTCTTCACGGTCGCGGGCTCGCGCGGCACGCTGGACGACTCGGTCCAGACGACGGCCAAGCTGACACCGTTCGACCAGTACCCGCGCAAGGGCCGGGCCACCGGCGGGGTCCGCTGCCAGCGGTTCCTGAAGGGCGAGGACTGCCTGTCCCTCGCCTGGGCGGGTCCGAGCCCGGCGCTGGCCGCCCAGAAGAACGGCAGCCCGGCCGAACTGCCGGAGATCGACCCCCGGCGGGACGGCTCGGGCGTGTCCCTGGCGAAGACGGTCGCGGTGGTGGCGGGGCCGGTCTAGGCCGGGCCGGGCCGGCCGGGCCTGGTCTGGTCTGGCCTGGTCGGGCCTGGTCGGGCCTAAACCGGCCCGGACGGGTCGGCGGGGCCGCCGTGCGTGGTGCCGCCGTCCATGAGCCCGTCAGGGTCCGGGCCGTGGTCTTCGTCGGGGTCGCGCACGTACCGCAGGACGCCCCACATGCCGTGCTCATCGGCGTGCGGGGCGTCGCTCCGGCAGCCGTCGAGCTGCTTGCGGAGGGCGGGGGCGTCGATGCCCGCGCCGATGAGGACCAGCTGCGTGAGGCGCTCCTCGCCGGCCGACCAGGGCTCCGGATAAAAGCGCAGGAACCGCCCGACGGCGTGGACGGCGTAGCGGTTGCGCACGTCGTACGGGCCGAAGTCGACGTACCCCTTGATCCGGTACAGCCCCTCGGGGCGGCTGTCGAGGAATTCCATCAGCCGGCGCGGGTCGAGGGGCTGCGGCGAGACGAACGACAGGCTGTCGTAGGCGTCGTGCAGATGTCCGGCGTGGCCGTCCTGCCCGCCGCCGTGCTCGGCATGGTCGTGCAGGTCGTCGAAGGACAGCTGCCCGATGCGCTCCTCGCTCGGCCGGCAGTCGAAGAGGAACTCGGGGTCGATCCGGCCGTAGGAGGCCGGGACCACGGCGGCGCGGTCGACGAGGGACCGGACCAGCCCCAGGACGCGATCGCCGTCCGCCGCCCGGTCCACCTTGTTGACGACGACCAGGTCGGCGAGTGCGAGGTGCCGGTCGATCTCTGGATGCCGGGACCGGGTGGCGTCGAACTCGGCCGCGTCGACGACCTCGACGAGCCCGCCGTACACGACGCCCGGGTGCTCGCTGGCGAGCAGCATCCGCACGAGTTCCTGCGGTTCGGCGAGGCCGCTGGCCTCGATGACGATCACGTCGAGGCCGAGGGAGGGTTCCGCCAGTCGCTCCAGGTACTGGTCGAGCTCGCTCGCGTCGACCGCGCAGCACAGGCATCCGTTGCCGAGCGAGACCGTCGAGTCGCCGAGCGCGCCGGCCACGGCCATCGCGTCGATCTCGATGGCCCCGAAGTCGTTGACGATGGCGCCGATGCGGCTTCCGCCACTGTGGTGGAGGAGGTGGTTGAGCAGCGTGGTCTTTCCCGAGCCGAGGAATCCGGCCAGGACGACGACCGGGATCTGCTGCGCTTTCGGACTCGGCTGACGCACCGTACGACCTCTCTCACACCGACACGCGCACCGGTGTCACGTCACCGGCACGCCCACGAGCTGGGGACGGGGCCCAGGATACGAGCCGGGGATCATGCCGGGGTGACGACCGCGGGTGGCATGGCCGGTGGGCGAGGTTCGGGCCGGGCCGGGGGGCCCGGCCCGGGTTGGCCGGCCCGGGCCGGGTCGCCGCGGAGGCGCCCGGGGCTGGGTGGCCGGCCCAGGCTGGGTGGCCGGCCCCGGCCGGGTCGCCGCGGAAGGGCAGGGCCGGGTGAACGGGCCCGAGCTCGGCGGACGGGCCCGGGCCGGGTAAACAGTCCGGGCTCGGTGGACGCCCCCCCGGGCCGGGCGGACAGGCCCGGGCCGGAGCACCGGCAATGGCAGCGGCAGCGGCAGCGGCAGCGGCAGCTCACGGTCGCCCGAAGGGCTCAGGCGGGCACTGGTGCCGGCGCCTCCGGGCCCACGTAGCGGGCCACCGGGCGGATGATCTTCGTGTCCTCCGCCTGTTCCAGGATGTTGGCGCTCCAGCCCACCACCCGCGCGGCGGCGAAGGTCGGGGTGAACATCTCGCGGGGCAGGCCGCAGAGTTCCATGACGACGCCCGCGTAGTACTCGACGTTGGTGTGGAGTTCCCGGCCCGGCTTCAGCTCGGCCAGGATCGCCTCGACGTGCCGTTCGACCTCCACGGCGAAGTCCACCCGCGGTCCGCCGAACTTCCGGGCGACCTCGCGCAGCATCCGCGAGCGCGGATCCTCCGTGCGGTAGACGGCGTGCCCGAAGCCCATGATGCGCTCGCCCGCGAGCACCCGTTCCCGGACCCAGGAGTCGATGCGGTCCGGGGTGCCGATCGCGTCCAGCGTGTCCAGCGCGCGACTGGGCGCACCCCCGTGCAACGGCCCTGACAGCGCCGCCACGGCACCGGCGAGGCATGCGGCCACGTCCGCGCCCGTCGAGGCGATCACCCGTGCCGTGAAGGTTGATGCATTGAATCCGTGATCAATGGTTGAGATGAGGTACTGCTCGATGGCCCGGGCAGGCCCGTCGTCCGGTACCGAGCCGGTCAGCATGTAGAGGTAGTTCGCCGCGTAGGACAGGTCCTGCCTCGGCTCCACCGGATCGAGTCCCTGCCCCAGCCGGTACAGGGCCGTGAGCAGGGTGGGCACGGCCGCCGTCGCTTCGAGGGTGTCGCGTCGGCGCTGCTCGGCGTCGATGTCGTACACGGGGCGGAAGCCTTTCGCCGCGCCCAGCAGCGACAGTGCCGTGCGCATCCCGGCGAGCGGACCGGAGCGCCCGCCGGCCGCGGCGATGGCGGGCAGCGCGGCACGCACCGCGTCGGGCAGTCGCCGCAGCGCGGCGGTCTCCCGCGCGAAGGCAGCGCTTCGCCCGGCGTCGGGCAGTTCGCCGTGCACGAGCAGGTGCCAGACGTCCTCGAAGCCGCGGGTCCGTGCGAGATCGACGGCCGAGTACTGGCGGTAGTGGTAGAAGCCCTCGCGGCCGCGGACGTCGCCGACCCGGGTGTCGGTCACGACGACACCGGCGAGCCCCCGCGGTACCTCGACGAGAGTGGCTGCGGACCTGTTGACGGACATGTCTTCCTCCCTGGACTTGATTCGACTGTCCATGCTTGACTTAATCCGTGTCAACATTGATTGAATCAATGTAAGGCGTACCGATCAACGAGCCGCAGGACGGATACGGTGACCCGCATGCGCGATCAAGAACCCGCTCCCGGCGGCCCGGAGCGGCGGCTGAGCACCAAGGAGGCCGCCGAGCTGCTCGGCGTGAAACCAGAGACGGTCTACGCCTACGTCAGCCGCGGCCAGCTCAGCAGCCGGCGGGGCAGCGGCGGCCGGGGCAGCACCTTCGACGCCCGGGAGGTCGAGGCGCTCGCCCGCCGCAACCGGCGCGAGGGCGCGGCCACTTCGGGCACGTCGGGCGCCGGCGGCGAGTTGGCCGTGCGCACCCGCCTCACTCTCATCGAGAGCGACCGCTACTACTTCCGCGGCGTCGACGCGGTCGACCTGGCCACACGGCACAGCTACGAGGAGGTCGCCGAGTGGCTGTGGACGGGCCGGATGCGCCCGGGCAGCACGTTCACCGCGCCCGCCGGCTCGGTGGCTGTCGCCCGCCGTGCCGTCGACGCCCTGCCCGAGCACGCCGCGCCCGCCGACCTGCTCCGCGTCGCGACCATCGCCGCCGCGACGGCGGACCCGCTGCGCTTCGACCTGTCCGAGGAAGCCGTGCTGGGGACGGCGCGCAGTCTCATCCCGACGCTCGTCGCCGCCCTTCCGCCGGCCGCGGGTGACCGCCGCGACGACCGCCGAGACGACCGCCGCGAGATTCGCCGCGACGACCGTCGCGACCAGGCCCCCCTGGCCCACCGCCTGTGGACGCGACTGTCCCCGCGGGACGCCGACGAGGCGTCCCTGCGAGCCCTGGAGACGGCCCTCGCCCTCCTCGTCGACCACGACCTGGCCGCCTCCACCCTCGCCGTGCGGGTCGCCGCCTCGGCCCGTGCGCACGCCTACGCGGCCGTCACCGCCGGTCTGGGCGTGATCGAGGGCCCGCTGCACGGCGCGGCCAGCGGGCTCGCCCACCGGATGCTCCAGGACGTGCTCGACCAGGGCGACGCAGGACCGGTGATCGCGGACGAGCTGCGCGCCGGGCGCCGCATCCCGGGCCTCGGACACCGGCTGTACCCGGGCGAGGACCCCCGCGCGCGTGCCTTGTTCGCCCTGCTGGAAGGCATGCCTCGCGCCGAGCCGGCCCTGCTGGCGGCCCGCGACGTCGTCGACACCGCCGCCCGCCACGCCCCGCTGCACGCCAACGTCGACCTCGCGCTCGCCGTGCTCACCGCCTCCTGCGGCATGCCCCCGACCGCCGGGGAGACGATCTTCGCCGTGGCCCGTACCGCGGGCTGGATCGCCCACGCGCTGGAGGAGTACGGCGAACGACCGCTGCGGATGCGCCCGAGCGGCCTCTACACCGGTCCCAGGCCCCCGCAGCCCCTACCGGAGTAGACCGGGCGGCCCCGGGAGGCCGGCCGAGCCAAGTCAGGTTAGGCTCACCTCTGTGAGTACGTGCTCAAGCGTCTCCCGGGACTCCGACGAGCCCGTTTCGGGAACCGCGGCCACCGCGAGGACCTGGCTGCTGCTGGAGCAGCCCGGTCCATGGGGTGCCAAGGCGCTCACCTCGAGCCACCTGGACCCCGCCCTGGGGCGTGCCCTGGAGGCGGCCGCGAAGGACACGGGCGTGCGGATCGTGCTGATCCGCCGCCCCGGGCGCCACGCGGACCGCCGTATGCCCGCCAGCCGCCGGGTGTACGTGGCGCACACCGTCCCGGGCGACGTCTGGCTGCGCACCGCCACGACGTCGGATCCCGCGCGGCTCCTCGACCTCGACTTCGCCGCACTCGGCCGGGGCGACCACGGCAGCTTCGACGCGGTGCTCGGCGGAGTCGCGCACGAGGGCGACCCGCTGGCGCTCGTCTGCACCAACGGCAAGCGCGACCGCTGCTGCGCGCTCCTCGGCCGCCCCCTCGCGGCCGAACTCGCCACCTCCGGGGTCGAGGGCGTCTGGGAGGTCACTCATCTGGGTGGTCACCGTTTCTCGCCGACCGTGCTGGTGCTGCCGTACGGCTACGCCTACGGGCGGGCCGAGGCGCATCTGCTCAAGGAGGTCCTGCAGGGCGCGCGGGACGGACGTGTCGTCGTGGAGGGCTGCCGGGGCAGGTCCGCATGGGAGCGGCCGGGCCAGGCCGCCGAACTCGCCGTGCGCACCGGCATCGGCGAGTACGGGGCCGAGGCGCTGAGCGTCGTGCGGACGGCCGGCGCGGCCCCGCGCTGGGAGGTGACCGTCGCCCACGCGGACGGACGTCGCTGGCTGGTCGAGGTCGCCCAGAGCGCGGCTCTGCCACCGCGTCCGGAGAGCTGCGGGGCGTCGGTCCTGGGCTCGCCCGCGCGGATGGACGTGATGGCGGTGCGCGAGCTGAGGATGACGACGGCCCTGGCCGGCTGACGCCGGTTCCGCCGCACGTCCGGCCGCCCGTTCGCCCCCTCAGCATTGATCGCCGACGCCCTGCACCATTGACCGAACGCCCGCAGCATTGATCTGCCGATCCCGCTACATCGTTGATCAAGAGATCCATGCCACACCCGTCACGGGAGCCGGGCGGCCGCACGTACCGTCTTCGGTATGAGCCCCACTCCCCCCGCACGCCGCCTGCGCCTCGGCCTGCCGCGGCGGGTGTTCTCGCAGGTGCTGCTGATGCAGGTGGCCATCGCCGCGGGCGTCGCGGTCCTCGCGACCGGGTTGTTCCTCGCGCCCCTCGGCGACCAACTGGACGACCAGGCCATGCGCCGCGCGCTGGCCATCGCGCAGACGACCGCGCAGCAGCCCGGGCTCGCGAAGGACCTGCGGGACACGCCGCCCTCGCCGGACGGCCCGGTGCAGCGGGAGGCGGAGCGCGTCCGGAGGGCCACCCGGGCCGAGTACGTCGTGGTGATGGACTGGCGGGGCGTGCGCTGGTCGCACACCGACCCCAAGCAGATCGGCGGGATCGTCTCGACCGACCCGGGGAAGGCCCTGGCCGGCCGCGAGGTCATGGAGATCGACGACGGCACCCTCGGCCGTTCCGCCCGGGGCAAGGTGCCACTGCGGGACAGCGACGGCAGGGTCGTCGGAGCGGTGTCGGTCGGTATCGCCTACGACAGCGTCCGGGCCCGGCTCATCCACGCGATCCCGGGGCTGCTCGCGTACGCCGGGGGTGCCCTGGCCGTGGGCGCGCTCGCAGCCTGGCTGATCTCCCGCCGGGTGCACCGGCAGACCAGGGACCTGGCGTTCTCGGACATCGCCGCGCTGCTGTCGGAACGGGAGGCCATGCTGCACGGCATCCGGGAGGGCGTGGTCGCCCTTCACCGCACCGGCCGCATCCGCCTGGTCAACGACGAGGCGCAGCGGCTACTGGGCCTCGGGGATACGGTGGTGGGCCGCACCCCCGACGAGGCGCTGGGCGCGGGCCGAACCGCCGATGTCCTGGCCGGCCGCGTGACCGGCACGGACCTGCTCACCGTGCGCGGCCAGCGCGTGCTGGTCGCCAACCGGATGCCCACCGACGACGGCGGCGCGGTGGCCACCCTGCGCGACCGGACCGAGCTGGAACAACTGGGCCGGGAACTCGACTCCACCCGCGGCCTGATCGACGCCCTGCGCGCCCAGGACCACGAGCACGCCAACCGGATGCACACCCTCCTGGGGCTGCTGGAGCTGGAGATGTACGACGACGCCGTCGACTTCGTCGGGGAGGTGGTCGGCGCCCACCGTGCCACCTCCGAGCAGATCACCGAGCGGATCGAGGACCCGTTGCTCGCCGCCCTGCTGGTCGGCAAGGCGACCGTCGCGGCCGAGCGAGGTGTCGCCCTCGGGGTGTCGGACCGGACCGGGCTGCCCGACCGGCTGGTCGACCCGCGGGGGCTGGTCACGGTCGTCGGCAACCTGGTGGACAACGCCCTCGACGCGGTCGCGGGCACGCCGCACGCGCGCGTGGAGGTCGAACTGCGCGCCGAGGGGCGGACGGTCACCCTTCGGGTGCGGGACACGGGCCCGGGAATCCCGCCCGAGCACCGGGAGTTGATCTTCACGGAGGGCTGGTCGACGAAGAAGCCGCCGGCCCACCGGGAGCGGGGCCTCGGGCTGTCCCTGGTACGCAGGCTCGCCGAACGGCAGGGCGGCAGCGCGACCGTCGGCCGGGCGCACGGCGGGGGCGCGGAGTTCACCGTCGTCCTGCCCGAGGCGCTGACCGAGCCGGGCCCCGAACCGGCCCTGACCGTGCCGTCCGCCGCGCAGAACGCCGAAGAGGGGTCGTGATGATCGAGGTTCTGGTCGTGGACGACGACGTCAGGGTCGCGCGGGTCAACGCCGCCTACGTCGAGAAGGTGCCGGGTTTCCACGTCGCCGGCGAGGCCCACAGTGCCGCGGAGGCGCTGCGCCAGGTGGAGGCGTTGCCCCGGCTGGACCTGGTGCTGCTGGACCACTATCTGCCCGACGACACGGGGCTGGCGGTCGTCCAGGAGATGCGGCGGCGCGGCCACCAGACCGACGTGATCATGGTGACGGCGGCCCGGGACGTGTCCACCGTGCAGGCGGCGATGCGGCACGGCGCCCTGCAGTACCTGGTCAAGCCGTTCGCCTTCGCGGGTCTGCGCGCGAAGCTGGAGGCGTACGCGGAGCTGCGCCGCACGCTGGACGGGGGCGGGGAGGCGGAGCAGGCGGAGGTGGACCGCATCTTCGGCGCCCTGTCCGCCGGGGCGGAGCCCGCCCTGCCCAAGGGGCACTCACCCACGACGGCGGAGCTGGTCCGGCAGGCCCTGATGAACGCGGGCGGGCCCCTGTCGGCCCAGGAGATCGCCGAACGGACCGGGGTGAGCCGTCAGACCGCCCAGCGCTACCTCAAGCTCCTGGAGCGCACGGGCCGGGCCCGCCTCACCCTCAAGTACGGCGACGCGGGCCGCCCGGAGCACCGTTACGTGTGGGCGACCCGCTCGTAGCGGTCCGACGGCCGGGCTGCGGCCACGGTGTCCCCGAGCCGGCCGCCAGCCGCTCGCTCCCTCGGTCAGCGACCGTTGCGCCGTTCCGGCCCCCGGTCAGGGACCGGTACGCCGCTCCCGCCCCCTGTCAGCGACCGTCACGCCGCTCCCGCCCCGGTCAGCGACCGCACCTCGGTCTCCGCGTGCCGGGCCTCGTCCGGGACCTCCGCCGACGTGACCGTGCCCAGCCAGCCCGCGAGGAAGCCCAGCGGGATGGACACCAACCCCGGGTTCTGCAACGGGAAGTACTGCAGGTCGACGCCCGGGAAGAGCGAGTCGGGGCTCCCCGAGACGACGGGGGACAGCACCACCAGCACCACGGCCGGGATCAGACCGCCGTAGACGGACCAGACGGCGCCTCGGGTGGTGAAGCCGCGCCAGAACAGGGAGTAGACCAGTACGGGCAGGTTCGCCGACGCGGCGACGGCGAAGGCGAGGCCCACCAGGAACGCGACGTTGAGGTCCCGCGCCAGCAGGCCGAGGGCGATCGCCACCATGCCGACACCCACGGCCGCGACCCGGGCCACGGCCACCTCGCTGCGCGGCCTGCCGCCCTTGCGCCGCAACGACGCGTACAGGTCGTGGGCGACGGACGCCGAGGACGCGAGCGTGATCCCGGCGACCACGGCGAGGATCGTGGCGAAGGCGACCGCGGCGACGATGGCGAAGAGAACCGTCCCGCCGGTGCTTCCGGCGCCGCCGCCCAGGTCGAGCGCCAGCAGCGGAACCGCCGTGTTCCCGGCCGCGTTGGACCCGCGCACGGCGTCCGGTCCGACGATCGCGGCCGCGCCGAATCCGAGGACGATCGTCATCAGGTAGAAGCCGCCGATGAGCCCGACCGCCCAGACGACCGACCGGCGCGCGGCGCGCGCGGTGGGCACGGTGTAGAAGCGCGACAGGATGTGCGGCAGGCCCGCCGTGCCCAGCACCAGGGCCAAGCCCAGGCTGATGAAGTCGAACCGCGCGGTCCAGTCGCCGCCGTACCTCAGCCCGGGCGCCAGGAACGCCTCGCCGTACCCGCTCCGCTCGGCCGCGGTGAGCAGCAGCCGGTTGAGGTCGCCGTGGAAGCGCACGAGGACGAGCGCCGTCAGCGCGATGGTGCCGCCGAGCAGCAGAACGGCCTTGACGATCTGGATCCAGGTGGTCGCCCGCATCCCTCCCATCGACACGTAGATCACCATGAGTGCCCCGACGCCGATGACCGTCCAGGCCCGCGCCGCCCCGCTCGTGCCCCCGAGCAGCAGCGCGACCAGGCTGCCCGCGCCGACCATCTGCGCCACCAGATACAGAACGGACACGGTGACCGAGGAAGTTCCCGCCGCGATCCGCACCGGCCTCTCCCGCATGCGCGCCGCCACGACGTCGGCGAGCGTGAAGCGACCGCAGTTGCGCACCAGTTCGGCGACGAAGAACAGCACCACCAGCCAGGCCACCAGGAATCCGACGACGTACAGCAGCCCGTCGTACCCGAACAGCGCGATCAGGCCGGTGACGCCCAGGAAGGACGCGGCCGACATGTAGTCGCCCGCGATGGCAAAACCATTCTCCATCGGGGTGAAGAGCCGCCCGCCCGCATAGAACTCCTCCGCCGAACCGCGGCGGTTGCGGCCCACCCACGTCGTGATGCCCAGGGTGACCGCGACGAACGCGCTGAACAGCAGCAGCGCCAGGGTCTGGTGCTCGTTCGTCACGAGGCACCGCCGTTCACGCCGCGGGTCAGTTCCTGGGTGTCCCAGCGCAGCTCCAGTGCCGCCCGGTCCCGCCGCAGCCGCGCGTGCCGCGCGTAGGCCCAGGTGAGCAGGAACGTGGTCAGGAACTGGCCGAGCCCCGCCACGAGCGCCACGTTCACCGCGCCCGCCACGGGCCGGGCCATGAGCTCCGGCACGGTCGTGGCCGCGACGACGTACCCCACGTACCAGGCGAAGAAGGCCGCGAAGGCCGGCACCACGAACCGCCGGTACCGCCGCCGCACCTCCTGGAAGGCAGCGCTGCGCTGCACCTCCAGATACACGTCGGCCGCCGCGACACCGCCGGCGCCCGACGCACGCGCCGGGGGCACCGCCGCCGGCGCTCCGGCCTCCTCCGACTCGCCCCAGCCGGAGGCGAGAGCGTCGTACCAGGGGTCGTCGTACCTCAGCCGAACGGCCTCCTCGGCCGCACCCGCGTCATGACCGTCGAACCGCTCGACCGGACTCTCCTGACCAGCCCCGACTGTGTGGGGACGGCCCTTGCTTGACTGCATGCCCAAGGATGGACAGAACGGGAAGATCCCCGACTCTTCTTCCCCGCGCTCTTCACCCCATCAGGTGACGCGATCCGCGCAGGGCCGCGCGGGGGCGCCCGCCGGGAACGCCGAACGCCCGCCGGGAGCCTCTCGGCGCTCCCGGCGGGCGCGGAACTCCGCGCGGCCGCTAGGCGTCGATCCGCGAGCGGTCCAGCGTCGCCGCCGAGTTGGAGATGAACTCCTTGCGCGGCGCCACGTCGTTGCCCATGAGCAGGTCGAAGACCTGCTCGGCCGCCTCCAGGTCGGAGAGGTTGATCCGGCGCAGCGTGCGGTGACGGGGGTCCATGGTCGTCTCGGCCAACTGGTCGGCGTCCATCTCGCCGAGGCCCTTGTAGCGCTGGATGGAGTCCTTGTAGCGGATGCCCTTGCTCTGGAACTCCATGAGCTTGTCGCGCAGTTCCCGGTCCGAGTACGTGTACACGTACTTGTCCTGGCCCTTCTTGGGCTGGGTGATCTCGATCCGGTGCAGCGGCGGCACCGCGGCGAACACCCGGCCCGCCTCGACCATGGGCCGCATGTAGCGGTGGAAGAGGGTGAGCAGCAGCGTGCGGATGTGGGAGCCGTCGACGTCGGCGTCCGTCATCATGATGATCTTGCCGTAGCGGGCCGCGTCGATGTCGAAGGTCCGCCCGGAGCCGGCTCCTATGACCTGGATGATCGCGCCGCACTCGGCGTTCTTCAGCATGTCCGTGACGGACGACTTCTGGACGTTGAGGATCTTGCCCCGGATCGGCAGCAGCGCCTGGAACTCGGAGTTACGGGCGAGCTTCGCCGTGCCGAGCGCGGAGTCGCCCTCGACGATGAACAGCTCGCTGCGGTCGACGTCGTCGCTGCGGCAGTCGGCGAGCTTCGCCGGCAGGGAGGAGGACTCCAGGGCCGTCTTGCGGCGCTGCGCGTCCTTGTGCTGCCGGGCCGCGATCCGCGTACGGGCCGCGGCGACGGCCTTCTCCATGACGACACGGGCCTGCTGGGCGGCGTCGCGCTTCGTGGACGTCAGGAACGCCTTGAGTTCCTTGCTGATCACGTTGTTCACGATGCGGCGGGCCGCCGAGGTCCCCAGGACCTCCTTGGTCTGGCCCTCGAACTGGGGCTCGGCCAGACGCACCGTGACGACCGCGGTCAGGCCCTCCAGGGCGTCGTCCTTGACGATGTCGTCCTCGGCGACGCGCAGCAGCTTCTTGGCGCGCAGCACCTCGTTCATCGTGGCCGCCACGGCCTGCTCGAAGCCGGCGACGTGGGTGCCGCCCTTGGGCGTGGCGATGATGTTCACGAACGACTTCAGGGTCGTGTCGTACCCGGTGCCCCAGCGCATGGCGACGTCGACGTCGAGCTCCCGGGTGACCTGGGTCGGGGTCATCTGACCGTGCTCGTCGAGCACCGGGACGGTCTCCCGGAAGGTGCCCTGACCGGAGAAGCGGAGGACGTCGCAGACCGGCTTGTCGCTGGCCAGGTACTCGCAGAACTCGCTGATGCCGCCGTCGAAGCGGAAGGACTCCTCGCCCTTGCTGCCGCCCTCGCCGAGCCCGAACTCGTCGCGGACGACGATGGTCAGGCCGGGCACCAGGAACGCGGTCTGGCGGGCGCGCTGGTGCAGCGTCTCCAGGTTGAGCTTGGCGTCCTTGAGGAAGATCTGGCGGTCGGCCCAGTAGCGCACGCGCGTGCCGGTGCGGGACTTCGGGATCTTCCTGGCCTTGCGCAGGCCGCTCTTCGCCTCGAACTTCGCGTCCTGGCCGTTGCCGGCGAAGGCGCCGGGGACACCGCGCCGGAAGCTGATCGCGTGGGTGTGCCCGCCGCGGTCCACCTCGACGTCCAGCCGGGCGGACAGGGCGTTCACCACGGAGGCGCCGACGCCGTGCAGACCGCCGGAGGCGGCGTACGAGCCGCCGCCGAACTTTCCGCCGGCGTGCAGCTTGGTCATGACGACCTCGACGCCGGAGAGGCCGGTCTTGGGCTCGACGTCGACCGGGATGCCCCGGCCGTTGTCCCGGACCTCCACGGAGCCGTCGTCGTGAAGGATGACCTCGATGTGGTCGCAGTAACCACCGAGGGCTTCGTCGACGGAGTTGTCGATGATCTCCCAGAGGCAGTGCATCAGACCGCGGCTGTCGGTCGAGCCGATGTACATACCCGGGCGCTTGCGCACGGCCTCGAGCCCCTCGAGGACGAGCAGGTGCCGCGCGGTGTAGTTGGAACCGTCCCGGTCTGCTCCTGCCAGCAGAGCTGTGGACGGCACGGACGTCTCGGCGGTCACGCGGTTCGCTCCTCGCTGAATTTCAGATGGGGCCCTGTTGGGTAAGGGCGCGGCTTCAGTCACCGGTGAGAGGGTACCCAGGCCTGGTAGAGCCCCTGTAACGCCACCCTCGTCGGGAAACTCAGACTAGTCCACACTCGCATGCCTGTTCGATCCCTCGATGGAGTGAAGTCCACATCACGTTCCCTTCCAGGCATGAACCATTTAGGCTCCGGGCACGTCCTCATGAACAACCGGCAACCCAGCCGGGAGGACCGACCACCGATACGACGCGAAGCCCCGTAAGACACATAGACACGCAATACGGCACATTCGCCGCCAACCGGCAGCAGACAGCCGCCTCGGAAGATTTTTTCGAGGAAAAGCCACGAGCGGGAACGTTTTGGGGCTGGTTGGATGTTGACCCTGGTACGACAGCTCGTCGAGCTAGAGAAGAGGCGACGTGACTACTGTTCTGACCCCTGCGAGCCAGTTGACGGCCGCTGATCGCTGCGACCGCTGCGGCGCCCAGGCGTACCTGCGCGTCGTCCTGCTCAGCGGCGGAGAGCTGCTCTTCTGCGCCCACCACGGGCGCAAGTTCGAGCCGGAACTCAAGAAGATCGCCGCTGAGATACAGGACGAGACGGAGCGACTGACGGCCGCTCCCGCGACCGCCTCCGAAGAAGAGCGCTGACACCTCGCGTCCGACGACGAGCCAGCCCGGCACAGGCCGGAGAACGGGCGGCTGCCCCTCCCAGAGGCAGCCGCCCGTCCTCGTCCCCCGTGCAGCCGCGCGAGTATCGTCGGACGCCTCACACACTTCCCTGCCGGGGTCCGGTCGACCGACCGGCGCCGGTGTGCTGATCGGCACCGGTGTGCTGATCGGCACCGATCAACTGACGGGTGCCGGTCTACTGACGGGTGCCGTTCTACTGCCGGGCCGGGCCCTTTTCCGGGGGTCCGCTTCGGCGCCGGCCGGGCTCTGGCCGGGTTTCGTCCAGCCCTGGTCCGGCGTTCATCCGGCACGGCCCCGGAGGATCACTCCCAGCCGAGCGTCCGCATGATGTCGGACACCCGCATGTACACGCCGGGACTGCCGGCCCTCCCGCAGCCGATCCCCCAGGACACCAGGCCGATCAGCCGCCCCCGAGCGACCAGCGGCCCCCCGCTGTCGCCCTGGCAGGCGTCCCGGCCCCCTTCCTGCTCTCCGGCACACAGCATGCTCCTGGCGTCGTAGGCGCCGTCGGCGCCACCCGGATACGCCTCCTCACAGAGCGCGTCGGGGAGCACGCGCACGCGTGCCGCGCGCAGATCGCTGGGATACTCCCCGGCTCCCGAGACGTCACCCCACCCGTACACCGTCGCGACCTCCCCCGCCGCGTACGCGGGGTCGCCGTGTGCCGCCATGCCGATGACCGAGTCGGCGGGCAGCGGCCGGTCCAGGGTGAGCACGGCGAAGTCGCCGATGTTGCTCACGCCGTCGTAGGCCGGGTTCACCCAGGTGGAACGCACGGCGATCTCCTGGCCACCGCGGTCCGCGAGCAGGTCCGTGCGGCCCGTTATGACCTTGAGGTCCTTCACCCGCTCCGGAGGGCCGCCCAGGACGGCCCGGTCCATGCAGTGCGCCGCCGTGAGCACGGTGGTGCGCCCGACCGCCACGCCGCCGCAGAACTGCCCCGCGCGCGTACCCCCGAACCGGTCACGACTGGACAGGGCCACCGTCCACGGGCTCTGCGACGCATCGACCGGGAACCCGCCTATGACCCCCCGGTCGGCGGCCACAGAGGCGGTGGAACCCGCTGACAGGGCGGTGGCCGCGGCTGCCAGGGCCAGAGGTCGGATCAGGGCTCGGACCAGACGACGCATACGCGCTCCTCACTCCGTGATGTCGGTGAGACACCCAGGGTGATCCACCCGGCGGCGCCCCGCACCCGCGCGCGGCCGCCCCCGCACCCGCGCGGAGCCGGCCCCTCGCGTGAGGGGAGGCAGCACGGCGAAGGCCCGGCCCCCCGAGGGGGAACCGGGCCTCGTGTGTCGTACGACCCCGATCAGTCGAGGTAGTCGCGCAGCACCTGCGAACGGGACGGGTGGCGCAGCTTCGACATCGTCTTGGACTCGATCTGACGGATCCGCTCACGCGTGACGCCGTAGACCTTGCCGATCTCGTCGAGGGTCTTCGGCTGACCGTCGGTGAGACCGAAGCGCATCGAGACGACGCCCGCCTCGCGCTCGGACAAGGTGTCGAGCACGGAGTGCAGCTGCTCCTGGAGGAGCGTGAAGCTGACGGCGTCGGCCGGGACGACCGCCTCGGAGTCCTCGATGAGGTCACCGAACTCGCTGTCGCCGTCCTCGCCGAGCGGCGTGTGCAGCGAGATGGGCTCGCGGCCGTACTTCTGGACCTCGATGACCTTCTCCGGGGTCATGTCGAGCTCCTTGGCCAGCTCCTCCGGCGTGGGCTCGCGGCCCAGGTCCTGGAGCATCTGGCGCTGCACGCGCGCGAGCTTGTTGATGACCTCGACCATGTGCACCGGGATACGGATGGTGCGGGCCTGGTCGGCCATCGCGCGGGTGATCGCCTGACGGATCCACCAGGTGGCGTACGTGGAGAACTTGTAGCCCTTGGTGTAGTCGAACTTCTCGACCGCGCGGATCAGACCGAGGTTGCCCTCCTGGATGAGGTCCAGGAAGAGCATGCCGCGGCCGGTGTAACGCTTGGCCAGGGAGACCACGAGGCGGAGGTTGGCCTCCAGCAGGTGGTTCTTGGCGCGGCGGCCGTCCTCGGCGATGATCTCCAGCTCGCGCTTCAGCTTGGGCGCAAGCTTGTCGGCGTTGGCCAGCTTGTCCTCGGCGAACAGACCGGCCTCGATGCGCTTGGCGAGCTCGACCTCCTGCTCGGCGTTGAGCAGGGGGACCTTGCCGATCTGCTTGAGGTAGTCCTTGACCGGGTCGGCGGTGGCGCCGGCGGCCGCGACCTGCTGCGCGGGCGCGTCGTCCTCGTCCTCGTCGGACAGCACGAAGCCCGCGGCCTCGGTGCCCTCGGGCTCCTCGCCGGCCTTGCCGGGGGCTGCTTCCTCGAGCACCTCCTCCTCGAGGAGCTCGACGTCGTCCTTCTTGGCGCTGGTCTTCTTGGCCGCCGTCTTCTTGGCGGGGGTGGTCTTCTTCGCCGTCGCCTTCTTGGCGGTGGTGGTCTTCTTGGCGGCCGCCTTCTTGGCGGGCGCCTCCTCCTCGGCGGCGGGCTCGGCGGCGGGCGCCGCCGGCGTGGCGCCGGCGGTGGCCTTCCTCGTGGTCACCGCCTTGGCCGCGACCGTCTTGGTGGCGGTGCGCTTGGCGGGACTCTTCGCTGCGACGCTCTTTCGGGTGCGCTTGGGCTCTGCGGCACTGACCATCAGCGTCACACCCTCTTCCTCGAGGATCTGGTTGAGGCTGCGCAGTACGTTCTTCCACTGAGTGGCCGGAATCTGGTCAGCTTCGAAGGCCCGACGCACGTCATCGCCGGCGATCTGCCCCTCAGCCTTTCCCCGCTCAATGAGCGCCATGACAGAGACGGACTCGGCGATCTCCGGCGGGAGCGTACGGGATGTGCTGGCCGACACGAACAACCTCTCGGAACGTTGGAAAACGGCTTCCGGCCCCGTCCACAGGGACAGGAGCCGACCGCCGGCTTGGGGATGGGCCGACGGCGCGGGCGGGGGCCGGGAAGATGCACAGCGCCGTGAACGGCGTCCGTATTCCCTCCGCGGCTGTCACCTCTTAGGTCATCGCGTTCTTCCCACGAGCGTTACGCCCAATCTGCGTGGCCCGAGTCACACCCCGTAAGCGAACAAAAAAGGTCAGGCACACACAAAGGTGGTCACTCCTGACATCGACCCGGCCGCCCCGGTGGTTTCACGGCCCCTTCGCGCCGTCGGACCCCGCGGGATCACCAAGGATCCCACGGGGTCCGACGGGAGGCGGGTCACCGAGCGGGCGTTGCCACAGGAGGGGGGTGGCACACCCGGTCGCGCCGCCCGTGGAACGCGATCAGTGCTCGCGCGGGGCGGGCACCACGCGTTCCACCTCGGGAAGGACCGTGAGGAGTTGCCGCATCGCCGCCTCGGCACCGGCTCCGTCGCCCGTGGCCAGGGCGTCGCAGATGCGGCCGTGGTGAGCCAGCGACGCCTCGTTCGGCCGGTCACAGCCGGTGACCGGACCGCCGGAGACCTGGAGGGCCGCGGAGACGATCCCGGAGAGGTGCTCCAGCATGCGGTTGCCCGCGACCTGGATGAGCAGCGAATGGAACTCGGAGTCGGCGCGGGAGAAGGTGAGCGCATCACCCTGGGCCATCGCGTGCCCCATGATCTCGACCATGTCCACGAGGCGCTGCTGGACGTCCTCACGGCCGTGCCCCGCGGCGAGGCGGGCGGCGAGCGGCTCGATCGTCCAGCGCAGCTCACTGAGCTCACGGCGCTGGTTGTCCCGCTGCGGCCCGAAGGCGCGCCACTCGATGATGTCCGGGTCGAGGAGGTTCCAGTCACTGACGGGGCGCACGCGCGTGCCGACGTTCGGTCGGGCGCTCACCAGACCCTTGGCCTCCAGCACGCGGAGCGACTCGCGCACGACGGTGCGGGAGACCTCGAAGCGCTGGCCGATCTCCTCGGGCACCAGCGGGCGGTCGGCGCCCAGGTCGCCGGAGACGATCATCTGACCCAGCTGCTGAACAAGTTGGCCGTGCAGCCCGCGCCCGCGGCTGCCCGCGGCGCGCCGGCCGACACGGCCCAGCTCCGGGTCCCCGCCGTCCCAGGCAGGGGCGCCGACACGGTCGACGGCGGGCGCCTCGGCGTAGGGGTAGCGGTCGAGTTCGCCCGGGCTCGCGAGGCCGGTGTCAGCAGAGCGGGCGGCGGTCATCATGGTGTGCGCAAGGGTACTCACGCATCCTTTGTCGGCGTCCTCGCCAACTCCCTTGAGGTCTTTGGTGAAAAGCACACGAAAGGGTGATCGCTCACCCCGTCGCAATTGACGCCTTATCGGAAAGAAATGGGCGTTCTGCGGGGAGTTGTGCGCAGGGCCGAACTAAGGGTTACGGACAGTCGTCACCGGAACCGGCTCCGCAGCCCGGTGAGCAGGTAGGCGCAGAGCAGCGCGGCCAGCGACAACGTCAGTGCACCGCCCACGGGTTGGGAGATCATCCGCAGTGCGGCCTCCAGATACCGCTCTCCCCCGAAGGGCCACCTCGGCAGCAGGGTCTCGCGCAGCCGCACCGGAAGCCCGGCAGCGGTCCGCACGGACGGCCCGTTCAGGACCTGGTGTACGACGGGGACGACGAGCAGGGGCACGGCGGCCACGGCGGCGAGACCGGCCGTGGTGGACCGGAAGACTCCCGCGGCCAGCACCCCGGCCCAGGCGCAGCCGACCACCAGCCCGATCCAACTCGCACTGAGCGGAAGCCAGTCGGTGGGAACCTGGGCGAGCTCCCGTCCGTAGACGAGATAGAGCACTTCGGCGTTGCAGCCGACGGTGAGGACGGCCAGCGCCAGCGCCGTGACCGAGGCGACAAGCAGTTTGGCGACCAGCAGCCCCAGCCGGCGGGGCACGGTGCCGCGGTCGGCCGCCAGGGCGGGGTGGCGGAACTCGTCGCCGAAGGCCAGCGCGCCGAGCAGGCCCGCGCCGAGCGCCGCGGGCGGCAGGGGCAGCTCCTGGGGCCACGAGGCCAGCAGGCGCGGCTGCGGGGTGTGCCCGATGCGGGCGAGCACGACGGCGGTCACGGCGGACACGACGAGCACGACGGCCCCGGTGAGGAACCCGGTACCGATCCCGGCGGCCCGCCGGATCTCGTACCGCAGAGGGCGCAGCGGGCTGGGCGCGGGACGGACGGAGATCGGCGGCGGCAGAGGGGGCAGGGCGTCGAGGGTGCGTGCGCCCTTGGCGTCGAGGACGTGCGTGGCACCGGGGCCGAGGGAACGGGCGGTACGGGCTTCGAGGGCACGGCTGGCGCCTTCGTTGAGGGAACGGGTCGTGCCGGCGTCGAGGGAACGGCTGCCGCGGGCGGCGCGGGCTTCTGTGGCGTTCGGCTCCCGGAGGCCGGGGTCGCCGTGCCGGGTGTCCATGCCGTCGGGCGCGGGTGCCCCGACGCCGGGGCCGTCGGCCGGCGCATCCGTGCCGGCGAGCACATCCGGCGACGAGAGCCCTGTCGGCGCGGCCACGGCGCCTTCTCCCGAATGGTCGGGCGAGTCGGCATCGTCGCAGAGCATGACAGGCGCGCCTGCGCGCTGATCCGGTGGCAGGCAAGCCGTCGGCTTCTCGGCCCCTGGCTCCGGGGGCTCGCTGACGGCGGATGGATCCAGCGTGGGACGCCGCGCGGTGATCACCGTGCCGGCGACGGTGCCGGGCCGGGTGGCGAGCGGACTCGGTGTCGCCGTGGCGGCTCCCGCACCGGGCCCCATGTCGCCGATCTCGTCGGCGAGTTGATGGACGACGATGCCGTGACGGAACGCGGTCTCCCCGACCTCCGCGCAGGTACTGCCGTACACGGAAAGGCGGTTGCCGTCCTCGCGTACGACCTCGACCGAGCGCTGCGCGGTACGGGCCTGCTTGGTCAGGAGGGCGGCGAGACGGGCCGCGTGAGGGCTGCGTACGGCGACCCGGGGACGCAGCCGGGTCCGCGAGAACTCCGCGGCCTCCTGGTCGGCCACGACCCTGCCCTGCTCCAGGGTGACGACCCGGTCGGCTGTGCGGGCGGCCTCCTTGGGGTCGGCCGTGGTGAACAGGACCGTGCCGCCCTGCGCGGCGTGGGCCCGCAACATGCCGTGCAGCCAGTCGCTCTCCCGCGTGGAGAGCCCGTCGGCGGGGTCGTCGAGGACGAGGGTGTGCGGGTCGGCCAGCAGGACGCAGGCCAGTCCGAGTCGGCGGTCCATGCCGCGCGAGAGGGTCCCCAGACGCTCCTCGCGCAGGCTCACGAGCCCGACGGCCTCGAGGACTTCGTCGGCACGCCGGACCGGTACTCCCGCCGCGGCGCACAGCATGCGCAGATGACCGCGGACCGTCCGGGCCGGGTGACCCGGTACGTCCCCGAGCAGAGCGCCGACCTCACGTGACGGGTGAGCGATGCGATGCAGGGGCCGACCCCTGAAGTAGGTGATTCCACGGCCCTGTTGAAGCTCCAGCATGAGCCTGAGGACCGTCGTCTTTCCGGCGCCCGGTGCACCGAGCAGCGTGGTGACGCGGCCTGCTCGCGCCTGGAAGGAGACGTCGTCGGCCGCGGGCGGCAGCTCTTTACGGGGGTTGCTGGTCAGTCCGAAGGCCTCGATCACCCGCAGCAAGATAGCGCGCTATGTCCGTTTTTCCGGGCATCCGGCGACCCCTCGCACGGCCTGCCCCGACCCGACAGGGCGACCTCGTCCGGGCCGTGAACGCACCGCGGCCGCACGCGCGTGACCCCGATGCCGGTCGTGACGGTCCGCTCCGGCGATCACACCTCGGGGCGCAGCATCGGGGGGTTGAGCAGGGTCGCCCCTCCCGCGCGGAACAGCTGCGCCGGGCGGCCGCCCTGCCGGGTGGTCGTCCCGCCCGTGGGGACGAGGAAGCCCGGCGTGCCGGTCACCTTGCGGTGGAAGTTGCGCGGGTCGAGCGCCACGCCCCACACCGCTTCGTAGACGCGCCGCAGCTCCCCGACCGTGAACTCGGGCGGGCAGAAAGCCGTGGCCAGCGACGAGTACTCGATCTTCGAACGGGCGCGCTCGACCCCGTCCGCCAGGATCTGCGCGTGGTCGAAGGCCAGCGGCGCGACCGGCTCGGCGTCCCGTCCGTACCCGCCCTGCTGCAGCAGTTCCTCGACCGGAGCCCAGCGGGCGTTGCTGGCGTCACCGCCCGCCCTCGGCGCGGGCAGGTCCGGTGCGAGGGCGAGGTGCGCGACGCTGACGACCCGCATGCGGGGGTCCCGCTTGGGGTCACCGTAGGTTGCGAGCTGCTCCAGATGAGCACCGTTGTCCTGGGCGGGGACGGCGGGGTCGTGGACACGCAGCCCGGTCTCCTCCGCGAGCTCGCGTGCCGCCGCCTGCGCCAGGTCCTCGTCGGCCCGCACGAAACCGCCGGGGAGCGCCCACCGCCCCTGGAACGGCGGTTCGCCCCTGCGTACCGCCAGCGCACACAGGGCATGGCGGCGCACGGTCAGCACGACCAGGTCCACGGTGACGGCGAAGGGCGGAAACGCTGACGGGTCGTAGGGCATGCCGCGATCATAGTCGTCTGCCTGACGATAAACACTCCCTTCGCCGGTCGCTTCGCTTACTGATCCACTTGGGTACGGAATGGGCTCGAGCGTCTCGCCGAGCGTTCCGAAGATGACAGATCCTGGCAGGTCACACCCCCAGTTGCAGTCCGTCGGCCGCCTCTTCGACCATGGCGAGGCCCAGGCGGCTGACCCGCACGGAGAACGGGGCACCGGCCACCCGCAGACCGGTGAAGCCGATCTCGCCGAGGGGTGCGCCGCGCACGGGCCGCAGGGTGACCGTCCCGGCCGGGGCGTCGGGGCGGATGCCGGCGAGCGTGGTCAGCAGCAGCACTCCGGCGGCTGCCGCGGTGGCCGCCGGACGGCAGGCCGCCGGGTGCGGGAGCGGTGCGCCGCCCTCGGCGCGCTGCTCCCCCGCGTACATCTCGGGCAGGCGGTGGTCGAAGGTCGCGGCGGCCGCGAGGGCGCCGCGCAGCAGCGACGCCGCCTCCTTCTCGTAGTCGGCGGCGGCCAGTCCCGCGACGGCGAGGGCCGTCTCCTGAACCCGTACGGCCCCGGCGCGGTGCCCGAACGGGTTGAAACCCCGTTCCTTCGCACCGAGTCCCCGCAGGCCCCACCCCGAGTCCATGGCCGGACTGCCGAGCAACCGGGCGAGGTGGTCGGTCTGCACTTTGTCGAGCAGCCCCGGCGCCATGACTCCCCCGCCCAGCAGACCGGTGTCGAGAAGGTGGGCCGCGGCCGAGCTGAGGTGCGGCACGAGCCTGCCGTCCGGCGTGCGGGCCACCGCAGGTCTTCCGCCTCCCAGGTCGTCCACCCAGAAGTCCTTCCTGAACGCGGTCCTCAGGGCCTGTGCCCACTGTCTGAGCCCGTCCCCGCCCGTGCGTCCGCAGGCCTCGAGCAGGTCGGCGCCGAGCAGCGCGGCCCGGTGAGCGTGTGCCTGTGTCTCGCAGCGGGTGAGACCGCGGGAGTGCGGGTCGCGCAGGTACGGGTCGTCCCCCACCGCGGCCCGCAGCCAGTTCAGGCACCGTTCGGCGGCGGGCAGCAGGGCCTCCGTCTCCTGCTCGGGGAGACCCCAGCGGCGGGCTTCGGCGAGCAGGACCGGGAAGAGCAGCGTGGCCTCGGTGCCGGTGCAGTGCGGCGGCAGGAGGGGGCCGGCGTCCCGTCTCGGGCCGGGGATCATCCCGGACTGCGTTCCTGGGCCGGTGAGTTGGGTGCGGGCGAGGATGCGCAGTGTCCCCGCGGCCAAGCCCGTGCCCAGGGGCAGGACCATGCGGGCGGCGACGAGCGCATCGGCCGGGGCCATCCCGCAGCGCCAGGGTGCTCCTGCCGCGAGATGGGTGTCGGTGGGGTGGGCAGGGTCCCGCAGCAGCAGGGCCTGGAGGTCCTGGATGCTCGTCCGCAGCAGGGCGGCGGCTGTGGGATCGTCGCCCTCCGCGTGTGCCGGGGCCAGAGGGCTGGTCGCCGCGCGGCCGACTGCTCGGAGCGGACCCGCGCCGTCCGGCCGCACCCGCAGTTCCACGCTTCTGCTGCCGCCCGGCGGCAGGTCCAGCTCCCAGCGCAACAGCCCGGCCGAGGCGAGGGCGTCCGAGGGAGGCGGCTCGGCCGTGACGGACGCGTTGCCGGTGGCGCAGGACCAGCGCAGGCCCGAGTCATGGACGCTGGGGGCGAGTTCCGGACCCGCGTTGCCGGAGGCGATCGCTCCGAGGTCGGCGAGGTCCGAGCCCAGGGCCACTTCGACGGGCAGGCGCAGCGGACGGGAAGCCGCGCTGTGCAGGGTGATGCGCTCGGTGCCGTCCGCGTAGCGGTTGCGTTCCACCACCACGTCCGGGTCCGGTCCCGCCTGCGGGGACGTGCGGAGCGTGCCCACGAAACGAGCGCGGTCGGCGGCAATCATCCGGGCCTGCACCGCCAGGGGCTCCCGTCCGGCCACACGGATCTCGCATCGGGAGAGCACGCGTCGGCCGGCACGGTAGAAGCCCTCCAGCCCCCGCCCGGTCAGCTGCCCCGCCTCCGTCGAGATGGCCAGGCCGGGAAGGGCGACACAGATCATCGCCGTGTGGGCGGGCGGCAGGTCGGCGGACCAGCGCAGTCCGGGGATGGTGGCTCCCCGGGGAGGTGGCGCTTGGCCCGTGGGTGTCGGGGCCCGGCCCTGGGGCGATGGCGGCGAGAGAGGCGAGCGCGAGCCGTATGCCTGAGCGGAAGCGGATCGAGGGTCCGGCTCCCTCCAGCGGGAGGACGGCCGTCCCGGTCCCGCCACAGCGGGCGGGACCCGGTCCGGACCCGTAGGAGGTGAGCCGTGGGCAGCGCCGCCGGGGAATCGGGGCCCGAAGCCGTCCGCCTGGGCCGCTGCGCGTGGGGGTGCGCCGGCCACACCTGGCGACGGGGTGCCTGGCCCGGCCTGCACCTCGGACGCCGGCTCGGATTCGGCGGGGGGCATCGGGATGCCCGGGGCGCTGTGGCGGTCGTCGGCGGCGGAGGGCGGAGTCGGCTGATGCATGGGAAGGCTTCCTCTGCGCTCGGTGCGCCTCGATCGGGTTCGGCGCCGGAGGGCTCCGACGGGGCAGGGGCAGTGCGGCGTCGCGGCCGGTCCGGGCGTTCCGCCACTCAGGTGAACGGTGGGGACGTCATCGGAGTCACGCCCGCGCCCCGGCCCCTTCCACGCCCGGGTCGCCCGGGAGGCGCGGAGGGGCCGCGCGGCCCGGGTGGCGCGGAAGGTCTGGACGGCCCGGGTGGCCCGGGTCGCCCAGGTGACCCGGCTGGCGCGGAGGGCCCAGGTGGCCCGGGTGACCCGGCTTGCGCGGAGGGCCCAGGTGGCCCGGGTGACCCGGCCGGCGCGGAGGGCCCGGGTGGCCCAGGTGGCCCGGGTAGCCCGAGTCGCCCAGGTGGCCCGGGTGCTCACTCCTCTCCCTCCGTGCTCCGGTCGGGACGGGTGGCCTCCTGTCCCATGTCCCTGCTGGGCAGGACCGCTTCGTGCGACCCACGCGTGCCGTCCACACGCGCGGTCCCGGGTCGCCCGCCGTTCCGCGACGCCGCCCGGCCGGGGCGCGTGACAGCGTCGGCAGCGCCCGCAGGGCGCGGAAGGCCCGTCGGCGTACGCCGGTGGGACGCTCCTGCGGAACGTGGGCGGCGACGGCGGCGAAGGTGCGCCGTACTGGGTGAAGGGACTGAATGGGCCCGGGACGGCACTTCTTCCGTCTCCGAAGCATCCGCTCCTGCCTCCGCATCGACCACCTGGGCTTCCGTAGCGGCCGATCCCGTTGCCCTTGCCCCACCGGCCGCTTCAAGCACCGAGCCCGCCTCCCCCGCCGGCAGGCCCTCGGCCCGATCAGCGACTTCCGGAGCCTCAGCCCGTGCCCGCCCGCGTCCCGCCCGCTCTGCCCGCTCTGCCCGCTCCGACCGCTCCGCCCGCTCCGCCCGCAGGCAACGGCGGATCGACTCCGGTTCGAGCCCTTCGTTGCAGGCTTGGTGCAGGAGACGGGCGAAGAGGTAGTCGGGATCCGCGCCCAAGGCCATGGCCAGGGCTTCTCGCGCTTCCAGCTCGTCACCGGTCGACCATGCGACCCAGCCGGCGAGGGTGAGTGGCGCGGCGGCATGTTCCCCGTAGGGACCCACGCAGCGGCGGGCCAGGGTCCGCCAGAGGCGCAGGGCGAGTGCGGCCTCGTCGCCCTCCATCCACTCGGCCACCCGGTCACGGGTCGACCGGTCCTGGAGACCGAGGATCAGCCGCGCGGCCTCCTCGTGCCCGATCAGTTCGTCGTCACGGAGGTCCGCCAGGAGCGTGCCGGAGACGGGCTCCGCCCCTGCCAGGCGGTCCAGCATCATCCGTGCCAGCTCGAGCGTCTCGTCGGCGACCTCGGCGCGTCCTGCCTCGTCCAGGATGCGAGGGACGAGCGCCATGCTCGCGGTGTCCAGAGCGGTCTCCTGATCGAGGGCCGCGGCGATCTCCCAGGGCTGGAGGCGGGTTCGCAGCTCCTTGAGCGTGCCGCGGACCTGGATGCCGGCATAGGCGGCCGCGGCGGCGAGCACGGAGGTGCCGGGCAGCCCCATGGGCGCTCCCTCGGGGGAGCAGCAGACCGGGTTGTCACAGCAGTACGACCAGTAGCGTCCCTCCGAGATGCACAGGGCTTCCACGACCACCACGTCGAGTGAACCGCACTCGACACGCAGCCGCTGGGCCAGGGGCCTCAGCCTCTCCATGACCTCGCGCCCGGTCCGGCCCTTCTCCGGCTCCTGGCACAGGAAGGCCACCATCGACTGGGGCCGGGCTCCTCTGCGTTCGCTGCCTTTCACCAGGCCGTGCGCCAGTTGCCGGGCGGCGGAGGGCCAGTCGTCCTCGTGGGCGGGGATGCCGAGCCGGGCCCGGCCCCCGAACCGGCCTCGGCCGTCCTTGTCGTGCAGGGCGACGAGGACGATGCTGTCCTCCGGCCGGTACCCGAGCAGGTAGGGCAGGGCGTCGGCCAGTTCGGCCGGGGTGCGCAGGGTGACCTGGTGCTCGCCGCCGTGACTGCCGTATGCCTGGCCGGGGACAGGCGTTCCACCCGGGTGGTCGGCTGGCATCTCCTGTCCAGTCCCCTGTGCGCTTTCCCGTCCACTCCCCTGCCCGCTTGCCTGTCCCCTCCCAGGCTCGCTTGCCTGTCCGCTCCCAGGCCCGCTTACCCCTCCGCCGCCCTGTCCGCCTTCCCGTCCGCTGCCCCGTCCGTCCGCTGCGGGAGCACGATGTGCACCGGACACCCCGATGTCGCCGTTTTCGGAGGGTCCAGTCGTTTCGCCGTGGTTCGTCATGCGAGGACGATCTCGCGAAATACAAGATTCCGCTTTGCCCTGTGGATAACCTCGATCAGGGACACGTCATAGGGCACGACGCGAGCGCCGCTGTCCACAGGCACCGCGCCCGCTGTCACCGCCGTCCTGTTGTATGGGACGCATGGAGCACACGAGCAACGCGGATCTCCGGGCGGCGGCCGACGCCGTCCTCACCCGTCTCGTCGGGGACGAATCGGGAGCGGCCCGGCTGCGTGAGGATCAGTGGCGGGCGATCGAGGCGCTGGTCGCCGACAGACGCCGGGCCCTGGTCGTCCAGCGCACGGGATGGGGCAAGTCCGCGGTGTACTTCGTGGCGACCTCGCTGTTGCGGGCGCAGGGCAGCGGTCCGACCGTGATCGTGTCACCGCTGCTCGCGCTCATGCGGAACCAGGTCGAGGCGGCGGCCCGGGCCGGCATCCACGCCCGCACCATCAACTCCTCCAACACCGAGGAGTGGGAAGCCGTGCAGGACGAGATCGCCGCGGGCGCGGTCGACGTCCTGCTGGTCAGCCCCGAGCGGCTCAACAACCCGGACTTCCGGGACCAGGTGCTGCCCAGGCTCGCCGCCGCCACCGGGCTGCTGGTCGTGGACGAGGCGCACTGCATCTCCGACTGGGGCCACGACTTCCGGCCGGACTACCGCCGGCTGCGCACCATGCTCGCCGACCTGCCGCCCGGTGTGCCGGTGCTCGCGACCACCGCCACGGCCAACGCGCGCGTGACGGCCGACGTCGCCGAACAGCTCGGCACGGGTGGCGGCTCGGACGCCCTGGTGCTGCGAGGGCCGCTGGACCGGGACAGTCTGAGTCTGAGCGTGCTGCGGCTGCCGGACGCCGCGCACCGGATGGCGTGGCTCGCCGAGCACCTCGACGACCTGCCGGGCTCGGGCATCATCTACACGCTCACCGTGGCCGCCGCCGAGGAGGTCACCGCCTTCCTCCGGCAGCGCGGACACACGGTCGCGTCGTACACCGGCAAGACGGAGAACGCCGATCGCCAGCAGGCCGAGGAGGACCTGCTCGCCAACAAGGTGAAGGCACTGGTCGCCACCTCGGCGCTCGGCATGGGCTTCGACAAGCCCGACCTGGGTTTCGTGGTGCATCTCGGCTCGCCCTCCTCCCCCATCGCCTACTACCAGCAGGTGGGGCGCGCGGGCCGTGGTGTCGCGCACGCCGAGGTGCTCCTGCTGCCGGGCAAGGAGGACGAGGCGATCTGGAAGTACTTCGCGTCGCTCGCCTTCCCATCGGAGGACCTGGTGCGCCGCACGCTCGACGTCCTCGCCCGCGCGGAGAAGCCGCTGTCACTGCCCGCGCTGGAGCCTCTGGTCGAGCTGCGCCGCTCCCGTCTGGAGACGATGCTCAAGGTCCTGGACGTGGACGGCGCGGTCAAGCGGGTCAAGGGCGGCTGGATCGCGACCGGGCAGCCGTGGACGTACGACGCGGAGCGGTACGCGTGGGTGGCGCGTCAACGCGAGGCCGAACAGCAGGCCATGCGCGCGTACGCGTCGACGACGGACTGCCGCATGGAGTTCCTGCAGCGCCAACTGGATGACGAGGCAGCGAAGCCGTGCGGCCGCTGCGACAACTGCGCGGGACCGCGCTTCACCGCCGACACGTCAGTGGAGGCGCTCGACGCCGCGCGCGTGGACCTGGGACGCGCGGGCGTGGAGGTGGAACCCCGGCGGATGTGGCCGACCGGCCTGCCCGCGATCGGCGTGGAACTCAAGGGCCGCATCCCGGCCGGCGAACAGGCCGCCCCGGGACGGGCGTTGGGGCGCCTGTCGGACATCGGCTGGGGCAACCGGCTCCGACCCCTGCTAGCGCCCCAGGCACCCGACGAGCCGGTACCGGACGACGTGGCGAAGGCCGTGGTGGACGTGCTGGCCGACTGGGCCAGGGGCCCCGGCGGCTGGGCCTCGGGGTCTTCGGACGCCCCACCGCGCCCGGTCGGCGTGGTCACCGTGGCGTCCCGCACCCGACCCCGGTTGATCCACTCCCTCGGCACGCGTATCGCGGAGGTCGGCCGGCTGCCCCTCCTGGGCGCGGTCGAGTACACGGGCGACACGCACCCGGGTCCCCGCAGCAACAGTGCCCAACGGCTGAAGGCGCTCGACGGGACCCTGACCGTGCCGGACGCTCTGGCCTCCGCCCTCGCCGAGGCACAGGGCCCGGTGCTCCTCGTGGACGACTACACGGAGACCGGCTGGACCCTCGCGGTCGCTGCCCGCCTGCTCCGACGCTCCGGCGCCCCAGGGGTGTTGCCGTTGGTGCTGGCCGTGCAGGGCTGACGAAGCCGCCCGTCCTCGCCGTGGGCGCGGGGCGCCGGTCCCGTGCCTCCTGCCGCACGCTACTGGACGACCCACGCCCGCGTGGCGTACGAACGTGTCGTGGTCGAACGCCCCATGGGTGGCTCGGCGGCACACCGGGTGGGGATATTAGCCGCACATCACCTGATAACGGTCGGCTGCCTCAATTGCTCGTTGCCGCATTCAAGTTCGACAGGAAGAATTGAGGTCCGCTCCCCGCACGGCACGTCCGCCGCTCGGTAGGGCTTCCCTGCGGTGCGCGCTCCCAGGAATCCGACCCCGCCCGCAGTGTGGGCGCGTAGCCGAAGGGAGGACCGTGACCTTCGGATTCGCTCCGGCCTCGGCAGCGGCGTCGACATCCGCCGCTTCCGCCAACCGCCTGCTCGAACCCGCGGAATGGGCCGCTGCGGGTATCCCCCTGCTGCGTAGCCCCCGCGAGGTGGTCAGCGGACTGCACGCCCGGCACCATCCGCAGCCGGCGACCGCTGTCATCGCCGTGCTCGACCCGGACGAGCGGCTGCGGGCGAGCGCCTCGTTCGTCCGTCGTCCGGCCCCGGCCGACGGCTGGATGTTCCGCAACGTGCTGCTGGCGCAGTTGCGCCGCATCATTCCGCACGACCTGCGGCGCCGCACACCGGTGCGCACCGCTGTGTTGCTCTACTGCCGTGAGGGCGACGCGCGTTGGACGGAGGAAGACGGTGCCTGGATGTGGGGTCTGCGCGACGCCTGCACCCTGCACGGGCTGCGGTGCGGGGCGTACATCACGCTGACCCGTGACGGCTGGCAGGTCCTCGGTGAGGACCGTGGCGGACGCCGGCCGCACTCGGCCTCGGCGCCGGAGCCGTTCGCCACGTCGGAGGCGCCACCACCGCAGCCGCGTACCGGTGGCGCAGCCTCGGAGATACTGCGCCGCGCGGCAGCGGCTCGCTGAGGCCCCGACCGAGCGCCCGGGCCGCGTCCCACGGCGCGGCACAACACGGCCCCGCGCCTGCCCCGCTCTCACACGGGCACCCCGGACGACCCGGCGACACGCTCGCCACGACGGCACCTGCACACGACGACACCCGGGCACGACGACACCCGGGCACGACAACAAGACGGCGACCGGCCTCGGGCCGGCCGACCCGAGCCGCGGGTCAGCGCTCAGCCTCGACCCCGACGCGTTTCGTTCGCAAGGCAGGCTGAAGCGCCCGCCGTGCGAGAGTCGCCGAAGCGGTGTGCGACGTCAGTCGCCGCCGCCCTGGTGGACGCTGCGGCCGAGGCTCAGACGCCGGCGCCGAGCACCGCGTTGATCCGCTGCGGGTCCCCGCAGACGATCAGCAGGGCGTCGGCCCGGGAGTGGGCCAGGGCCAGCGCGCTCGCGGCCGCGGCTTCGGAACCACCGTTGACGGCGACGACGACCACCGGGCGCGACGCGGCGCGGGCCGCGACGGTGGCGTCCGTGTAGAAGACGTCGTCGCGGGCGTCGTGCTGGGCCCAGTAGGAGGCTGCTCCGAACGACAGCTCGTGCGTGGCCCACGGATGCTGCTCGCCGGTCGTGATCACCAGAATGTCGCCGGGGGCGCGACCGGAGTCCAGCAGTAGGTCCACAGCCTCCTCGGCGGCGTCGAGCGCGCCTTCCACGGAGGCCGGGATCAGCTGGATCTGCGGCGTGGCCGGGGCGGCGGCACCGGCGTCAGGGCCCGCCGGAGCGGGCTTGGCGGCCACGTCACGCGGGGTTCGCTGCACCGGCGGCGCGGGCCTGAGTGGCCCAGGACGACCGGGACGCGACGGAGCCGCGGGACGGGGGCCGGGTACGGGACGGGGGGTCGGCGCGGTGCGGCCGCTGGCCGGAGTGGCGCGGGGACCCTGGGCACTCTCGTGAATCTGAGGCTCCTCGGGGATGAGAGGCATGGGTTGATATTTATCAAACGTTGGTACGACCCGCGTCGGCGGGTGGCGCATGTGTGCGAGCGAAACCGTCAGAAATCGAAGCCCAACTGACCCTCGATTTCCGGAACACTTCCGTCCGCCCAGCTGCGGGCCTTCTTGAGATGCCGCCACTGGGGCAGCGCATCAAGATACGCCCACGACAACCGGTGGTAGGGGGTGGGGCCCCGCTCCGCCAGTGCGGCCTTGTGCACGGGTGACGGATACCCGGCGTTGTCCGCAAAACCGAAGTCTGCATGGTCGATACCCAGTTCGGCCATCATTTTGTCGCGCTGAACCTTGGCGATCACCGAGGCCGCCGCGACCGCCACGCACGACTGGTCGCCCTTGATCACCGTACGCACCCGCCAGGGTGCCCCGAGATAGTCGTGCTTGCCGTCGAGGATGACGGCGTCGGGACGGACCGGCAGGGCGTTCAGTGCACGCTCGGCCGCGAGCCGCAGGGCGGCGGTCATGCCGAGATCGTCTATCTCCTCCGGGGAGGCGTGCCCCAAGGCGTACGACGACACCCAGGTCCGCAGCGTCTCGGCGAGTTCGGTGCGTCGCTTGATGGTGAGCAGCTTGGAGTCCGTGAGGCCCTCGGGCGGGCGGCGCAGTCCGGTGATCGCCGCGCAGACGGTGACGGGGCCGGCCCACGCGCCGCGCCCCACCTCGTCGACACCTGCAACGATCTTCGCTCCGGTCGTGGCTCGAAGGGAGCGCTCGACGGTGTGAGTAGGCGGTTCGTACGGCATGGCGCCCCTAGATTACGCCGCCCCGAACCGCCCGCGACACCCTGGCCCGCCTTACGGCACCGGGGCCCTCACCGACTCGTGTCAGGAGCCGTCCGGCCGGAGCAGCGGAACCATCAACTGGTCGATCATCTCCTCGACTTGTTCGTTCCGCCATTCACAGCCGCACATCTTGGAGCGGTACATCATCATGGCCGGGATGGCGTCGAAGACATAGCCGTTGGCAGCGTCAGGACGCACTTCACCTCTGGCTATGCCTCGCTCGATCACTTCCCGAAGCATCCTGATGGTGGGTTCCACGACGCCCTCGAAGATGACGGCATGGAAACGCTCGGCCTGGGTCGTGTCGCATTCGTGAATCACCGAGCGAAGGGCGAAACCGGGACGGGAGAACATCGCGTCGCGGGCGCGCAGGCACAGCGCCAGGAGGTCCTCGCGCACGCTCCCCTCGTCGGGCACCTCGTCGAACGTCGGCAGGCCCGCGCGCAGGGCGTCGGCGACGAGGTCCTCCTTGGAGGGCCAGCGCCGGTAGACGGCGGCCTTGCCGGTCTGGGCGCCGGCGGCGACACCTTCCATCGTCAGGCCGTTCCAGCCGACGGTACTGAGTTGGTCCAGCGCGGCGTCGAGGATCGCGCGTTCGAGCACGGCGCCGCGTCGGCGGGCCGTCTGAGCGGGGGCATCCGCCCAGCTCGGGGTAACCATCGGACTCTCTCCAACGAGCAGTGGAAGCGGGGATTCCGGGGATGGGGGAGCGCGCCGGACGGCACCGCAGGGGGATGTGCCGAACGACGCCGCCCTAAGTGAACGCTTGCGTTCACTGTCAGGAACTCACTACCGTTGACGCGACAGTGAACGCGAGCGTTCACTAAGGCACTCGTGGGGGACCCATAGTGACAACCTCTCCATTGCTCCAAGACCAGAAGAAGCCAGGCGCGGCCCGCCGGGAGGGACATCCCGGCATCGCGCTCACGGTCATCGCGGCCTGCCAACTCATGGTGGTACTCGACGCGACGATTGTGAACATCGCGCTCCCGCACATTCAAGACGCGCTCCAGTTCAGCACCACCGACCTCACCTGGGTCGTCAGCTCCTACACGCTCACCTTCGGCGGTCTGCTGCTCCTGGGCGGCCGCGCCGGTGACATCCTCGGCCGCCGCCGGGTCTTCATGACCGGCATCCTGCTGTTCACCCTGGCGTCCCTGCTCGGCGGTTTCGCGCAGGAACCCTGGCAGCTGCTGGCCGCACGCGTCCTGCAGGGGGTGGGAGGCGCGATCGCGTCGCCCACGTCGCTGGCGCTCATCACCACCACGTTCCCCGAAGGGCCGGAGCGCAACCGGGCCTTCGGCGTCTTCGCCGCCGTCTCCGCCGGTGGCGGCGCCATCGGCCTGCTCGCGGGCGGCATGCTCACCGAGTGGCTCGACTGGCGCTGGGTGCTCTTCGTGAACGTGCCGATCGGCATTTTGATCGCTGTCCTCACCCCGCTGTACATCGGCGAGTCCGAGCGGCACTCCGGCCGCTTCGACATCGCGGGCGCGGTGACCTCGACCGCGGGCATGGCGTCCCTCGTCTACGGCTTCATACGCGCGGCGGACGAGGGTTGGCGGGACAGCCTCACCATCGGCTCGTTCGGTGCCGCGGTGGTCCTGCTCGTGGCGTTCGCGATCATCGAGTCGCGGGCCAAGGAGCCGATCACCCCGCTGCGGATGTTCGCCGACCGCAACCGCTCGGGCACCTACGTGATCATGCTCAGCCTGGCCGCGGCGATGTTCGGGATGTTCTTCTACATCGTGCTGTTCGTGCAGAACGTGCTCGGCTACACGCCGATCGAGGCAGGACTGGCCTTCCTGCCGGTGACGGTCGTGATCGCGCTGGGCGCCGGTCTGTCCCAGCGGTTCCTGCCCGTGCTCGGCCCCAAGCCCTTCATGGTCGTGGGCTCGATGCTCGCGATGATCGGGCTGGCCTGGCAGGCACTCATCAGCTCGGACAGCTCCTACGTCGGAGGTGTCCTCGGCCCGATGCTGGTCTTCGGCTTCGGCATGGGGCTGAACTTCGTCACGCTGACGCTCACCGCCGTCTCCGGCGTCGCCCAGCACGAGGCGGGTGCTGCCTCCGGCCTCCTCAACGCCACGCAGCAGGTGGGCGGAGCACTGGGCCTGTCCATCCTGACGACGGTCTTCGGCTCGGCGACCAGGGACGAGGCGGAGAAGCAGTTTCCGCAGTTCATGGCCGAGGGTTCCGCCCAGCAGAAGGCCGAGTTCGCCAGCACGCATCAGCTGCCGGCGCCCTGGGGGCACGAGGTTCTGGCCCAGGGCATCTCCGCGGCGTTCATCCCGGCCGCCGCGATGGCCGTCCTGGCCGTCGTCACGGCCTGGCTGGTGATTCAGGTCCGCAAGAGCGACCTGGAGGCGCTGGCCGGCTCGGCCGGGCCAGGGGTCGGCTGACCGGAGGCTGTCACGAACCGGCCTCGGCGGCTCGCCGGCAGGACCCGAGCAGGCCTGTCGGGAGCTGTCGGGCCGGTTCGCGACCCGCCGCCCCGTCCGGAGGCGGCGTAGGACAGCGCCCGCGCCCCAGAGGTGAAGCAGACTCGCGAGCAACACCTTCACCATCGCCCCCCTTTCGCACTCCGACACGGCTTACGTGCACATGCGCTGCGGCACCACGCGCAGTGGTTGGCAGGACAACGAGCGGGCGGTCACGGAGAGTTCCCGGAGTGTACGGAGAGTTCGCAGAGATCGGTTCGCCATCGGGCAGCGCACGGCCCCCGACCGTCCGGCAACCTGGCCGGCAGGCCCTTCGCCCATGGGCGCCGAGCCTGAGACCGACGCGGCATCGCGCCTGAGACCGACGCGGCGTCGCGCCTGCGCGTCGAGCGCCGGGACGACATGAGCGTCATGTCCGTACGGCGAGTCCAGGCGGACACGGGCGGTCGCACCGCGCGCCCGGGCGGAGGCCGCGGCTCGGGCGTCACCCCACGCGCCGAGCCTCAGACCGAGGCGGGCACCCAGTCCGGAAGGGCCTCGGTCCGCTCCACCCACGGGGCAGGTGGCGTCCCGGCCTTGCCCGAGGCGATCACGCCCCCCACGATCGCGCAGGTCGTGTCGACATCACCGCCGGCCTGGGCGGTCGTCCAGAACGCCTCCTCGTAGTCGCCGAGACTCCTCGCCGCCGACCAGAGTGCGAAGGGCACGGTGTCGTGGGCCGTCGTCCGCCGCCCGCAGCCCAGCACCGCCGCAACCGTGGCGGCGTCACCGTAGTCGAGCATGTCCCGGGCCCGGCGCAGGCCCGCCCCCACAGCGCTCTTGGGGACCAGGTCGATCACCCCGTCGAGGAGCGATTCGGCGCCGGGCGGTCCGCCCGGCGCCGCGGCGAACGCGGCGGCCGCGGCGACGGCCATGGCGCCGACCACGGCCTCGCGGTGCTGGTGGGTGGTGTAGGCGGAGATCTCCGCCTGGTGGGTTGCCTGCTCGGGATCGTCCGCGTACCAGGCGCCCAGGGGAGCGATCCGCATCGCCGCGCCGTTGCCCCAGGACCCCTGCCCGTTGAAGAGGGCAGCGGCGAGCTCGCGCCAGTCGCCGCCCTCCCGGACCAGCCGCAGGAGACGGCTGACCGCCGGGCCGTAGCCCCGGTCGAAGTCGTGGTGCTCGGCGAAAGACAAAGCGAGGGCGTCCTGGTCGATGCGGTGGTGCGCGGCCAGCACGGTGACGACGGAGGCCGCCATCTCCGTGTCGTCGGTCCACTGCCAGGGCCCGGGCGGTAGTTCGCGGCGCTTCAGCAGCGGGTAGTTCACCGGCACGAAGTACTGGGAGCCCAAGGCGTCCCCGACGGACAGGCCGCGCAGAGCGGCCAGGGCGCGGTCCAGGCGCGCGTCGGGGGAGAAATCAGAGGTCATCGCCCTGCCACTCTATCCGGAGATCCCGTACGGCTCGGGGTCCCGCCAGCGATCGAACGGCCGGTCCAGCGTGTACTTGCCGTCGTCTCCCAGAACGAGCATCCGCACCTCGCCGTTCCCCGGATTGGAGAGCGACTCGAACTCCGCGACCGTCCAGTGGAACCACCGCATGCAGAACAGCCGCATGGCCAGCCCGTGGGTGACGATGAGGACGTTCGGCGGATGGTCGGGATCCTCGAAACTGCGGAACAGGCTCTCCAGGAAGCCACCGACCCGGTCGTACACGTCGGCACCGGACTCCCCCTGGGCGAAGCGGTAGAAGAAGTGGCCGTACGCGTCCCGGTAGGCCTTCTGGAGGCGGACCTCGTCGCGGTCCTGCCAGTTCCCCCAGTCCTGCTCGCGCAGCCGGGGCTCCTCGCGTACCCGTATCAGTGCGGGGTCGAGGCGGAAGGCGCGCAGCGTCTCGTGGGTCCGCCGGTAGGGGGAGACGTAGACGCTGACGCGTTCGCCGCCGAACAGCTCGCGCAGGTGCTCGCCCGTGGCCTCCGCCTGCCGTCGACCGCGGTCGGTCAGCGCCAGGGCGTGGTCGGGTTCACGCTCGTACACGGAGTCATCAACATTGCCCGTTGACTCGCCGTGCCGGACAAGGACGATGCGCCGTGGTCGTGCCATGCCAAAACCCTAGATCGGGTGAGCGCCCGCCGAGCACCCGGACGGTACCCATACAGCGTAGGTCACACGAATTCGCCCCCGCATCACGCCCGCGCGAGGCCGTCGGCCGCCCGGTCCGGCGGGTCGCACGCCGACGGGAGCCAGACGATGCGATGGGTCGCCCGCCGACCGGGGTCAGACGGTCCGGTGCGTCGCCCGCCGACCGGGGTCAGACGGTCCGGTGCGTCGCCCGCCGACCGGGGTCAGACGGTCCGGTGGGTCGCCCGCCGACCGGGGTCAGACGGTCCAGCTCGGCTCCATGTCCACGACGGCTCCGGTCAGCGCCGCCACGTCCGCCTCCGTCTGGGCGCGCAGGGCGAGCCGTTCGATACGTTCGGTTCGGTACTTGCCGTGCTCGGCGGCCGACCGCCACATCGACAGCACCAGGTACTCGTGGCCCGGCGCCTCGCCGAACAGCCCGCGCACCATGCCGGGCGAGCCGGCCATCGCCGGATTCCAGACCTTCTCCTGCATCAGCACGAAGTGCTCTGCCCGTTCCTCGTGGACACGGCAGAGCGCGACGCGCAGCAGGTCGGCGTCCGTGAAGCGCGGCTCGAAGCCGGTCTTCACGTCGAAGCGGTAGTCGAACAGCCTGACCTGGGCGTCCTTGAAGGTGCCCGACTGGGCCGACGCGAGCCGGTCGTGGGACCGGGCCATGAACGAGTCGTAGAAGGCGCGGCTCTCCCAGAACGCGAAGATGTGCGCCACGTCCGGCCGCCCTCGGCTCCAGCCACCCCCCTGCCCGCGAAACCCCGGCTCCCCCAGAAGCCCCGCCCACTTCCGCTGCCCCCGCTCGAACCCGCGGCGGTCCACCACGGTGCAGCGAATCCACTTGACCAGCACCGCGCCATGGTAAGGCCAGGGAGCGTGGCGCCGGTCACTCTCGGCTGGACAGCTCCGCCACGCGCGCACCCGCGCGCGTGGCAGGATGGACAAACAGTCGTGGATGCCTGTCAGTTGAGGTGGACGGGCGGGTCGGTACGGGGAAGGGGACGCCGGTGGACGGGCTCAACAAGGGGCTGCGCAAGGTCGAGATCGCGGTGCGGTGGGACCCGAGTCCGGCGGGGCAGCCCTCCACCGACCTGGACCTCGTCGCGGCGACGTACGCGGCGGACGACCCGCACGGCGACCCCGCCTACGTGGTGCACTTCGACAGCCGCTCCCCCGACGGCACCATCTACCTCAACCGGGACAGCAAGGACGGTCAGGGCTTCGGCTTCGACGAGGTCATGACGCTGGAGCTGGAGCGGCTCGACCCGCGGTACGCGCGCGTGCTGGTGGGTGTCGTCATCCAGCAGCGCCCCGCGGAGCGGACCTTCGTCAGCGTCGTCAACCCCGGCCTGCGCATCCGCGAGGGGTACGACGTCCTGGCCGAGGACGACTTCGGCGGGGTCCTGGGCGCCACGGCCGCCACGGTCGCGGAGTTCGTCCGGGAAGGCACCGGACCTTGGCGCTTCCGTCCCGGGCTGCGCGGTTTCGAGGGCGACCCTGTGACGTTCACCAGGACGATGGGCGCGGCCGGACGGGCCTGAGCCGGACGGCCCGAGGGTGCGTCATCATCGGACGCTCCCCGGGGCCCGGCGAGACGAGGAACGACGAGAGGGGCACCGCCCGAAGGCGGTGCCCCTCTGTCATCGGCTCAGGCGCCCGGCGTCATCGGCCCAGGCGCGCGGCGTCAGCTGCAGCCGCTGGTCGAGCCGCAGCCCTCGCAGATGTAGCAGGAGCCGGCGCGCTGCATCTTCGTCCCGCAGGAGAAGCACAGCGGGGCGTCGGCCTGGATGCCCAGCTGCATCTCGACCAGTTCGGCGCTGGTGTGGGCCTGCTGCGGGGCGGGCTTGGCCGCCTCTTCCACCTTCGGAGCGGAAACGGCCTTCAGCTCCTGGGCCCGCGGCGCCGACTGAGCCAGGCCCTCGACGTCGACCTCGTCCTCGGTCGGCTCGTAGGAGCCGGTCTCCAGGTGACGCTGACGCTCCTCGGCGGAGTGGATGCCGAGCGCGGAGCGCGTCTCGAAGGGCAGGAAGTCCAGCGCCAGACGGCGGAAGATGTAGTCGACGATCGACTGCGCCATCCGCACGTCCGGGTCGTCCGTCATGCCGGCCGGCTCGAAGCGCATGTTGGTGAACTTCGAGACGTACGTCTCCAGCGGCACGCCGTACTGGAGGCCCACCGAGACGGCGATGGAGAAGGCGTCCATCATGCCCGCGAGGGTCGAGCCCTGCTTGGACATCTTCAGGAAGACCTCGCCGAGACCGTCGTCCGGGTAGGAGTTGGCGGTCATGTAGCCCTCGGCGCCGCCGACGGTGAAGGACGTGGTGATGCCGGGACGTCCCTTCGGGAGGCGCTTGCGGACCGGGCGGTACTCGACGACCTTCTCGACCGCGGTGCGGATCGTCTCCTCGGCCTTCTCGGTGATCTCGACCTTCTCCTTCTCCTTGGTCTTGGCGGAGAGGGGCTGGCCGACCTTGCAGTTGTCGCGGTAGATCGCGAGGGCCTTGACGCCGAGCTTCCAGGCCTCGAAGTAGATCTCCTCGACCTCCTCGACGGTCGCCGTCTCCGGCATGTTGACCGTCTTGGAGATGGCACCGGAGATCCACGGCTGGATCGCGGCCATCATGCGGACGTGGCCCATCGGGGAGATGGCCCGCTCGCCCATGGCGCAGTCGAAGACCTCGTAGTGCTCCTGCTTGAGGCCGGGGGCGTCGATCACGTTGCCGTTCTCGGCGATGTGGGCGACGATCGCCTCGATCTGCTCCTCGAGGTAGCCGAGGCGGCGCAGGGCCTGCGGCACGGTGCCGTTGACGATCTGCATCGAGCCGCCGCCGACGAGCTTCTTGAACTTGACCAGGGCGAGGTCGGGCTCGACACCGGTGGTGTCGCAGGACATCGCCAGGCCGATGGTGCCGGTCGGGGCCAGCACGGACGCCTGGGAGTTGCGGAAGCCGTTCTTCTCCCCGAGGCGCAGGACGTCGCCCCAGGCCTCGCTGGCCGCGGCCCACACCGGGGTGTCCAGGTCGTCCATACGGACGGCCTTGTCGTTGGCGTCGGAGTGCTGCTTCATGACGCGCTTGTGGGCGTCGGCGTTGCGGGCGTAGCCGTCGTACGGGCCGACCACCGAGGCGAGCTCGGCGGAGCGGCGGTAGGCCGTGCCGGTCATCAGGGAGGTGATGGCACCGGCGAGGGCGCGGCCGCCGTCGGAGTCGTAGGCGTGGCCGGTGGCCATCAGCAGGGCGCCGAGGTTGGCGTAGCCGATGCCGAGCTGGCGGAACGCGCGCGTGTTCTCGCCGATCTTCTGCGTCGGGAAGTCCGCGAAGCAGATGGAGATGTCCATCGCGGTGATGACGAGCTCGACGACCTTCTGGAAGCGCTCGGCCTCGAAGGACTGGTTGCCCTTGCCGTCGTCCTTGAGGAACTTCATCAGGTTCAGCGAGGCCAGGTTGCAGGACGTGTTGTCCAGGTGCATGTACTCGCTGCACGGGTTCGACGCGGTGATCCGGCCGGACTCGGGGCAGGTGTGCCAGTTGTTGATGGTGTCGTCGTACTGGATGCCGGGGTCGGCGCACGCCCAGGCGGCCTCCGCGATCTTGCGGAACAGCTGCTTGGCGTCGACCTCCTCGATGACCTCGCCGGTCATGCGGGCACGCAGGCCGAACCGGCCGCCCTCCTCGACCGCCTTCATGAACTCGTCGTTCACTCGGACCGAGTTGTTGGCGTTCTGGTACTGGACGGACGTGATGTCGTCGCCGCCCAGGTCCATGTCGAAGCCGGCGTCGCGCAGGACGCGGATCTTCTCCTCTTCCTTGACCTTGGTCTCGATGAAGTCCTCGATGTCCGGGTGGTCGACGTCGAGGACGACCATCTTGGCGGCGCGACGGGTGGCGCCACCGGACTTGATCGTTCCTGCGGAGGCGTCGGCGCCGCGCATGAAGGAGACCGGGCCGGAGGCGTTGCCGCCGGAGGACAGCAGTTCCTTGGAGGAGCGGATGCGGGAGAGGTTCAGGCCGGCGCCGGAGCCGCCCTTGAAGATCATGCCCTCTTCCTTGTACCAGTCGAGGATCGACTCCATGGAGTCGTCGACGGACAGGATGAAGCAGGCGGAGACCTGCTGGGGCTGCTTCGTGCCGACGTTGAACCACACGGGGCTGTTGAAGCTGAAGATCTGGTGCAGGAGGGCGTACGCCAGCTCGTGCTCGAAGATCTCGGCGTCGGCGGGCGAGGAGAAGTACTTGTGGTCCTCTCCGGCCTTCCGGTACGTCTTCACGATGCGGTCGATCAGCTGCTTGAGGCTGGTCTCGCGCTGCGGGGTGCCGACGGCACCGCGGAAGTACTTGCTGGTGACGATGTTGACCGCGTTCACCGACCAGAAGTCGGGGAATTCGACGCCGCGCTGCTCGAAGTTGACCGAGCCGTCGCGCCAGTTGGTCATGACGACGTCACGGCTCTCCCAGGCCACCTCGTCGTAGGGGTGAACCCCAGGGGTGGTGTGGATGCGTTCGATACGCAGGCCCTTGGTCGCCTTGGGGCTCTTGGCGCGGGAACTCCGTGCCGGACCGCTCGCCGTCTCTGTCATGCCGCCTCCCTCTACGGGCGAAAACGCCCTGAAGTGCCCCGTTGTTCCCGGTGCACGGTGTTCTGTCTGGTGCTGCGGGCACCCACTCACGTCGCCCGCAACAGGTCTTCACATCGCCGCCGTCCGGCCGGTCCCGGAGCTGCCTTCCGGGTCCGGCCCGCCGGTCAGTCGGCGGCGCCTGCGGGCTCGGGGACGTGTGCCGTCCCTCCGGGCCCGCGGTCGTCTTCCTGGCTCCCCGCACCCGTGTCCTCGCGGTCGCCGTCGTCCGCGTCGGGGCGTCCCGCGCCTTCCCTGAGCTCCGCGATGGCCGCCTCGAAGTCCTCGAGCGAGTCGAAGGCCCGGTAGACGGAGGCGAAGCGCAGGTAGGCCACGAGATCGAGTTCCTGCAACGGGCCGAGTATGGCCAGCCCCACGTCGTGGGTGGTCAGCTCGGCGCTTCCGGTGGCCCGCACCGCCTCCTCGACCCGCTGCCCGAGCTGGGCGAGCGCGTCCTCGGTGACGGGCCGTCCCTGGCACGCCTTGCGCACACCATTGATGATCTTCGTGCGACTGAAGGGTTCGGTGACGCCGGACCGCTTGACCACCATGAGCGAGCACGTCTCCACGGTCGTGAAACGACGGGAGCAGTCAGGACACTGGCGGCGCCTGCGGATCGACGTGCCGTCGTCGGTCGTACGACTGTCGACGACCCGGCTGTCGGGGTGCCTGCAGAAGGGACAGTGCATGATCTCCGAACCCTCCTCACAGCAGACTCATTAGCCTCGCCAGACGTCACGCGCCCCACGAAGCAGCCCCAAGCATAGGCGATGACCATGGGCGTGAAGACCGGGGGGACCACAACTTGTGGGCTGCTGTTGCAATCCAACCACTAGATGTGGGGATTGGCTCATACATGCAGGCCGTGTGCGCGTGTCGCGCGCGTAGCCGCAGGTGGCGCCCGACGGGCGGCTGCACACCGGCCCCGCGTGCCGCCGCGGCACCTCGCCGACCCCCCGGCATGCCCGCCCGCCGCGACACCGCGGCATCCGTTCACGCACGGCCGTATCGCCCCGGCGCATGCGGAGATACGGTGGGCGCCGCGAGGAGGGGACGTGGGACTCCCGCACAGATGAGGGCCGACCCCGAAGCGGGGGAATGCCGGATGGCAGACTGGGGCACCAGTCCACGAGACGATCACCCCGGCGGTGAAGAGTACAGCAATGGGCCCTTTTGTCCGCCAGGTGGCCCGGCCGCCAATACACCCGGACACATGATCGCGTCCGGTAATTCGCGTTTTTTCACTCGAACGTGTGTTTGGCGCAACCTTTCGAAAGCAACTACCGTTGGCTAGCAGGGAGACCATCGAGAGGGGCCGACGTGACCACCACCGCAGACAGTGCCACCATCACTGCCCAGGACCGCTCCCAGGGCCGACTGGAGCCGGTGCATGCGATGAACGAAGCCACGAACCCTGAGGGGCACAAGCGCTCCCTGCCGGGCCGACCTCCCGGCATCCGGGCGGACAGCTCGGGCCTGACCGACCGGCAACGCCGCGTGATCGAGGTCATCAGGGACTCGGTGCAGCGTCGCGGCTATCCGCCGTCGATGCGGGAGATCGGTCAGGCCGTCGGCCTCTCCAGCACCTCCTCCGTCGCGCACCAGCTGATGGCGCTGGAGCGCAAGGGCTTCCTGCGCCGCGACCCGCACCGCCCGCGCGCCTACGAGGTGCGCGGTTCGGACCAGGCCGCCTCGGTGCAGCCCACGGACACGGCGGGCAAGCCGGCCGCGTCCTACGTTCCGCTGGTCGGCCGTATCGCCGCCGGTGGCCCGATCCTCGCCGAGGAGTCGGTCGAGGACGTCTTCCCCCTGCCCCGCCAGCTCGTCGGCGACGGTGAGCTGTTCGTCCTGAAGGTCGTCGGAGACTCGATGATCGAGGCCGCGATCTGCGACGGCGACTGGGTCACGGTCCGCCGCCAGCCGGTCGCCGAGAACGGCGACATCGTGGCCGCCATGCTGGACGGGGAGGCCACGGTCAAGCGCTTCAAGCGCGAGGACGGCCACGTCTGGCTCCTGCCGCACAACGCGGCCTACGAGCCGATCCCCGGCGACGACGCGACCATCCTCGGCAAGGTGGTGGCCGTACTGCGCCGCGTCTGACCGCGCGCACCGCGTCGGGCGGGCCGAGCAGGCCCCCCTCAGACCGGGCCCCGGGACCCCTGCGCCGGTTCCGGGGTCCTGCGCTGTCCGGGACCGGTCGGCGTTGCCGCACGGCAGTACTGCCCGGGACCGGTCGGCGTTGCCGCACGACGATCGGGATCAGCTCGACGCGACCGGAGGTCCGGCCCACGGCATCCGGGCCGTGAACCGGCCAGGCGCCGTCCGGATCGTGGGCCGGTCCGGCGCCATCCGGGTCGCGGGCCGGCCCGGCGCCATCCGGGTCGCGGGCCGGCCCGGCGTCATCCCGCCGCTTCCGTCTGCCCGGCCTCTTCCGTCTGCTTCGCCGCCGCGTCGATCGCCGCCAGCGACTTCCGCACCTGGTTGCGGTCGGTGGTGTACCAGAAGTCGGGCATCGACGCCTTCAGGTACCCGCCGTAGCGAGCCGTGGCCAGTCGCTGGTCGAGCACCGCGACCACACCGCGATCCCCCGACGCCCGCACGAGACGGCCGGCGCCCTGCGCCATGAGAAGGGCGGCGTGCGTGGCGGCGACCGCCATGAAGCCGTTGCCGCCGGCTTCCTCCACGGCCTTCTGGCGGGCGCTCATCAGGGGGTCGTCCGGGCGCGGGAAGGGGATCTTGTCCATGACGACCAACTGGCAGCTGGGCCCGGGCACGTCCACGCCCTGCCACAGGGACAGCGTGCCGAAGAGACAGGTCCTGGGGTCGGCCGCGAAGTTCTTGATGAGCTCGCCGAGCGTCTCCTCGCCCTGGAGCAGGATCGGGTACTCGGGGATCCGCGAACGCAGTTCCTCGGCGGCAAGCTGGGCGCCCCTCATGGAGGAGAAGAGGCCCAGGGTGCGGCCACCGGCCGCCTGGATCAGCTCCGTGAGTTCGTCGAGCATGTCCGCGCGGTCGCCGTCCCGCGCGGGACGCGCCAGATGCTTGGCGACGTACAGGATGCCCTGCTTGCGGTAGTCGAAGGGCGAGCCCACGTCGATGCCCTTCCACTTCGGCAGATCGTCGCCCTCGGTGCCCTCCGGGGCGAGGCCCAGGGAGGCCCCCACGCCGTTGAAGTCGCCACCGAGCTTCAGCGTCGCCGACGTCAGGACCACCGAGCGGTCCGTGAAGAGCTTCTCCCGCAGCAGCCCCGAGACGGACATGGGCGCGACGCGCAGGGAGGCACCGAACCGGTCGTGGCGCTCGTACCAGACCACGTCCCATTCGGAACCGTTGGTGATCCGCTCCGCCACGTCGTGCACGTTCTCCACGGCGGCCAGGGCCTGCTTGCGCACCGCGTCCTCGTCCTGGACCGACTTGTCCCGGGTCGTCCCGATCGCGGAGATGACCGTGCGGCACGCGTCGCGCAGCGCCATCAGCGCGTACCCGAGGTCCTCGGGGATTTCCTCCAGGCGGCCCGGCAGCGCCAGCTCCATGAGCCGCTCGAAACCCTCGGCGGCGGTCTGGAGCTGGTCCGCGGCCTTCTCGTTGGCGAGCTTCGCGGCGCGGCGCACCGCGCGGTTGACCTGGCCGGGGGTGAGTTCGCCGGTGGCGACGCCGGTGACCCTCGACACCAGTTCGTGCGCCTCGTCGACGATCAGTACCTCGTGCTGCGGGAGGACCGGGGCGCCCTCGATGGCGTCGATGGCGAGCAGGGCGTGGTTGGTGACGACGACATCGGAGAGTTTGGCCCGCTCCCGGGCCATCTCCGCGAAGCACTCCGCGCCGTAGGCGCACTTCGAGGCGCCCAGGCATTCCCTCGACGACACCGACACCTGCGCCCACGCGCGGTCGGAGATGCCGGGGGTGAGGTTGTCCCGGTCGCCGGTCTCGGTCTCGTCGGCCCAGTCGCGGACCCGCAGCAGGTCCTGCCCCAGCTTGCTGGTGGGCGCGGCCGCCTCGAACTGGTCGAAGAGGCCGTCCTCCTCGTCCTGCGGGACACCCTCGTGCAAGCGGTGCAGACAGAGGTAGTTCGACCGGCCCTTGAGCATGGCGAACTCCGGGCGGCGACGCAGCAGCGGGTGCAGCGACTCGACCGTTCTCGGCAGGTCGCGCTCCACGAGTTGGCGCTGCAGAGCCAGGGTGGCGGTCGCGACGACCACTCGCTCCCCGTGCGCGAGCGCGGGCACCAGGTAGCCCAGCGACTTGCCGGTGCCGGTGCCGGCCTGGACCAGCAGGTGGGAACCGTCATCGATCGCTTCCGCGACGGCTTCGGCCATGGCCACCTGGCCGGGACGCTCCGTACCGCCGACGGCAGTGACGGCAGCATGCAGGAGTTCGGGGAGTGAGGGCTTCGTCATAGCGCGACCACCCTACGACCCAGCACTGACAAACGGGTGATCAAGGCGAGGGCGGGGGGCGGGATCAAGACCGTGGACTCCTCGGGGCGGGATATGCGGGGGGCGGTGGGCTGGATATGGGAGCGGGGGTTGCACGGTCGGCGATGGGTGACGTCAGCGTGGGGGGGATCTGAACAGTCCCGCGGGCCGCAGTGGTGCGGCGGGCAGCGGCGAGGCGGCAGGCGCGAGCAATACGGCTCGGCGGGCGACTCGGAGATTGGTTGCGATCGGTGGGAACCGCGGCGAGGCGCGCCACGTTCAATGAGTGATGGCACGGTGACACAGTGCTACAGCAGATGTCGGACAGAGCGGTCTCGGACCATGAGGGCGGCCCGCTTGCTGGGCAGGTCGATCTCGGCGGAGAACCGGAAGCCGGCGGTGAGAAAAGCGGCGACGGAGGGGGTGTTGCGAATGTCGGGTTCCGCGATGACGCGTGCGCAGAAGGGTCGCCGCGCGAGAACGAGATCGGCCACGGCCCTGAGCAGCATGCCCCCCAGACCGCGCCCGCGGTCGGCGACGGCACCGACCAGAAGATGGAGTCCCGTGTCGTGGGGCCGGGCAGCGTAGTGGCGCGCCAGGGGGTCCAGGTCCGCCCGGTAGATCTCCCAGTAGCTCATCGGCTTGCCGTCCAGCACTCCGATGCACGGCACGCTGCGTCCGTCACCGGCGAGCTGTGCCCGCACGTGGTCCTCGGTCACGCTCGGCGGTCCTGACAGCTCCCAGAACTCCGCGGCGGCGGGGTCGTTCATCCACCGGCTGATGAGCGGCAGATCGCGTTCGACGCGGACAGGGACGAGGTGGAACAGGCCCACGGGTGTGCCGACCGGGGCCCAGTCGGCCACGCCGTCGAGCAGGTCGTCGTACGGCATGCGGGAGTCAAGAAGGGAGGTCGTGTAGTCACTCCGCCCTGCCGGACTGGGCGGCGCGGGCGTCTCCTCCTCGGCGATCAGGGCAAGGAGTTCGTCCGGAAGCCGGAGATCCATGGTGTCGTCGAGGTCTTCGGGGTCCTCGCGGTCCTCGCGGTCCTCGCGGTCCTCAGGACTGTCGCCGCCGTCGGTGTCCTCGCCGGGCCCGCCGCCGGCAGTGCCCGCACCCGGGTCCGTGCATCCGGGCCCACGGACGGTGGCGGCATCGGCTTCGGCTTCGGCTTCGACGGGGCAGGCCGTTCCGGCGGAAACAGGACTCGTCATCGGGGCGGACGGGTCGGCGGAAGGCACCAAACGCTCCTCTCAGAAAGGCGGATGGGGCATGTCCTCAGCGATGAAGGAGGTCGGTCATGGATCAGAGGGGATCGGGTGATCAGCAGTGCAGGGGGTTGGCGATGGTGACGTAGACGGACTGGGTGTCCACCGGCCCTACGAGTTCGTCGAGGCCGTGCAGCCGCGTGAGCAGGTTCGCCTTGCAGCGCAACACAGGTGAGTCGAGCAACCGGGCCGGCAGCGAAGTGCGGAGTCGAGCCGGGCCGGAGGCGACGGTCCCGAGGAAGCGACGGAAGGCGGCGAGGAGCAGTCGCTCGTCGGCCAGTCCCTGGGAGCCGAACGCGCCGACGAGACCCAGCACGTTGTTGACGCCCAGGTAGTAGGCGAGGCGTTCGTCGGCCACCTCGTCCCGGACGAAGGTGTCGCTCCGCTCGCCGATGCCGGGCAGCCGGGCGTCGAGTTCCGCGCGCCGGGACTCGCGGAAGTAGTAGCCCTGGTTGTCACGGTACCGACCGCCCGTGGGCCAGCCGTCGGCGTCCACCAGGAGCAGGGTGTTCTGCTGGTGCGCCTCCAGGGCGATGCCGGCCTCGCCGTCCAGCCACAGGACGGGACGCACCACGTGCTCCAGGTACCGCAGAAACCACTCGGCGGCGACGGCTCCGCGGGGCCGGCCGGTGCGGCGGGCGATGCCGGTGACGAGTTCGGACAGTCGGGAGTCCATGACCGGGCGTCGGGCCTCGGAGCGGGTTGCGAGGCTGCCCGGTCGGGTCGGTGGGCACGGGCGCGGTGAGACGAGTCCGGCGACGCAGGAGACATCGTCCGAGGGACTGAACGGGTTGTGGCGGATGACCACGTCCAGTCCGGGCAGCGGAGTGCCATTCGGCCCGTCCACGGCGAGCCAGGCGGGGTCGCGCACGATGTCGAAGCCTGGATGCTCGGCCCGCCATTGCTGCCCGAGGCCGCTGCGGAGCAGGCGATGGACCTCGACACCGCGGTGCAGTTCTTTACGAAGGTTCTCTCGACGGGAGTTGGTGATGCGTAGGCCCAGAGACAGTTTCAACATCGCGGGAGCACCGGACCGGTAGACGGTGCGCACGGAGGAGGTGGGGTGCCAGGGCGAGCCGTGCGGACCGAGGTCACGGAGCTGTCCGTTGTCCAACAGGGCGGCAATCTCCGGGCGGTGTCGGACGTCGCGTGCCTGCCAGGGGTGCAGGGGCAGCAGGGCGTGGCCGTCCGGCAGCGGCAGTCCGGACCCGGCCAGGCGGGCGGTGAGGGAGAAGGCCGGGACGGGACGGCCGCGTTCGGTCCAGCAGGAGTCGGTGGCGAGAACGGAGGGGGCGACTGCCATCCAGTGCAGACAGAAGGAACCGCGCAGTTCAGGTGAGTATCGGCGAGCCTCGGCCTCGGAGAGACCTTCGCGGCTCTTGGGTGTCGGGTGCAGGGGATGTCCGAGGACGAGTGCCTGCTCCCCTGCCAGGAAGAGATCGGGGGTGTCGGCCGGCTGTTCCCGGCGGTCGCTGACGAAGGTGGTGACCCTGCGGAGGGAATCGGCGACACCGGCGACGAGACCGATGCTGTCGTCACCGGCCGAAGCGACAGCATCAAGTTCGGCGGCCGGGGCGGAACTTGGCGCCATGCAGCCGGTGGGGCTCTCCCGGGCGAGCAGGGCGGCGACCGTCACGGCGTCGACCACTGGGGCATCGGCGGGCGCGTCGGCCAGGCGAGGAAGGCCGAAGCGGTGCCAGCCCGTCGGGGACCAGTAGCGAACCGGGACGAGGAGGGCCGTGCCGCTGGCGGGAAGGGCGATGCGAAGGACACCGTCGGAGGGAGAAGGTTGGTCGGTCTCGCGAACCCAGCAGCGCAGCAGGGTCTCCACGGATGCCAAGTGGGCGACGAGGCGGGGGTCGGGATGACACAGAAGGTCGGTGGCAGCCCCGTCACCGCGACCCTCCGGAGCGGTCCCTGCTGCCCCGAGTCGCTGACGAGGCAGGGCAGAAGCCACCGACGTCCCGGGGAGCGGGGGGTCGGCGGAGGCTCCTGTTCGCGTCGCGGTGTGGTCATCGGGAGCGGGGGTGGCGTTCAAAGGGAGGTACCTCAGAGGGGTGCGGGCCGTGTGGACCGGGGTGGGGGTGGCGAGGGCGTTCCCTCGGGCGAACGGAGTACGGACGAACGAGCGGGCGCCAGGGCGGCCTGCAGCGGTCAGGGCATGTGACGCGAAGCCGAAGTACGGCCCCGCTGTGGTGTCTTCATGCCCTGGTGGCAGCGCGCGGCCGCCCGGATCGCGTCTGTCAGACGGTCCAGTACGGCCGCCGCCTGTTCGTCGGTGATCGTCAGGGGCGGCAGCAGCCGCACGACGTTCGCGTGCCGGCCGCCGAGTCCGACGATGAGGCCTCGCCGCAGGCACTCCTGTTGAACCATGGCCGACAGCTCCCTGGCAGCCGGCTGTTCGGCAGGAGGCGGTTCCTCGGCCATGGGATGTTCCTCTGTCCCCGGCGGTCCCGGCTCCGACTCTCCCGCCGGGTCCACCAGTTCCACCCCGATCATCAGCCCTCTCCCCCGCACGTCACCCACGCACGCGAACTCATCTGAGAGTGAGCGCAGTTGGTCCAGCATCCGCGCGCCGAGGACGGACGCGCGCTCGGCTAGGAGGTTCTCCCGGACGTGGGCGAGGGTCGCCGTGCCCGCGGCCATGGCGAGTTGGTTGCCTCGGAAGGTGCCGGTGTGCGGAGCGGGTTCCCCGGAGCCGAGGTCGTCACGGTAGACCACAACGGCCAGGGGAAGGCTGCCGCCGATGGCTTCGGAGAGGACCATCACATCCGGGGTCACGCCACTGTGCTCCACCGCCCAGAAGGTGCCGGTGCGCCCGACGCCCGTCTGGATCTCATCGGCGATCAGCGGCACGGACCGGTCGGACGTGGCCTGCCGTACTCGTCGCAACCAGCCGTCCGGCGTGGGGAACACACCCCCCTCCCCCTGGACGGGTTCGACGATCACACCGGCCGGCAGTGCGGCAGCGTCAGCGCGGAAGAGGTCGGGGCGGTCCTGTGGGTAGGCCAGATGGACAACGCCGGTGTCACGACCGTCGAGGTCGTGACGCCCGGTCGCCGCGCGGACCAGTTCGACGGCCGTCCTCAGCGCGTCGCTGCCGGTGGGGCCGCAGAAGCGTACGCGGGCCCGGTCGGCGAGTCGTGGAGGCAGGGTATGGAAGAGCTCGGTGACGAAGGCGTCCTTGACGGGTGTCGCGAGATCGAGGGAGTTGAGGGGTGCGCCGGAGTCGAGGACCTTGCGGATGGCTTCGAGGACGACCGGGTGGTTGTGCCCGAGGGCGAGGGCGCCCGCACCGGAGAGGCAGTCGAGGTAGCGGCGACCGTCCGCGCCCTCGATGGTCATGCCTCGCGCGCGAACCGGCACGATGGGCAGCGCCCGGGCGTACGTCCGGGCGGCGGCTTCGCGGACGGACTGGCGGCGCGGGAATCCTTCCCTCGCGGTGCGCCCTCCCGGAACGCCGCCGTCCAAGGCCGGGATCCCGCCTCTCGGGGAGGAACCACCCACCTCCGAGCCAGGGCCACGCACCTCCGGGCCAGGGCCACCCACCTCCGAGCGGGCGCCGTCCATCGCCCGGCCGGAGCCAGCCACCGCCCCGCCACTGCCGGACATCGCCCGGCTGGCGCCACCCACCTCCGGGCTGGGTCCCCCTCCGGCAGCCGTGTCGTCGACGACACCGCCGGAGACGGTCCTCACCGGCGCTTGCCCCACAGCGGCCTCCTCTGACGCACAACCCCCAAGGGCGGATTCCGCCACGACTTCCCTGACCTCCCACTGGGCACGGGCCACCAGGGACCGCGCACAGACAGCAGACCCCACCGCTACCAACCCCGGACCGCTCACCCGGTTACGGGTTGCCTCAAGATCCTTTCCGTGACGGAACTGTTGCTGTTCCGTCGGGCCTCCCCCACAGCCACCGCATAGTGTGTGGTGCCGTTCCCGGACACGGTGTGTCGGCCCGAAGTCCCCGCGCATCAGCGGAGAACCACGGCAGATCCACCGGTTTCGTCCATGTTCGTCACCATCAGGGGGAGTCACATCATGCGATCCATCCGGCCGTCGTCCACCACACGCGGAGGGGGGAGGGCGCGCCGCAGGAACTCCCCCGTGCTGGCCGTCATAGCCCTCTCCTCGGCGCTCGCGCTCACCGCCACCGCCTGCGACTCGGGTGACACCGCGGCGGGCGGGGAGGCCTCCGCGTCCGCCACCGCCTCGGACGACGGCAAGCTCCGGATCCCGGACGACATCAGGGACCGGCTCCGCGAGCACGGGATCGACATCGACAAGTGGAAGAACGGCGCCTGGAAGAACTGGGACCGGGACGACTGGCTGCGCGAGGCCCACGAGTACGTCAACCCGATCATCGAGGGGCTGTGGAACCCGGACCGGATGCGGGAGGCGGAGGAGCCCGACCAGGGCGTCGCCGAGAGCGATCTCTCCGGTGACCAGGGCGTGACCGATCCCACGCCGAAGCCGGTCCGGGCGCAGGCCGTGCCGCCGTCGTACCACGCCGCGCTGCCCACGGCCGGGAAGGTGTTCTTCGACTCCCCCAAGGGCTCGGCCGTCTGCTCGGCGACGGTGGTGAAGGACCCGGCGCACCCGGGCAAGTCCAACCTGGTGTGGACGGCGGGCCACTGCGTGCACGCGGGCAAGAAGGGCGGCTGGTACCGCAACATCGCGTTCGTGCCGTCGTACAACGACGACGGCCAGTCGGTCCAGGAGCTGGAGAACGCCACTCGCGAGGACGTCGCTCCCTACGGTGTCTGGTGGGGCGACTGGGCGCAGACCTCGGACCAGTGGATCGAGCAGGGCGGTTCGACGGGCGGTGACGGCGCGCCGTACGACTTCGCCGTCATCCATGTGACGCCGGAGAAGGGCAGCGGCGGCAAGTCGCTGGAGGAGACGGTCGGTTCGGCGCTGCCGGTCGACTTCAACGCTCCCGCCGTACCGCAGGTCGAGAGCGTCACGGCGATCGGCTACCCGGCGGCGCCTCCGTACGACGGGCAGAAGCTGTACCGGTGCCAGGACCGGCCGGGACGGCTGTCGCTCGCGGCGTCGGACCCGACGATGTACCGGATCGGCTGCACCATGACCGGTGGTTCGTCGGGAGGCGGCTGGGTCGCCACCGGCTCGGACGGCAAGCCCGCGCTGGTGTCCAACACCTCGATCGGCCCGGTGACGTCGGGCTGGCTGGCGGGGCCGCGCCTGGGCGAGGCGGCGAAGGGCGTGTTCGGCTCGGTCAGCGAGAAGTTCGCGGGCCGGTAGGTCCGGGGCCGGCTCACCACGTCACGGGCTTGGCGCCCGCCGAAACCCGCCGCAGAACAGCGGACACACAGCCGACACCCACCCATCACCAAGCACCGATCGCCAAGCACCAATCACTCAGCACCAGCACCAGCACCAGCACCAGCACCAAACACTTACGCACCAACGGGGGTCATCGCACCATGCGTTCCACACGTACGCCCGCACCGAGGCGTGGGCGGCGCACCGTTCTCGCCGCCGGCGGGCTCGTCGCCGCCCTGGCGCTCACCGCCACCGCCTGTGGCGGCTCGGCGGACTCGGCGGACTCGGCGAGTGACAAGCCCGAAGCCACCGCCTCGCAGGCGCCGGACGCCGGCGGCAAGGTCGAGATCCCGGCCGATCTCGCCGGCAAGCTCAAGGAACACGGCATCGACGTCGACAAGTGGAAGGACGGCGGCTGGAAGAACTGGCACCGGGACCAGTGGCTCAGTGAGGCCAGGGACTTCGTCAACCCGGTGATCGAGGGCCTGTGGAAGCCGGAGCGGATGCAGTCCGCCGAGGAGGCCGACAAGACGGTCACGACGAAGGACGCGTCGGCCGGGCAGGGCATCAGCGATCCGGAACCGTCGCCCGTGGCCGCGCAGGCCGAGAAGACGCCGTACCACCGCAACGCGGCGCCGGTCGGCAAGGTCTTCTTCGACTCCCCCGACGGCCCGGCGGTCTGCTCCGGCACCGTGATCAAGGACGTCAATCACCCGGGCAAGTCCAACCTGGTGTGGACGGCGGGCCACTGCGTGCACGCGGGTGGCAACGGCGGCTGGTACCGGAACATCGTGTTCGTCCCGGCCTACAACGACCTCGGCGAGTCCGACGCGGAACTGAGCAACGCCGACCCGACGGAGATCGCCCCGTACGGCAACTGGTGGGCGGACTGGGCCTCGACGTCGAACCAGTGGATCCAGGGCGGTTCGGAGACGGGCGGTGACGGTGCCGCGTACGACTACGCCGTGCTGCACGTGAAGCCCGAGCAGGGGGCGAAGTCGCTGGAGGAGACGGTCGGTGCCGCGCTGGACGTGGACTTCTCCGCCCCGTCCGCGGCGGAGGCCGCCAAGATGGGCGCCTGGGGCTACCCGGCCGCGCCGCCCTACAACGGCCTGAAGATGTTCAAGTGCGTCGACGCCCCGGGCCGGTTCTCGCTCAGCCCGAGCCTGCCGACGATGTACCGCATCGGCTGCACCATGACCGGCGGTTCGTCCGGCGGCGGCTGGTTCCGGGTGCTGAACGGCAAGTCCGTGCTGGTGTCCAACACCTCGATCGGTCCGGCCGACAACACCTGGCTGGCGGGCCCGCAGCTGGGCCGCGACGCCGAGGCGCTCTACCAGAACATGAGCAAGACCTACGGCGGCCGCTGACCCGCGCACACGACGAGGCCCGCCCCCGATCGAATCGTGGGCGGGCCTCGTCGTTCGGCCGGTCAAACCAACCGCTCGGCCGGTATGGCCAACCGCCCGGCCAGTAAGGCCAACCGCGCCAGGCCGGTCAGACCACCGCGCCAGGCCGGTCGGGCCGGCGGCGTCAGGCCGGTCAGGCGAGCGGCGCCGGGACGTACGGCGTGAGTTCCGCCGCGAGTTCCTCGTGCACCCGCACCTTGAGCAGCGTGCCCTCCGGCGTGTGCTCCTCGGAGATCACGTCGCCCTCGTCGTGGGCGCGGGCGACGAGCTTGCCGTGCGTGTACGGCACGAGCGCCTCGATCTCGACCGAGGGGCGCGGCAGCTCGTTGTCGATGAGCGCGAGGAGTTCCTCGATGCCCTGGCCGGTGCGGGCCGAGACGGCCATGGACCGCTTCTCGACCCGCAGCAGCCGCTGCAGCGTCAGCGGGTCGGCCGCGTCCGCCTTGTTGATCACGACGATCTCGGGCACGCCGGTGGCGCCGACGTCCCTGATCACCTCGCGCACGGCGGCCAGCTGCTCCTCCGGGTTCGGGTGCGAACCGTCCACCACGTGCAGGATCAGGTCGGACTCGCCGACCTCCTCCATCGTGGAGCGGAACGCCTCGACCAGGTGGTGCGGCAGATGGCGCACGAAGCCGACGGTGTCGGCCAGCGTGTACAGCCGGCCGCTCGGGGTCTCGGCCCGGCGCACGGTCGGGTCGAGGGTCGCGAACAGGGCGTTCTCGACCAGCACGCCCGCGCCCGTGAGGCGGTTGAGCAGCGAGGACTTTCCGGCGTTGGTGTAGCCCGCGATGGCCACGGACGGCACCTTGTGGCGCTTGCGCTCCTGGCGCTTGATCTCGCGGCCGGTCTTCATCTCCGCGATCTCCCGGCGCATCTTCGCCATCTTCTCGCGGATCCGCCGCCGGTCCGTCTCGATCTTGGTCTCACCGGGCCCGCGGGTGGCGAGGCCGCCGCCCTTGCCGCCGCCCATCTGCCGGGACAGCGACTGACCCCAGCCGCGGAGCCTCGGCAGCATGTACTGCATCTGCGCGAGCGCGACCTGGGCCTTGCCCTCTCGGGACTTGGCGTGCTGGGCGAAGATGTCCAGGATCAGGGCCGTACGGTCGATGACCTTGACCTTGACGACGTCTTCGAGGTGGATGAGCTGGCCCGGGCTGAGCTCACCGTCGCAGATGACGGTGTCCGCGCCGGACTCGAGGACGATGTCCCGCAGCTCCTCGGCCTTGCCGGAGCCGATGTATGTGGCCGCGTCGGGCTTGTCGCGGCGCTGGATCACGCCGTCGAGCACCAGCGCGCCCGCTGTCTCGGCGAGGGCGGCGAGTTCCGCGAGGGAGTTCTCCGCGTCCTGCGCGGTTCCCGAGGTCCACACCCCGACGAGCACGACCCGCTCCAGGCGGAGCTGGCGGTACTCGACCTCGGTGACGTCCTCGAGCTCGGTGGAGAGGCCCGCCACACGGCGCAGGGCCGCGCGCTCGGAGCGGTCGAACTGGTCGCCGTCCCGCTCTCCGTCGATCTCGTGGCTCCAGGCGACGTCCTCTTCCATCAGGGCATCGGCCCGAAGACCTTCGGGGTGGCTGTGCGCGAAGCGCTTGGTGTCCTGGGAAGGGGAAGAAGAGGAGGTCATTGGATCCTTACGTAGCTGGGAAACCGATGTCGGCGACGGAGAGCCGAGGGCCGGTCCGTCACTGTGCACAACGCATGGGCACTCCGGGAGATTCCCGGCGTCCCGCCCCGCGCCGCGCCGACCTCAAGATGTTCGCACGGCACGGGGCGTCTCGTCACCGTGTTATCGCGCGCCTCCCCCGGCGGAGACGGTGGATGCCGCGGGCTTCGCGGGCTCCCCAGGCTTCCCGGGCTTCCCGGGCTCCTCCGGCTTCCAGTCCGGGTGCCCCGGCATCGGCGGGGTCTTCTCGGCGTACAGCCAGCCCTGGAAGAAGGCGTCCAGGTCGCGTCCGGAGATCTCGGCGGCGAGCCGGACGAAGTCCCGCGTGCCGGCCGTGCCGTCCTGGTGGCGGCTCACCCACGCGCGCTGGAGTCGTTCGAACGCCGGGCGGCCGATCTCCTGGCGCAGGGCGTACAGGACGAGCGCGGCGCCGTCGTAGACGTTGGGCCGGAAGATGTCGGTCTTCTGGCCGGGCTCGGGTGCCTTGGGGGCGGCGGGCGGTCCGCCGGACTCGCGCCAGCGGTCGGAGGCGCCGTAGGCGAGTCTCATCCGGTCCCGCATCGGCTTTCCGGCCTGTTCCTCGGCGTAGAGCGCCTCGTACCAGGTGGCGTGTCCCTCGTTGAGCCACAGGTCGGACCAGGTGCGCGGGGTGACGCTGTCGCCGAACCACTGGTGGGCCAGCTCGTGCACCATGATCGACTCGACGTACCAGGCGGGGTAGACGGGCTCGGTGAACAGCTCCCGTTCGAAGAGGGAGAGCGTCTGGGTCTCCAGTTCGAAGCCGGTGGAGGCGTCGGCCGCGAGGACGCCGTAGGTCTCGAAGGGGTAGCGGCCGACCTTGTTCTCCATCCAGGTGATCTGCGCGGGGGTCTTCTCCAGCCAGGGTTCCAGTGCCTCGCGGTACCGGGTGGGGACGACGTCCCGCACGGGCAGGCCGTGCGGGCCGGTGCGGTGCAGCACCGTGGAGCGGCCGATGGAGACCTGGGTGAGCTCGGTGGCCATGGGGTGCCGGGTGCGGTACGTCCAGGTGGTCTGCCCGCCGGACCGGTCCACACCGTCCGGCAGACCGTTGGCCACGGCGGTGTGGCCGTCGGGCGCGGTGACCCGGATGGTGAACATGGCCTTGTCGGACGGGTGGTCGTTGCAGGGGAAGACCAGGTGTGCGGCGTCGGCCTGGTTGGCCATGGCGAGGCCGTCCCCGGTGCGCACCCAGCCGCCCTCACGGCCCTCGGCGGGCACGGGGTCGCTGGTGTGGCGCACGGTGATGCGCATCCAGTTGTCGTCCGACACGGAGTCCTCGGGCGTGATCACCAGGTCCTCGCCGGCCGTGCGGAACCGGGCGGGGTCCCCGTCGACCTCGACCGATTCGACCGTGCCGTGCGCGAAGTCCAGGTTGATCCGGTCCAGGTCGGCGGTGGTCCACGCGTCGATGGTGGTGACGGCCCGCAGCGGCTCGCTGTTGGTGCCGGGGTAGGTGAAGGACAGGTCGTAGGCGGCGACGTCGTAGCCGGGGTTGCCCAGGTGCGGGAAGAGGCGGTCGCCGACGCCGAGCGGGACGGCGGGGGCGCTCGCGGCGACGAGGCAGACGGAGACGGCCGAGGCGAGCAGGGCGGCGGACGTCCGCCTGCGTGCGGGGGAGGAGGGCGTGAGGGGCATGCCTCACGGCTATCAGCGCCCCTGAGCGCGGCGCGGGCGACGCGCGTCCGGCCCACCCGAACCGGGGAGGGGCCTGCGCCGCCTGCCGTCTCAGGCGCCCTGCGTCTGCGGCTGCGCCCGGCTGACGTCGTACACCCCGGCCACGTTCCGCATCGCGCGCATCAGGGCGGGCAGGTGGGCCGCGTCCGGGAGCTGCACGGTGTAGGTGTGCCGGACCTGCTGCTGGGTCGGGGGTTCGACGGTCGCGGAGACGATCTCGGCGCCTTCGACGGCCATGGCCTCGGTGAGGTCGGCGAGCAGATGGGGACGGACGAACGATTCGGCGACCAGGGTGACCCGGCACTCGGTGGCATCGCCCCAGCGCACGCCGATCTCCGCACGGCCTCCGTCCTTCATGCGCGCCACCACCGGGCACTCCACGCGGTGCACCGTGACCACTCCGCCGCGGACGGCGAAGCCGGTGATCCCGTCGGGCGGGACGGGCGTACAGCACCGGGCGAGCCGTACGGTCGCGCCCGGCACGTCCGCGAGGACGTCGCCGCCGGCGGGGCGGGCGCCGGGCTGCTCGGGGGCGGGGGCCGCCGCTGTCTCCGGGCCGGGCCGGCCGACGGGACGGGGCGTGGCCGTACGGTCGGCGGAGGGCCGGTCGGTGTCGGCATCCCGTGCCGCGTGCTCCTGGGCGGCTGCCTGGGCCGGGTGGGCGGCCAGCCAGCGCTGGATGGCGATCCGGGCCGCGGGCGTGTGGGCGTGCTCCAACCACTCCCGGGAGGGCTCGGAGGCCGGGTCCTGGCCCATGAGGAGCTGGACGGTGTCGCCGTCCCGCAGCACGGTGGACAGCGTCGCCAGCCGGCCGTTGACGCGGGCCCCGATGCAGGCGTGCGCGTCGTCCCCGTACTGCGCGTAGGCGGCGTCCACGCAGGTCGCGCCCTCGGGCAGGCCGAGTGTGCCGCCGTCGGGCCGGAAGACGGTGATCTCGCGGTCCTGGGCCAGGTCCTCGCGCAGGGTCGACCAGAAGTGGTCGGGGTCGGGCGCGGCCTCCTGCCAGTCGAGGAGCCGGGAGAGCCAGCCGGGGCGGGTGGGGTCGACGCGCTCGCCGTCGGCCGGGTCGTCGGGGGCGGGGGCGTAGGGGTTGCCGAGGGCGACGACTCCGGCCTCGGCGACCTTGTGCATCTGGTGGGTGCGGATGAGGACTTCGACGACCTGGCCGTCCGCCCGGGCGACGGCCGTGTGCAGCGACTGGTACAGGTTGAACTTCGGTACGGCGATGAAGTCCTTGAACTCCGAGACCACCGGCGTCATACAGGTGTGCAGCTCGCCCAGGACGCCGTAGCAGTCGGCGTCCTCGCCGACCAGGACCAGCAGGCGGCCGAAGTCGGAGCCGCGGAGCCGGCCGCGTTTGCGGGAGACGCGGTGCACGGAGACGAAGTGGCGCGGGCGGATGAGGACTTCGGCCGTGATGCCCGCCTCGCGCAGTACGGCGCGCACCTCGTCGGCGACCTCGGCGAGCGGGTCGTCGGCGCGGTCGGCGTTGCGGACGATCAGCTCCCTGGTGTGCGCGTACTCCTCGGGGTGCAGGATGGCGAACACCAGGTCTTCGAGTTCGGTCTTGAGGGCCTGGACGCCGAGCCGTTCGGCGAGCGGGATGAGCACGTCACGTGTCACCTTCGCGATGCGCTCCTGTTTCTCGGGGCGCATGACGCCGAGGGTGCGCATGTTGTGCAGCCGGTCGGCGAGTTTGATGGACATCACGCGGACGTCGTTGCCGGTGGCGACGAGCATCTTGCGGAACGTCTCGGGTTCGGCGGCGGCGCCGTAGTCGACCTTCTCCAGCTTGGTGACGCCGTCGACGAGGTAGCGGACCTCCTCGCCGAACTGCTCGCCCACCTGGTCGAGCGTCACGTCCGTGTCCTCGACGGTGTCGTGCAGCAGGGACGCGGTCAACGTCGTGGTCTCCGCACCGAGTTCGGCGAGGATCAGGGTCACGGCGAGCGGGTGCGTGATGTACGGCTCGCCGCTCTTGCGCATCTGCCCGCGGTGCGAGGACTCGGCCAGGATGTACGCGCGGCGCAGCGGTTCGAGGTCCGCGTCGGGGTGATGGGCGCGGTGGGCCTCGACGACGTGGCTGATGGCGTCGGGCAGCCGGTCCCGGGCGGCGGGGCCGAGCAGCGCGGCTCTGCCCAGGCGGCGCAGATCGATCCGGGGGCGGGCCTTTCTGCGCGGCGCTGTCGGCGTCACCGGCCCCGACACCGCGCCCGGCATCGGGCCTGGGGTCACGGGATTCGTGGCCTCCGCACTCATGGGCACCTCCGGCTGCGTCAACCGGCGGACGGGGTGCCCCAGGGCGGACACGGCTCAGGGGGCGGCTTCGGTCCCCCGTCCGGGCCGGTGCTTGATGCTATCGAGCCCACCACGCGTGGCTGACCGCCTCTCGCCGAGCGTGAAACTGATCACCCATTCGAGGGACGAATGTGAGGTTTGTACCCTCGTGCGGGGTGACCCCAGTGGTCGTGTTCCCGCCAAGTGGCCGGTTCCGTACGGTGTTTTCGGTCGGGCCGCCTCCGGGACGGTGGCGCCGTCTCACCCCCGCGGGACGGCCTCCAGCCAGTCCGCGTCGATCTCGCCCTCGGCCACGATCACCGCCGGGCCGGTCATCTCGATCTCGCCGTCGGGCCGCTCGGTGATCACGAGGGTGCCGCCGGGGACGTCCACGGTGTACGTCACCGGCGTGCCGGTGACCGCCGGGTCGGCGCCGTCGCGGCGGGCGGTGGCCACGGCGACCGCGCACGCGCCCGTGCCGCAGGAGCGGGTCTCGCCGGAGCCGCGCTCGTGCACGCGCAGCGCGACGTGCCGGGGGCCGCGGTCGACGACGAACTCGACGTTCACCCCGTCCGGGTAGACGGAGGCCGGGCTGACGGGCGGCGGGTTGTACAGGTCGCCGGCGTGCGCCAGGTCGTCGACGAAGGCCACGGCGTGCGGATTGCCCATGTTCACGTTGCGCGCGGGCCAGCTGCGCTCGCCGACGCTCACGGTGACCCCGTCACCGGGGAGCAGCGCCTTGCCCATGCCGACGGTGATGTCGCCGTCCTTGGCGAGGTGCACGGTCTTCACACCTCCGCGGGTGGCGACCGCGAGGTCCCCCTCGGTCACATGCCCGGCGCGCTGGAGGTAGCGCGCGAAGACCCGCACGCCGTTGCCGCACATCTCCGCGACCGAGCCGTCGCCGTTGCGGTAGTCCATGAACCACTCCGCCTCGGCCGCCATGCTCCTGGCCTCGGGGTGCGCGGCGGACCGCACCACGTGCAGCAGGCCGTCACCGCCGATGCCCGCGCGGCGGTCGCACAGGGCGGCGACGGCGGCCGGGGGCAGGTCGATGGCGTTCTCCGGGTCCGGGACGATCACGAAGTCGTTCTCGGTGCCGTGACCCTTGAGGAAGGCGATCCGCGTGCTCATGCCCCGATCGTACGGCGCGCTTCCCGGGGAGGGCGGGGCGGATGGCATCGTGGGCCGGCGGACCGAGGGGGCGAGGGGACGGCTGACGCACCAGCCTGCTGCGGGTGCCGCGCGGGCGCCGGTTCGTCGGGCGCGTGGCGCCGTTCCCCGGGCCTCTCCGGGGCTCCCCCGCGCGCGGCGTCAGCGGAGCCGGGCCACCCGCCACACGGCCAGGACGACCACCGCGGCCACCATCACCGCGTACGCGAGGACGACCCGCCAGTCCGCTCTGCGGCCGGAGCCCTTGGCCGGGAGGCCGGGCCAGGTGTAGCCGACGCGGCGGGCCGCCATCATCCCCCAGCCGGCCGCGCAGGAGCAGATCAGCAGGCCGAGCATGGCGATGACGGCCCCGCTGTCGCCGAAGTCGAAGGCGAGCGGGAAGGCGAACATGAGGGAGCCGAGCGCCGCGAGTGCGACGATGGGCGCGAGCTGCCAGATGCGCAGCCGGCGCTGCGGGCGCAGCTCCACCTCGACCTCGTCCGCGAACATCTCGTCGGGCTCGGGGCCGTCGTCGGTCACACTCGGCGTCTCGTCGGGACCGTCGGAGCTGAGGCGGTCCGCGTCCTGCTCCGGTCCGTCCTCGTGCTCCGGCACATCCCGCTCGGCGGTGATGTGATCGGTGCTTCGTGCGGTGTCGCGAGGGCCGGCCTCCATCGCCACGCGCCCTCCCAACTAGGACTCAACTCGGTCGATCGAAGCTCGATGATGGCACGCCGCCGAAGGACCGGATGACGGCCTGGGCGTCCCGATGCCATGACGTGATCAGGCTGTAACCGGTCGTTCGACCAAGGACAGCGCGAGCTGCGGAAGTTCCGCGAGATCGGCCGCAGCCCCACTCAACCAGTGCACCCGTGGATCGCGCCTGAACCATGAATCCTGACGGCGCGCGAAGCGCTTGGTGGCACGGACGGTCTCGGTCCGCGCCTGCTCCATCGTGCACTCGCCGGCGAGCGCCGCGAGGACCTGCTGGTAGCCGAGCGCGCGCGAGGCCGTACGCCCTTCGCGCAGTCCGTGCGCCTCCAGCTCCCGCACCTCGTCCACGAGTCCGGCGTCCCACATCCGGTCGACCCGGCGCGCGATGCGCTCGTCCAGTTCGGGGCGGGCCACGTCGACGCCGATCTGGAGCGTGTCGTAGACCGAGTCGTGGCCGGGGAGGTTGGCGGTGAAGGGCTTGCCGGTGATCTCGATGACCTCCAGGGCCCGTACGACCCGGCGTCCGTTGCTCGGCAGGATGGCGCGGGCCGCCTCGGGGTCGGCGGCGGCCAGACGGGCGTGCAGCGCGCCCGAGCCGCGCAGGGTGAGTTCCTCCTCCAGGCGGGCCCGGACCTCGGGGTCGGTGCCGGGGAACTCCAGGTTGTCGACGGCTCCCCGGACGTACAGGCCCGAGCCGCCGACCAGGATCGGCCAGCGGCCCGCGGCGAGCAGCGCGTCGATCCGCGCCCGGGCCAGACGCTGGTACTCGGCGACGGACGCGGTCACCGTGACGTCCCAGATGTCCAGGAGGTGGTGCGGGATGCCGCCGCGCTCCTCGGGCGTCAGCTTGGCGGTGCCGATGTCCATCCCTCGGTAGAGCTGCATGGAGTCGGCGTTGACGACCTCACCGCCCAGTCGCTGGGCCAGGAAGACACCCAGATCGGACTTTCCGGCCGCAGTGGGACCGACGACGGCGATGACGCGGGGGGCGGGGGGTGCGCTGCTCACCGACCCAGTCTCGCAAACCCCGAACCCCGCTCTCGAACGAGTTACGTGACGCCACGGCCCCGGGGTCGTTGCCCGTTGCGAGGTTCCTGCCGCCGGATCACGGAGGCGGTGGCCCGGGCCGCGCAAACGGACGCACCGGGCGACGCGGGATTTCGCCCGCACGAGTAACGTATGGAGTGGATATGGGCGTTTTTGCACGACTTCTCCGGCGGTCCAAGGCCACGGGGGAGGCGCCTGCCGCCGAGGCCGGGAGCGACGCGGCGAAGACCGGGGCCGAGACGGAGGAGGCGGCGACCGCCGAGGCGAAGACGGCCGAAGGAGCAGCGGAGGGCACCGGGCCGGCGGTCGAGGGCGCCGAGGGCACCGACGGCGAGGGCGTGGACATCCCCAAGCAGCAGTGCACCGACAAGGCGGCCGACAACGAGGCCGGTGAGGGCGCCCGTACGTGACCGCCCCGCGCGAGGGAAGGTGAACCATGGGTCTCCTGGACAACGTGAAGGCCAAGCTGGGCCCGGCGAAGGGCAAGGTCTCGCACCTCGCGCAGCGGCACGAGGACAAGATCCAGCACGGTCTCGACAAGGCCGCACAGGTCGTCGACAAGAGGACCAAGGGCAAGTACAGCGACAGGATCCAGTCGGGTACGGGCAAGGCCAAGGGCGCCATGGGCCGACTCGCGCACCGGAGCGACGACGGACCGGACCCGGGCGGCACCACCCCGCCGCCGGGCGCGGCCACTCCACCGGCGGGCACTGCCACATCGCCCGCAGGTACTGCCACACCACCCGCCGGTACTGCCACACCGGCGGCCGGGGCGACGCAACCGGCCGGTGAGGCGACTCGGCAGCCGGGCGGGACGGCCCAACCGCCGAGCGGGGCGGCACCGCCGCCGAGTGGTGTGACCCCCCCGCCGGACGCGGGCGCTACGGAGCCGCCGCGGGACGCGTCCGGCACCGCGTCGCCGGACGACTCGCCACCGCCGGTTTCCTGACCCCTGCGTCGGCACGGCGAAGGGCACATCGCCGGACGGCCGGGAGCACGTGCTCCCGGCCGTCCGGCGTTCTCCGTGACCGCCGTCCGCTCCGCGACGCGGCCTACGACCAGGTGGCGACGGCGTATCCCACGCCGTACGGCGCGTCCTCGAACAGCAGTGATCCTCCGAGGCCGGCGCCCTCGGCCGCGCCGGCCAGGACCTGCCAGGGCGCCCGGCCGGACACCTTCAGCTCCCGGGCGATACCGGTGTCCAGCGTCATGAGGGCGGGCAGGTCCGCCGCGCCGAGCGCGCGCCCCACCTCGGCGTCGAAGGGGGCAGCCCGCTCGTCGAGATACCCCGGCGCCTTGAGCGTCCGGCACGCGCTGGCGTCACCCATCACCAGCAGCGCGACCCGCCCGGCACCGGCGGCGAGGTCCCGCCCGGCCCGGGCGCAGTCGTCGGGCGCGAGCCGCTCCCCCACGCCGAGTCCCTCCACCGGGGCATCGGACCACCCCGTGCGCTCCAGCAGCCAGGCGGCCACCGCCAGCGAGTACGGCAACCGCCGCTCCGCGCCCTCGCCTCCGGCCCCGGCTCGTCCCAGCCGTACGTCGAGATCGACCCCGAAGCCGCGGAACGACCCCCGGCTGCCCTCCGGGTACCTCTCGGGCCCGGGGGCGTCCCCCGGGCCGACGACCACCAGCCGGTCCGGACGGGCGGCGGCGAGCACGCCCAGCGCGTCCGTGCAGGCGGCACGCGCGGCCTCCAGCTCCGGAGCGGCACCCGCGGCGACCTCGGGAACGAGCAGGGGCGGGCAGGGACAGACAGCGGCGGCGACAAGCATGATCGGCAGGGTAACCGTCAGCGGGCGCGATGCCGCACGGGGCGGGCGGGACACCGTCCCACCCCGCCGGCGGCCACGGTCCGGCTCAGTCGCAGCCGCAGCCGCTCGCCGCCATCGGCAGCGGCTCCGGGACGCCGATCTTGGGCAGGCCGAGCAGGACGCCCGTCGGCTGGGACGCCTTCGACGCCTTCTCGGCCGTGCGCTTCCCCCAGGCGTCGCCCGCGCGCGTGCGGCGCACGGCGAGGACGGGGCCCTCGGCGAGCAGGTGGTGCGGGGCGGCGTAGGTGATCTCGACCGTGACGACGTCGCCCGGGCGGACTTCCTGGTCCGGCTTGGTGAAGTGGACGAGGCGGTTGTCGGGGGCGCGGCCGGACAGGCGGTGGGTGGTGTCGTCCTTGCGGCCCTCGCCCTCGGCGACCATCAGCTCCAGCGTGCGGCCGACCTGCTTCTTGTTCTCCTCCCAGGAGATCTCCTCCTGGAGGGCGACCAGCCGCTCGTAGCGCTCCTGGACGACCTTCTTGGGGATCTGGCCGTCCATCTCGGCGGCCGGGGTGCCGGGCCGCTTGGAGTACTGGAAGGTGAACGCCTGGGCGAAGCGGGCCTCGCGGACCACGTGCAGCGTCTGCTCGAAGTCCTCCTCGGTCTCGCCGGGGAAGCCGACGATGATGTCCGTGCTGATCGCGGCGTGCGGGATCGCGGCGCGGACCTTCTCGATGATCCCGAGGAAGCGCTCCTGGCGGTAGGAGCGGCGCATCGCCTTCAGGATCGGGTCGGAGCCGGACTGCAGCGGCATGTGCAGCTGCGGCATCACGTTCGGCGTCTCGGCCATGGCGGCGATGACGTCGTCGGTGAAGTCGCGCGGGTGCGGTGAGGTGAAGCGGACGCGCTCCAGGCCCTCGATCTTCCCGCAGGCGCGCAGCAGCTTGCTGAAGGCCTCGCGGTCGCCGATGTCCGAGCCGTACGCGTTGACGTTCTGCCCGAGCAGGGTGATCTCGGAGACGCCCTCGGCGACCAGGGCCTCGATCTCGGCGAGGATGTCGCCGGGGCGGCGGTCCTTCTCCTTGCCGCGCAGGGCCGGGACGATGCAGAACGTGCAGGTGTTGTTGCAGCCGACGGAGATGGAGACCCAGGCCGCGTAGGCGCTCTCGCGGCGGGTGGGCAGGGTCGAGGGGAACGCCTCCAGGGACTCGGCGATCTCGACCTGCGCCTCCTCCTGCACGCGGGCGCGCTCCAGCAGGACCGGGAGCTTGCCGATGTTGTGCGTGCCGAAGACGACGTCCACCCAGGGCGCCTTCTTCACGATCGTGTCGCGGTCCTTCTGCGCCAGGCAGCCGCCGACCGCGATCTGCATGCCGGGGCGGGCGGCCTTCTTCGGCGCGAGGTGACCGAGGTTGCCGTACAGCTTGTTGTCGGCGTTCTCCCGCACGGCGCACGTGTTGAAGACGACGACGTCCGCCTCGCCGTCGGAGCCCTCGGGGGCGCGGACGTAGCCCGCGTCCTCCAGCAGGCCGGCCAATCGCTCGGAGTCGTGGACGTTCATCTGGCACCCGTAGGTGCGTACCTCGTATGTGCGCGTGCCGCCCACTGACTGGCTCCGGTCGATGCTGCTCATGGGGACAAGGGTAGGCGGTCGGCGGACATGACCCGGTCGCCTGTGGACAACCGGGCCCGGGGCTCACGGCTCGATGAGCCCGGCCCTGATGGCGTACCGGGTCAGCTCCAGGCGGTCGCGCATGCCGAGTTTCTGCAGGAGGTTGGCGCGGTGGCGTTCGACGGTCTTGGCGCTGATGAAGAGGAGTTCGCCGATCTCCTTGGAGGTGTGGCCCTCGGCGACCAGCTTGAGGATCTCCTCCTCGCGTTCGGTGATGGCCCTCTCCGGCAGGCCGTCGCCGCGGTGCAGGCGCTCCAGGTAGGAGCGGACCAGGGCCCGTTCGGCGCCCGGGTAGATGAACGGCTCGTCCCGCACGGCCGCCCGGCACGCCTCGACCAGGTCGCGGTCGGCGACCGACTTGAGGACGTAGCCGCTGGCCCCGGCCCTGAGCGCCTCGAAGAAGTACTCCTCGTTGTCGTACATGGTCAGGATGAGGATGTGCAGGTCGGGCAGCCGGCGGGACAGTTCCCTCGCCGCCTGGAGGCCGGTCATGCGGGGCATGGCCACGTCGAGGACGGCCAGGTCGACGGGGGTCTGCCGGGCCTGCGCGACGGCCTCGGCGCCGTCTCCGGCCTCGGCGACGACCGTCAGGTCCGGCTCGCCGTCCAGGATGAGGCGCACGCCCCGGCGCACCAGGGTGTGGTCGTCGGCGAGCAGGACGCGGATCGGACGGGCCGCGGGGGTGGTCATCGGCGTGCTCCCTCCGCCACCGGCAGGCGCAGCCGTACGTCCGTGCCGCCGCCCGGGGCCGGTGCGACGGTGAGGGCGGCGCCGACCAGCAGGGCGCGTTCGCGCATGCCCGTGATGCCGGCGCCCTCGGCGGCGGCCCCGACACCGGTGCCGTTGTCGCGCACCAGGAGCTCGACACCGTCCGGTACCGGCTCGAGGCGCAGTTCGGCGCGGTCGGCGGCGGCGTGCCGGGCGGTGTTGGTCAGGCCCTCCTGGGCCACCCGGTAGACGACCAGTTCCGCTTCGGGGGTCAGGGCGGGCAGATCGCCGGTGACCTGGTGGCGCACGGTGAGTCCGTGGGTGGTGAACTCGGCGGCCAGCGAGCGCAGGGCACTGGTCAGCCCCAGCTCCTCCAGCACGCCGGGGCGCAGCCGCCGGGCGATCCGGCGGATCTCGTCCAGGCCGGCCCGGGTCGCCTCCTGCGCCTGGCCGACCTCGTCGCGCAGGTCCGCGGGAGCCCGGTCGGCGACGCGCTTGAGCTGGAGCAGGACGGCGGTCAGGGTCTGCCCGACCTCGTCGTGCAGCTCCCGTGCGATGCGGTGCCGTTCGCCCTCCTGCGCGGACAGCGCACGGGCGGCGCCCGCGGCCCGCTCGGCCTCCAGCCGGTCGAGCATCGTGTTGTACGTCGTGATCAGCCCGGCCGTCTCCGCGGGGCCGCCGACCACCGGGCGGGAGCCGGGGCGCAGCAGGTCCGCGGTGGCCATGGCCCGGTCCAGCCGCTGCAGGGGCGCCAGGCCGAAGCGCAGCACGAGCGCGTTCCCCGTCAGCAGCAGCGCCAGGCCGCCGAGCAGCACGAGCGCCTCGCCGGCCAGGACGGGCGTGGAGACGGTGACCGGGCCGAGCAGCAGCGCGGTGGCCACGACCAGGCCGGCCGCGTTGAGCGAGAAGATCCGCCAGAACAGCGACACGTTCCCGGCTCCGCTCCTTCCGGCGCTCGCGTCCGACACCTCCCCCCGCAGAGTCTCCGGCGACCGGCCGTTGCGTATATCCGTCACGACACCCATATCGCCACCGTACGGCCGGATGGCAGCATGCGGACGTGGCCCGTCCGTCGATCGACACCGTTCACGGCACCGCTCAGGGCACGGACACGGGCAGGACCGACCGGACGAACAAGGGGAAGAGACGTGTCAGCTCCGCGCCTGAGGGCGACGCCGCTGCCGGGCATCGGGGTCCAGTACGACCTGGAGACCCGCGAACACCGCCATCTGTCGGTGGTCGCGCACCGCGACGGGACGCGCACGGTGAACGTGTACCGCTCCGACGACCCCGACTCCTGCGCGCAGTCCCTGCGGCTGACCAGCTCCGAGGCGGGTTCGCTGATCGACGCGCTGAAGCCGTCCCACCACAGCCCCAGCCTGCTGTACACCACCGACCTGGGCTTGGTCGCCGAGCGGATCGAGGTGGCCGCCACCTCGCGCTGGAACGGACGGGTGCTGGGCGAGACCCGGATGCGGACCGACACGGGCGCCTCGGTGGTGGCGGTGCTGCGCCGGGCCGAGGCCATCCCCTCGCCGGCGCCGGACTTCCGGCTGGCGGGCGGTGACACCCTGATCGTCGTCGGCACGCGCGAGGGCGTCGACGCGGCCGCGACGATACTCGGGCGGGAGTGAGCCGGTGCACTCCGCGGTTCTGCTCATCGAGTTCGGTTCCATCATCCTCGGCCTCGGCCTGCTCGGCCGGTTCGCCGCCCGTTTCCAGCTCTCGCCGATACCCCTGTACCTCCTCGCGGGGCTGGCCTTCGGCGAGGGCGGCCTGCTGCCGCTGGGCGCCAGCGAGGAGTTCATCGCCACGGGCGCGGAGATCGGCGTCATCCTGCTGCTGCTGATGCTGGGCCTGGAGTACACGGCGACCGATCTGGTCTCCAACCTCAAGACGCACTATCCGTCCGGCCTGGTCGACTGCGCGCTCAACGCCCTGCCCGGGGCGGCGGTGGCGCTGCTGCTCGGCTGGGGGCCGGTGGCCGCGGTCGTCCTGGCCGGTGTCACCTGGATCTCGTCGTCCGGTGTGATCGCGAAGGTGCTCGGCGACCTGGGCCGGGTCGGCAACCGGGAGACACCGGTGATCCTCAGCGTGCTGGTGCTGGAGGACCTGGCGATGGCCGTGTACCTGCCGATCGTCACGGCGCTGGTGGCGGGCGCCGGGCTGCTGGCCGGCAGCGTGACCCTGGCCATCGCCCTGGGCGCGGCGGGCCTCGTGCTGTTCCTGGCGGTGCGCTACGGCCGGGTCATCTCGCGGTTCGTCTCCAGCGACGACCCGGAGAAGCTGCTGCTGGTCGTGCTGGGCCTGACGATCCTGGTGGCGGGCGTCGCCCAGCAGCTGCAGGTGTCGGCGGCGGTGGGCGCCTTCCTGGTGGGCATCGCCCTGTCCGGTGAGGTGGCGGAGGGCGCGCACACGCTGCTGAGCCCGCTGCGCGACCTGTTCGCGGCGGTCTTCTTCGTCTTCTTCGGGCTGCACACCGACCCGTCGAGCATCCCGCCGGTCCTGCTGCCGGCGCTGGGCCTGGCCGTCGTCACCGCGCTGACGAAGATCGCGACCGGCTACTGGGCGGCCCGGCGGGCCGGGATCTCCGTCAAGGGACGCTGGCGGGCGGGCGGCGCGCTGGTCGCCCGCGGCGAGTTCTCCATCGTCATCGCGGGCCTGGCGGTCGCCGCGGGCATCGAGCCGTCCCTCGGCCCGCTGGCCACGGCGTACGTGCTGATCCTGGTGGTCCTGGGGCCGCTCACCGCGCGGTACACCGAGCCCGTGGCGACCTGGTGGGGGCGGCGGCGCGGGAGCGGCCGGCCGGAGCCGGGCCCGCAGCCCACACCCCGGGCCGCCGAGGCGGAGACACCGGTCGCCGACTGAGCGCGGCGGCCGGACCGGGACCGGAACGGGGCCGGGACCGGGGTGGCGTCAGTGGCCCCCGTCCGGCTCCCACCCCTGCTTCCGCAGGACCCCGCGCACGTCCGGTGCCTCGTAGTGCTCCCCCTTGAGGACCTTGCCGTCGGCGCGGCGGGAGACCGAGCCGTCCGGGCCGAGCTTGGTCATGTTGGAGCGGTGGATCTCCGCGAGGACCGCGTCGAGGTCGATGCCGTGGATCAGCGCCGTGCCGTACGCCACGTAGACCACGTCCGCCAGTTCGTGCGCGAGCCGGTCCAGCGGGCCCGTCACCGCCACCTCGGCGACTTCCGCGGCCTCCTCCGCGAGGAGTTCGCCGCGGTGGGCGGCCAGCTCCGGGGAGACTTCCGTCGGCGTACTGCGGGCGTCCAGGCCGGAGGCGCGGTGGAACTCACGGACCAGGTCGGCGGGCGAGGAGCTCATGGGCGCGACTGTAGTGGCCGCCACTGACACTCCCCACCCCCGCTGTGACCCCTGCCCTGGTCAGGGAGGCGCCCCGGCTGGCAGGATCGCCCGCATGTCCAGGACGTTCCCACCCATCGGCCGGCGCCGGGCGCTGCAGGGCGGTACCGCCGCCCTCGTGGTCCTCGGGCTGCTGCTGTGGTGGCTGCGCCCCTGGGCCGAGGAACCGCCCGGCGGGGACATCGACTTCGGCACCGGCACGCGTGCCGGGGTGTACTACGAGTACGGCAAACTCCTGCGCCACGAGATCGCCGAGGACATGCCCGCCCTGCGGGTGCGGCTGCTGACCAGTGCCGGTTCGCAGGAGAACGTCGCCGACGTGGCGACCGGCGAGGCCGACTTCGCGATCGCCGCGGCCGACGCGGTCGCCACGTACAAGCTCGACAACGGCACAGGCGCCGACCGGCTGCGCGGGGTCGCCCGCCTGTACGACGACTACGTCCAGCTCGTCGTGCCGCCGGACTCGGACATCCGCTCCGTCGCCGACCTGCGGGGCAAGCGCGTGGCCATAGGGCTGCCCGACTCGGGCGTGCGGCTGATCGCGAACGGGGTGCTGAAGGCGGCCGGTATCGACCCGGAGAAGGACATCGAGCCGTCGTCGGACGGTATCGACACCGGTCCCAAGCGGCTGGGCCACGGGCTCGACGCGTTCTTCTGGTCGGGCGGGCTGCCCACGGACGGACTGAGCCGGCTGGCCAAGAAGTCGGCGTCCGCCTTCCGGTTCGTGCCGATCGACGCCGGCCTGGTGGCCAAGCTGCACGACCAGGGCGGTGCCACGCGGTACTACCGCGCGACCAAGATGCCCGAGTCGGCCTACCCCACCATCCAGCGGGGCGACCCGGTGCCGACCCTGGCGGTGTCCAACCTCCTGGTGACGCGCAGCGACGTGGATCCGCGGCTGACCGAGTGGCTGACCCGTACGGTGATCGACAGCCGCGACGGCATCGGCGGGACCGTGCACTCCGCCCAGCTGGTCGACGTCCGCACGGCCATCTACACCGACCCGCTGCAACTGCACGTCGGCGCCCAGCGCTACTACCAGTCGGTCAAGCCGTAGGCCCCGACCTCGGCACGCGCACGGTGACCCGCAGGCCGTGCGGCTCGTGGTGGCCGTAGGCGATCGAGCCGCCGCCCGCCGCGAGCAGGGCCCGCGAGATGGACAGCCCGAGGCCCGAGCCCTTGATGTTCTGGTGCCGGCCGCTGCGCCAGAAGCGGTCGCCGATGCGGGCCAGCTCCTCGTCGGTGAGGCCGGGGCCGTGGTCGGTGACGACGACGGTGGAGGTGTCGCCGTCGGGGGCCACGGTCACCTCGACCGTCTCGCCCTCGGGGGTGAACTTCACCGCGTTGTCGATCACCGCGTCCAGGGCGCTGGACAGGGCGACCGGGTCGGCCCAGGCGGTGGTCGGGGGGCAGTCGCCGACCAGCCGCACACCCTTGGCCGCGGCGGTCGGGGCCCAGGCAGCCACACGTTCGGCCGCCAGCTCGCCGATGTCCGTGATGCGCAGGTCCGCCTCGGTGTGCTCGGCCAGCGCCAGGTCCAGCAGGTCGTCCAGGACCTGCGCGAGGCGCTTGCCCTCCGCCTGCACGGAGGCGATCTCCTTGTTGCCCTCGGGCAGCTCGAAGGAGAGCAGCTCGATGCGCAGGAGCAGGGCCGCGAGGGGGTTGCGCAGCTGGTGGGAGGCGTCCGCGACGAAGGCGCGCTGCTGCTCCAGGACGTCCTCGACGTTGTCCGCCATCTCGTTGAACGACCGGGCGAGGCGCCGCAGTTCAGGCGGACCGCCGGCCGCGGCGACCCGTGACTTCAGCCGTCCCGTGGCGATGTCGTGGGTGGTGGCGTCCAGGATCCGCACGGGTTTGAGGACCCACCCGGTCAGCCGCAGGGCGGCACCGACGGCCAGCAGCATGGCGGCGGACTCGCCCGCGCCGATGACCAGCCAGCCGTGCAGCGTCCGGGAGCGCATCTGCCCGGTCGGCGAGTCCGTGACGACCACCGCGACGACGTCGCCGTCCCGGATGACCGGCGAGGCCACCACGAGGTTGCGGCGCTGCCAGGGCCACACCTGCTTCGGGTCGTGGCTGCGCCGGCTCAGCAGTGCCTCGTCGAAGGCGGCGCGCACCTCGCCCGCCGCCGGCAGGGCCCACCTGGCCGGTGCCTGGGCCATGGGTCTGCGGCTGCGGTAGAAGACACCGGCGCGGATGCCGTAGACCTCGTGGTAGCTGCGCAGCTCGCTGCTGAGCGTGGCCAGGCGCTCGTTCTCGAACGCGCTGGTGGTGCCGTCGGGCGAGTCCGTGACGAACTGCGCGAGGGCGGCGAACCGCGCGGTGTCGTCGATGCGGTCGACGACGACCTTCTGCTGCTGGGCGCCCGCCAGGCTGACCGCGAGCGGCACACCGAGCGCGAGCAGGACGGCCGCCATCAGGACGATCAGCAGCGGGAGCAGACGCGTGCGCACCCGGCCCCGCTAACCGGCGGGCGCGACGAGCCGGTAGCCGACCCCGCGTACGGTCTCGATGAGGGCGGGCATGCGCAGCTTGGCGCGCAGGGACGCCACGTGCACCTCCAGGGTGCGCCCGGTCCCCTCCCAGCTGGTCCGCCAGACCTCGCTGATGATCTGCTCCCGGCGGAAGACCACCCCGGGCCGCTGCGCCAGCAGGGCCAGCAGGTCGAACTCCTTGCGGGTCAGCTGGATCACCGACCCGTCCACGCTGACCCGGCGGGTGGGCAGCTCGATGTGCACGGGGCCGAGCCGCAGCTCGGTCTCGATGCCGCTGGAGGTGTCCTCGTGGGAGGTGCGCCGGCTGACCGCGTGGATCCGGGCGAGCAGCTCGCCGGTGTCGTAGGGCTTCACGACGTAGTCGTCGGCGCCGAGGTTGAGGCCGTGGATGCGGGAGCGTACGTCGGAGCGGGCCGTCACCATGATCACGGGGGTGCTGGTGCGCTTGCGGATCTTGCCGCAGACCTCGTACCCGTCCTGGTCGGGCAGGCCCAGGTCGAGCAGCACGACACCGAAGCCGTCGCCCTCGGGGACCAGGGCCTGGAGGGCCTCCTCGCCGCTGCGCGCGTGCGTGACGTCGAAGCCGTGCCGTGCCAGGACCGCCGACAGGGCGGCGGCGACATGGTTGTCGTCCTCGACGAGCAGCAGTCTCACCCGGGCCCCCTTCGGTTCACTGGCCGTACGATCAGGATGTGTACAAAAACGCGTGCACGCGCGCGCGTGCACCCTGTGCAGTCACGCTGATGGATGAGGACGGCGTCAAGAGGGTTCCGGTTGCTGAGGGCTTCCGTTACCCGGCTGGTATGAGCGCTGCTCGCCAGTGCTACGACATGTGTCCGATTGCTATCGGATCGTGATGCTCAGATTCCCCTCAGATGTAATGACGCAGGTCGTAGAGGGTTACTACTGTCCTCCGAAACCGAGGAGGACGGAGCCTGAGAGCGATGACCGAAGTATCGGTGGCCAAGGAAGATGTGGCCGCGACCGGAGAACTGGTCGTCCTGAAGAGCGTCAACAAGCACTTCGGCGCGTTGCACGTACTCCAGGACATCGACCTGACGATCGCCCGCGGTGAAGTCGTCGTGGTCATCGGACCCTCCGGGTCCGGCAAGTCCACGCTGTGCCGCACCATCAACCGCCTGGAGACGATCGACTCCGGCTCGATCACGATCGACGGCAAGCCGCTGCCCGCCGAGGGCAAGGCCCTGGCGAAGCTGCGCGCCGACGTCGGAATGGTCTTCCAGTCCTTCAACCTCTTCGCGCACAAGACCGTGCTCGAGAACGTGATGCTCGGCCAGATCAAGGTCCGCAAGAAGGACAAGCAGGCGGCCGAGGAGCGGGCCCGCGCCCTGCTCGACCGGGTCGGCGTGGGCGCGCAGGCCGACAAGTACCCGGCCCAGCTCTCCGGCGGCCAGCAGCAGCGTGTGGCGATCGCGCGGGCGCTGGCCATGGAGCCGAAGGTGATGCTCTTCGACGAGCCGACCTCCGCGCTCGACCCCGAGATGATCAACGAGGTGCTGGAGGTCATGCAGCAGCTCGCCCGCGACGGTATGACCATGATCGTCGTCACCCACGAGATGGGTTTCGCACGATCGGCGGCAAACCGCGTGGTGTTCATGGCGGACGGCCGAATCGTCGAGGAGGCTGCGCCCGACCAGTTCTTCAGCAATCCGCGCAGCGACCGTGCCAAGGACTTCCTGTCGAAGATCCTGCACCACTGACAGCGCGCGTCGCGCCGGACGCGTACCGCGTCGCCCACCCCTTGAGGGTTCGCATCTCTTCACCAGCCAAAGGATGTTCACCATGAAGCTCCGCAAGGTCACCGCCGCCTCGGCCACCGTCTTCGCCCTCGCCCTCACCGCCACCGCGTGCGGCGGTGACAACGGCGGCGACAGCGGTTCGGACGGCGGCGGCAAGACGATCACGGTCGGCATCAAGTTCGACCAGCCCGGCCTCGGTCAGAAGACGCCGCAGGGCTACGCCGGTTTCGACGTCGACGTCGCCACCTACGTCGCGAAGAAGCTCGGTTACAACGCGGACCAGATCGAGTGGAAGGAGGCGAAGAGCGCCGACCGCGAGACCATGCTGCAGCGTGGTGACGTCGACTTCATCGCCGCGACCTACTCGATCACCCCGGAGCGTCAGGAAAAGGTCGACTTCGCCGGCCCGTACCTGCTGGCGCACCAGGACGTGCTGGTCCGCGCGGACGACAACTCGATCAAGGCGCCGTCGGACCTCAACGCCAAGAAGCTCTGTTCGGTGACCGGCTCGACCTCGGCGCAGAACGTCAAGGACAAGCTGGCCCCGAAGGCCGACCTGCAGCAGTACCCGACGTACTCGGCCTGCCTCACCGGCCTGCAGAACAAGGCGATCGACGCGCTGACCACCGACGATTCGATCCTCGCCGGTTACGCCGCCCAGTCCCAGTTCAAGGGCAAGTTCAAGCTCGGCGGCTTCAAAATGACCAACGAGAACTACGGCATCGGCGTCAAGAAGGGCAGCGACCTCAAGGCCGACATCAACAAGGCCCTCGAGGACATGGTCGCGGACGGCTCCTGGCAGAAGGCCGTGGACAAGAACCTCGGTCCGGCCAACTACAAGAACGAGCCCGCGCCGAAGATCGGCGACATCAAGAGCTGACGCAGCAGCTGAGGCAACGCCTTGCAGGTGCGCCGCCCTCCGGGGCGGCGCACCGGGGCATCCCTATACGCGGAAGCGCGGGAGATCGTGTTCGACTTTCTGAGTGACTACGACATCCTGGGAGCCTTCTGGACGACGGTGCAGCTCGCCCTGCTCTCGGCCGTCGGCTCCCTGATCTGGGGCACACTGCTGGCGGCGATGCGCGTCGGCCCGGTGCCACTGATGCGCGGTTTCGGGACCGCCTACGTGAACATCGTGCGGAACATCCCGCTGACCGTGATCATCCTGTTCACGTCGCTGGGCCTGTACCAGACCCTGAACATCACCCTCGGCGCCGAAAGGTCGGAGACGGCCAACTTCCGGCTCGCCGTGCTGGGCCTGATCGTCTACACCTCCGCGTTCGTGTGTGAGGCGCTGCGTTCCGGCATCAACACGGTACCGGTCGGACAGGCGGAGGCGGCTCGCGCGATCGGCCTGAGCTTCTCGCAGGTGCTGCGGCTGGTCGTCCTGCCGCAGGCGTTCCGCTCGGCCGTCGGTCCGCTGACGAACGTCCTGATCGCTCTGACGAAGAACACCACGGTGGCCGCGGCGATCGGTGTTGCGGAAGCGGCACTGCTGATGAAGGAGATGATCGAGAACGAGGCGCAGCTGCTCCTCATCTCGGCGATCTTCGCCTTCGGTTTCGTGGTGCTGACGCTGCCGACCGGCCTGATCCTCGGCTGGGTGGGCAAGAAGGTGGCGGTGAAGCGATGAGTGCCCTGCTCTACGACGCCCAGGGGCCTCGCGCCAAGCGGCGCAACGTCCTGTTCACAGTCCTGTTCCTGGTGGCCCTCGCAGCCGTGCTGTGGTGGCTGTACAGAACCCTCGATGAGAAGGGCCAGCTGGAGTGGGTGCTGTGGGAGCCGTTCTTCACCAGCTCCGAGCCCTGGACGACCTACATCTGGCCAGGCCTGCAGAACACGCTGAAGGCCGCGGCGCTCTCCGTGATCATCGCGCTGCCGCTCGGTGCGATCTTCGGTATCGCCCGGTTGTCGGACCACGCCTGGATCCGGATTCCGGCCGGAGCCGTGGTCGAGTTCTTCCGGGCCATCCCGGTGCTGATCCTGATGATCTTCGGGCTCGCCCTGTTCGCCGAGTACACCAACGTCTCGTCCGACGACCGTCCGCTGTACGCGGTCGTCACGGGTCTGGTGCTGTACAACGCCTCGGTCCTCGCCGAGATCGTCCGGGCGGGCATCCTGTCCCTGCCCAAGGGCCAGTCCGAGGCGGCCATGGCGATCGGCCTGCGCAAGAACCAGGAGATGCGGCTCATCCTGCTGCCGCAGGCGGTCACCGCGATGCTGCCGGCCATCGTCAGCCAGCTCGTCGTCATCGTGAAGGACACCGCCCTCGGTGGTGCTGTGCTGACCTACTCGGAGCTGCTCGCCTCGGCGAACACGATGAGCGGCTACTACGGCGCCAACACGATCGCCAGCTTCACGGTCGTGGCCGTCATCTTCATTGCGCTCAACTTCGCCCTGACGTCCTTCGCGAGCTGGCTGGAGCGGCGGCTGCGGCGGGCCAAGAAGTCGACAGGCGCGGTTGTGGGCGTGGACGATCTGGCGACCGGAGGCCGGGCCGGCGGGGGCGGTGCGGCCGCCTGACGCTCTCTCACCTCACGTGACACAATCAGGGGCAGTGGCATGATCGCCACTGCCCCTGGTCACTTGACGCAAGCACCGGCAATGGGTTGCATACGTTCTGTGATCGTGCACCCTGCTCCACCTTCGTGTTCACCTACGTCTCTCAGGACAACACCACGGGCAGGGGGCGCCGCGCCGTGGACCCGGTGATCATCGTCGGAGCGGGGCCCGTCGGGCTCACGCTCGCCCTGGCGCTGGCGCGTCAGGAGGTGCCGTGCGTCGTCCTCGACGAGGGCCCGGGCAAGGACGAACCCCGCGCGGCACGCACCGTCGTCCTGCACGAGGACACCGCCGCCATGATCGAGCGCCTGACCGGTGTCCCCCTGGACCAGGTCGGCGCCCAGTGGGCCGGATGGCGGTCGGTACGGCGCAAGCAGGTGATGCGCGAGGTCTTTCTCGACGGCTCCGAGCCGATCCCGCTGCACATCGCCCAGCACGTCCTGACCGGCATCCTGCGCGCCGCCCTCGCGGAGGAACGGCTCGTCCGGATCGCCGTGGACAGCCGCCTCGACGGCATCGAACAGGAGCCCTCCGGCGTCACGGCCCACACCCGCGGCCCGAAGGGCACCTACTGGCGCGGCAGTTACCTGGTCGGCTGCGACGGCCCCCGCTCCACCGTGCGCAAACTCCAGGACATCCGCTTCCCGGGCCGTACGGCGGTGGAACGTCACGCCGTCGCGGCCCTGCGCACGGAACTGCCCTGGCCCAACGAAGCGTTGCTGCACCGCATGCCGCCCTGGCGCATGTCGGGCCCCTCGGCCGGCGAGATCACCGCACGGCCGCTGCCGGACGGCGTCTGGCGCCTGGACTGGCTCCTGCCGCCCGGCAAGGACCTGGTCACACCCGAACTGCTGCTGACCCGCATCCGCGAGACCCTGGCCGGCTGGTCGGGCGGCTCGACCCCGCCCTACGAGCTGCTCGACACCGGCGTCCACACGGTCCACCACCGGCTGGCCCGCCGCTGGCGCGCCGACCGCGTCTTCCTCGCCGGGGACGCGGCCCACCTGCTCGGCGCCCTGGGCACACACGGGCTGGACGAAGGGCTGCGGGACGCCGACAACCTCGCCTGGAAGCTCGCCCTGGCCTGGCACCACGGGCCGCACGAGGCGCTCCTCGACAGCTACCAGGCCGAACGCCGGGCGATCGTCGCCGCCCGGCTCCGCGCCGCCGACCAGGCGCTGCCGTTGCTGCGCGGCGGTGGCGGCCTGCGCTCCTACGTCCCCGGCTCGTCCCGGAACCACGACGCGCTCCTCACGGACGGTCACCTGGGGCAGGGGCAGCTCGGCGCGCCGGGGGCGTACGCCGCGTCACCACTCGCGCCCGGGCCTCTCGAAGGCGATGTGCCCGTCGACACCCCGCCCGGAGCTCTCGTCGCCGACGTCCGGGTCACCGCCGAGGACGGCACCTTCGTACGGTTGCGCGACCGGCTCGGCCGGGGTGCCCTGCTCGTGGTCCTGATCGCGCCCGGCACGGGCGTCTGGGAGCGCAAGCACTGGGCCCGGGCGGGCATCATGCCCCGGCTGGCGGCGGCCGTGGCGGCCCTGCCGCACCCGGCCGAGCTGCTGGTGGCCGAGAGCTATCCGGGCGCCGCCGCCCACACCGTGCTCCTGGTACGCCCCGACGGGCACCTCGTCACCGCGCTCGGCGGAGTGCGCCCCGAGGACCTGTACGCGGCAGCGGAGGCCACGCTCGGCGGACCCGCCAAGGCTCAGGAGCACGCGCAGGCGCAAGCGGGAGCGGGGGCTTCGTCCGGCGCACCCTGATGCCGGCGTGCCCTGATGCCGGCGCACCCTGATGCCGGCGCACCCTGTTGCCGGTGCACCCGGACGCCGCGCCCCTGAGACCGCCACGGAGCGTGACACCCCTCACTGTCACCGTGCGTCCGCATGGTGACAGTGAGTTGACCGGTCCGGGCGGCCATGGTGTACTCCGGTGCGTGACCGACACCTGTGTGCGCCTGTGGCGGAGGGTCCATATGGACCTGCTCCGCTATGCGGGCTGCGTGTGTCGCCCGTCCTGCTGACTTCGCCACTTCTTCCCCCGCGCGCCGCGCCCTCCGCGTCGGCTGCCGCGCCCTTTTCGCGAACCCTCATCAGGACCATCAGGACGGCACCCGTGTCTGTATCCCCTTCCGCGCCCCCCTCTGCCTCCTCGTCCCGTTCGGCTCCCACACAGGCCGAGCTCTACGACTTCGTCCGGCGCACGGCCGCCGACAGCGAGCTGATCGCCTCGCTGCCGCTCGACCCGGAAGGCCGCACCTGGGTGCGGCTGGACGGCCCCGGCGGCAGTGAGGCATGGCTGATCGGCTGGCCGCCCGGCACGGGCACCGGCTGGCACGACCATGCCGACTCCGTCGGTGCCTTCCTGACCGCGTCTGGCGAGCTCAAGGAGAACTCACTCGCCGCGCGGCTGCCCACCGACGGCTGGAAGACCCTCGAACTCACCGAGGGCGTGGACCGGGAGCGGCGGTTGCCGGCCGGTCAGGGCCGCGCCTTCGGGCGCCACCACGTCCACGAGGTGCTCAACGAGTCACGCGACCGGCACGCCATCTCCGTCCACGCCTACTACCCTCCCCTGCCGCAGATCCGCCGCTACAGTCGCAGCGGGCCGATCCTGCGCCTGGAGCAGGTGGAGCGACCGGAGGACTGGCAGTGAGCGCTTCTGTGCCGGAGGGCGGCGAACTCCCGCCTCCCGTGGGAATCGACGAACTGCTGGAGCGCGTACGCGCCGGCTACGAGCGGATCGAAGCGCGGGAGGCGTACGAGGCCGCCCGGGCCGGTGACGCGCTGCTGGTCGACATCCGCTACGCCGCCCTGCGTGACCGGGACGGCCTCGTCCCCGGTGCCGTCGTCGTCGAGCGCAACGAACTGGAGTGGCGCCTCGACCCGCAGGGAAGCCACCGACTTCCCGAGGCCACGAGCCATGCCCTGCGCGTGGTGGTGTTCTGCAACGAGGGATACGCGTCCAGCCTGGCCGTGCAGTCGCTGCGCCAGTTGGGACTGCACCGGGCCACGGATCTGGTCGGCGGGTTCCAGGCATGGCGGGAGGCAGGGCTTCCGGTGGAGTGAGCCGGATGCCGTCGGGCGCGTCAGCCGGCCGCCGGCTGGGAGCGACCGACGGCTCCGAGCGACCGACGGCTCCGAGCAACTGAGGCTCTGCTCAGGGCGATTGAGGAATCGGAGCAACCGACGACTCGGAGCAACTGGCGGCTCGGAGCAACCGACGGCTCGGGGCGGCTGACGGCTCGGAGCGAGTCGGATCGGCGCAATGGACGGCTCGAGCCGGCTTCCGGCTCAGAAATCCTCGCCCACCGGGAAGTCCGTCTCCTCGCCCTCCTCCTCCAGCGCCTGCCGGACCACGCGCAGTGCCATGCCCTCCGGGTAGCCCTTGCGGGCGAGCATGCCCGCAAGGCGGCGCAGCCGCTTGTCGCGGTCGAGCCCACGCGTCGACCGCAGCTTCCGGTCGACGAGTTCCCGCGCGGTCGTCTCCTCCTGCTCGGAGTCGAGCTGGGAGACGGCCGCGTCGATCAGCGTGGAGTCGACGCCCTTCGTGCGCAGCTCCTGGGCGAGCGCCCGCCGGGCCAGGCCTCGCCCGTGGTGCCGGGACTCCACCCAGGCGTCGGCGAAGGCACTGTCGTTGATGAGTCCGACCTCCTCGAACCTCGACAGCACCTCCTCCGCGGCCTCGTCCGGGATCTGCCGCTTGCGCAGGGCGTCGGCGAGCTGCTTGCGCGTCCGTGGGGTCCCGGTCAGCAGGCGCAGGCAGATCGCCCGAGCCTGCTCGACCGGGTCCCCCGGAGGTGCCTCTTGCTCAGCCCTCGACGAGGAAAGGGCACCTCCGTCCTCGGCGTCGGCAGCCTCACCGAAGCCGCGCCGACGCCGCCCACGCCCCCGGCGCGTCCCGCCGCCACGCGAGTCGCCCCTGGGAGTGCCTCCCCCGTACGGTCTTTCGTCCCCGCGTGAACGGCTGCCCCCGCGCGGACCGTCGACCCCGTGCGAACTGTCGCCCTCCCGGGACCCGCCACGGCCGTGGCCTTCGCCGTACCCGTACAGATCCTCGTCCCCGTGCAGGCCGCCATCCCCGTACAGGCCGTCGTCCCCGTGCGGGCCGCTGCCTCCATGCGGACCGCTGCCCCCGTGCAGCCGGTCGCCTCGCGCGATGTCCTCGTGCGTGTCCTCCCCGTCCCCGGCCGAGCCCGTTTCTCCTCCGGTGCCCCTCCCCCGTGGGGCACCGGAGGCGGTGTACTCGTACTCCGCCCAGTCGGTTCGTCGTGTCACGGGTCAGCTCTTGGCTGCGGCGGCCTTGGACTTGGTGGCCTTGGCCGCTGCCGGGGCGGGGACGGCCGGGGCCGCGTCGGCCGGTGCGGAGACCGCGGCGTCCGAGCTCGGCTCGGCGGCCGGCTCCTGGGGACGTACGCCGACGCCCAGCTTCTCCTTGATCTTCTTCTCGATCTCGTTGGCCAGGTCGGGGTTGTCCTTCAGGAAGTTGCGCGCGTTCTCCTTGCCCTGGCCGAGCTGGTCGCCCTCGTACGTGTACCAGGCGCCGGCCTTGCGGACGAAGCCGTGCTCCACGCCCATGTCGATCAGACCGCCCTCGCGGCTGATGCCCTGGCCGTAGAGGATGTCGAACTCGGCCTGCTTGAAGGGCGGCGCGACCTTGTTCTTGACGACCTTGCAGCGGGTGCGGTTGCCGACCGCCTCCGTGCCGTCCTTCAAGGTCTCGATGCGGCGGATGTCGATGCGCACCGAGGCGTAGAACTTCAGGGCCCGGCCACCGGTCGTGGTCTCCGGCGAGCCGAACATCACGCCGATCTTCTCGCGGAGCTGGTTGATGAAGATCGCCGTGGTCTTGGACTGGTTGAGCGCGCTGGTGATCTTCCGGAGGGCCTGGCTCATCAGACGGGCCTGCAGACCCACGTGGCTGTCGCCCATCTCGCCCTCGATCTCCGCGCGCGGGACGAGCGCGGCGACCGAGTCGATGACGATGAGGTCGAGGGCACCGGAGCGGACCAGCATGTCCACGATCTCCAGGGCCTGCTCGCCGTTGTCCGGCTGGGAGAGGATGAGGTTGTCGATGTCGACACCGAGCTTCTTCGCGTACTCGGGGTCGAGGGCGTGCTCCGCGTCGACGAAGGCGACCTGGCCGCCGGCCTTCTGCGCGTTCGCCACCGCGTGGAGGGTCAGGGTGGTCTTACCGGAGGACTCCGGTCCGTAGATCTCCACGACGCGGCCGCGCGGCAGGCCACCCACGCCGAGGGCTACGTCCAGGGCGGTGGATCCGGTCGAGATGACCTCGATGGGCTCCTGGGTACGGTCGCCCATGCGCATGACCGCGCCCTTGCCGAATTGCCGTTCAATCTGTGCGAGCGCGGCATCCAGGGCCTTCTCGCGGTCGGTTCCTGCCATGGGTTCCACCCGATTTGCTTGAGTCGATCGCTTCACGTCAAAGACGCTAACGCCTGCCACTGACAATGCGCCTCGACGCACGTCCGGCCTGTGGATAACTCGGGCACTTCTCCACCCAAACTACGTCGAAACGCCCGTCGTTGAGCCTGGCCGGTGCCCCCATAAGAATGGATGTTCGATTTTCGTGTCAAGCGCACCACGCGGCACCTGAAGCACAGGTTCCGGCTCCCGTGCCGTCCGCCGCGGGTCGGGCCGGAATGACCGCGAGGCTGCGGACCGCTCCGGCCGCGAAGACGGCCCGGACATGATCGCCCACGTCCTTCGCGGGAAAGCCTGCTCCGGGCCGCGGCCTGCTCCGGGCCGCGGCCCGCCAGCGCCCGGCAGAGCACAGCAGGCATGGCGGGCACGGCACGCCGGACGCACGGCGGCCGGGGGCGACGGCGGCAGGTGGCGCACTGCGGCTGGCAAGGACACGGCACGGCACGGCAGGCTGGGCACGATGGCCGGTGGGGCCGGCACGGCAGGCCGGCACGGCGGTCGACGGGGCCCGGCCGCGGCCGGTCGCTCAGGAGCCGTCCTCCCCGGAGTTCTCGTCCGCGTCCCGCCGCTCGCCCGGTCGCCGTGCCGCCCACACCCCCCGCGCGCGCGTGACCAGGCCGGTCCCCCCACCCCACCGGTGTCCGTGGACCCGGGGATCGTCCGTGACGTCGTAGCGCTTCACGTACGCCCCCAGGAAGGCCTGCAGGGTGGCGATGGCGGGGATGGCGATCAGGGCGCCGACGGCGCCGAGGAGCGCGGTGCCCGCGATGACCGAGCCGAAGGCGACCGCGGGGTGGATGTCGACGGTCTTCGAGGTCAGCTTGGGCTGCAGCACGTAGTTCTCGAACTGCTGGTAGATGACGACGAAGATCAGCACCCACAGCGCGTACCAGGGGTCCACCGTGAACGCGATCAGCATGGGCAGCGCACCCGCGAGATACGTGCCGATGGTGGGGATGAACTGCGACACCAGGCCCACCCACACGGCGAGCACGGGCGCGTAGGGCACCTCGAGTACCTGCAGCAGCACGAAGTGGGCTATGCCGGAGATCAGCGCCATCAGGCCGCGCGAGTACAGGTAGCCGCCGGTCTTGTTCACGGCGATCTCCCACGCGCGCAGCACTTCGGCCTGCCGGGCGGGCGGCAGGACGGAGCAGATGGTGCGGCGCAGCCGGGGGCCGTCGGCGGCGAAGTAGAACGAGAACAGCCCGACCGTCAGCAGCTGGAACAGTCCGCCGATGACCTGCGCGGAGACGTCGAGGACGCCCGTGGCGCTGTTCTGCACGTAGTTGCGCAGCCAGTCGGAGCGCAGCAGGCCCTCCTGGATGTCGACGCGCTTGAGGTCGGTCTTGAAGTGGGCGTTGACCCAGTTGATGACGGAGTCCAGGTAGTCCGGGAATCCCTCGACCATCTTGATGATCTGGCCCGCGAGCATGGACCCGAGGAGGGTGACGAAGCCCGCGGCCACGATCACGACACCGATGAAGACGACGAACGCGGCGAACCCCCGGCGCATACCGCGCGAGGCCATCCAGCTGACCGCGGGTTCGATGGCGAGAGCCAGGAAGAACGCGATGAGAATGTTGATCAGCAGGCCGGTGAGCTGGTGGAACGCCCAGCTGCCGAGCTGGAAGACGGCGACGAGCGCGAGCGCGAGCACCATGGCCCGCGGCAGCCAGCGCGGCATGCGCCCGCTCGGTCCGGCGGTCCCGCCGGCGGGGGGCCGGGCGGGCGGCGTCGTGCCGGACGGGGGTGCCTGCCGGGCTGCCTGCCCGGTCTCGTCAGTGGGTGCCACGGACCAAGTCTCACTCACGCCACCGACAGCCGTCTGCCCGCCTGCGATCTTCGTGACCGGCCGGCGCTCCGCGGGGCCCGTCGGCAGCGGTCAGCGCTTCTCCCGGGGCACGTCCATCACCGAGCAGACCACCTGCCAGACGTCCTTGGCGTCCCAGCCGGAGTCCAGCGCCTCGTTCACCGTGCGCCCGCCGAGCTCCGACATCACGTGGTCGCGCGCGAAGGTGTCGGCGTACCCCGGACCGAAGTACTCCGCCATCCGCTGCCAGAAGACCGTCAACCGCATGACTCCAGTATCCCGCCCCTGGGGGTGGGCCTGAGCCGGGACCGCCTGCGCGCACCCCTTCGCGCCCTACGGTCGGTCCCATGGCCGCAACGGAAGCATCCGCACTCCCCCCGACGCCCTCGCCGCACACCCCCGTGGCGCGCGCCGAACGCTTCGTCTGGCACACCGCGCGCGTGCTGGAGCAACGCCTCTTCGCCCACCACTTCCGCGGCGGTCCCGCCGACCCGGTGGAAACGGCCCTGGACGCCTACCGCAACGAGGACGGCGGGTACGGCCACGGCCTCGACCCTGACCTGCGCGGGCCGGCCAGCCGGCCGTTGCACACCGCTCACGCCCTGCGCGTCCTGGACGCCGTCGGGCGGTGTGCGGGCCAGCGGGTGGAGCGCATGTGCCGCTACCTCACGTCCGTCTCCACGGCGGACGGCGCGCTGCCGGCGGTCCACCCGGGTCAGCGCGGCTGTCCCACGGGCCCGTCGGTGCCGGCCGTGGCCGATCCGCCCGGCGACCTGCTGGCCACCGGGCCGGTGGTGGGGCTGCTGCACCGCAACGAGGTGTGGCACGCGTGGCTCTTCCGGGCCACGGACTTCTGCTGGCAGGCGGTCGAGTCGCTGGAGACGTCGCACCCGTACGAGATCGAGGCCGCCGTGGCCTTCCTGGACGCCGTCCCGGACCGCCCGCGCGCGGAGGCCGCCGCCGACCGTCTCGGCCGCCTGGTGCGCGCACAGGGCCTCGCGGTGCTGGACCCCGAGCGCCTGGACGCCGGCCCGCTCTCCCCCGGCTACGCCCCGGGCGGGCACCACTTCCCGTACGACTACGCGCCGACACCGGGCTCCCTCGCGCGCGCGTGGTTCACGGACGACGAGATGTCCCGCGCCCTGGATCACCTCGCGGCCCGGCAGGGCGAGGACGGCGGCTGGCCGGTCCGGTGGCGCCAGTGGGCCCCGGCACCGGCGCCCGCAGCCCGCGCGACGGTGACGATCGAGGCCCTGCGCACCCTCGGCGCCTACGGCCGGCCCATCGGCTGATCACGCTCCGAGGGCCCGCACCCCCGCGGTCACCACCACGGCCGCCGCGACGACGAGCAGGAAGGGCGCCCGCAGCAGCAGCGCCACAGCGGCCGCGCCCAGCCCGGCGGCCCGCGCGTTCAGCACCAGCGTCTGCCCGTCGGCGAAGGTCTGCTGGGCGGTGAGGGCCGCGAGCAGCGCCACGGGCAGCAGGGCGGCCAGGCGCTTGACGACGGGCCGTTCCAGGGCACCGTCGGGCACCAGCAGCCCGGCCAGCTTGACGGCGTAGCAGCCGAGGACGGTCACGCCGATGGCGATCCAGACGTTCATCGCCGGGCCTCCCGTCCCCGGCGCCGGCCGTCCGCCCACAGCACGACCGGTGCCGCCAGCGCGGCCAGCAGCACCGGCACTCCTGCGGGCAGGACGGGCAGCAGCCCGATGCCCAGCAGCACGGCGAGTCCGGCGGCGGCCCGCTCGGTACCGGACTCGAGCATCGGGGCGAGCAGGGCCAGGAACACGGCGGGTCCCGCCGCGTCCAGGCCCCACGCGTCCGTGTCGCCGATGGCCTCGGCGCCCAGGGCACCGAGCAGAGTGGTGAGGTTCCACAGCACGTACAGGCTCAGCCCGGTGACCCAGAAGCCGATCCGAGCGGTGCGGCGCGTGGGCTGGGCCAGCGCGACGGCCGCCGTCTCGTCGATCACCCACTGGGCGGCGAACGGCCGCACCGCGCGCGGGAGGGCCAGGATCTGCGACAGCCGCAGGCCGTAGAAGGCGTTGCGCACGCCGAGGAAAAAAGCCCCCGCGGCGGCCGTGAACGGGCTGCCCCCACCGGCGAGGGCGCCCACCAGGGCGAACTGGGAGGCACCGGTGAAGACGAGGAGACTGAGCGCGCAGGTCTGCCACAACGTGAGTCCGCTCCCGGCCGACGTCACGCCGAAGGCGAACCCGGAGAGCCCGACGGCCACCCCGACGCCCAGGGCGTCCCGTACGACGGCCCGGTCCGGTTTCCCGTCGGTGCCTGCATCCTTGAGAGCTGTCGTTTCTGCCACGCACAGAAAACTACGGCGGGCTGCTACGGCGGGTCTTGTACGTTCTTGCGCCACGACGGGTCTTCCACGCCCCTGCGCTCCCGCTGGTACGCCCCCGGAGGTACTCCGACGATGCGGCCGAAGTGCCGGTTCAGGTGCGGCTGATCGGTGAATCCCACGGCGACGGCCACCTCCGAGGGCGCCGTCCCCGCGTCGAGCAGTTGCCGCGCCCTGCGGACCCGCGCGTCCGTGAGCCACGCGTGCGGTGGCATCCCGTAGGTGTCCCGGAAGGCCCGCAGCAGCGCGAACGGGCTGGTCCCGAGGTCGGTCGCCAACTGCTCCAGGCTCGGCGGGCGCGCCATCCGCTCCTCCAGCACGCCACGCGCGCGTGCCGCGATCGCGGCCCCGGCCGTGCGTACCGCGCGTCTCGGCATGGGTCCGCCGTTCAGCCGCAGCAGCCTCGTCACGGCGACCCGCAGCAACGTGTCGGCGGCCAGCGCGTTGCCCTCGTCGGCGGCCCGCAGCACCTGGTGCACCAGCCCGACGGCGTAGGGATCGTCCACCACCGGGCTGATGAACCCCGGCGTGCCCCGCAGGGCCGTCGTCTCGGCCGCGATCTCCGCCACCACGTCGACCGACGGATACACGGCCCCGTAGCGCCACCCTTCGGGGACCCCGGCCCGCCCGGTGTGCGGAGTGTCCGGGTTCACCAGTGCGAGAGCCCCCGCCCCCGCGTACTGATCGCCGCCGCCGTGGTGGAACACCTCCACGCCGTCCGCGATGGCGGCGATCACAAAGTTCTCGTGCGTGTGCCGCACGAAGGTCTTGCGCACGTACCGGGCCCGCAGCAGGTCCACCCCGGGCAGTTCCTCGTACTGCCAGTGCCGCGCGCGCTCACTCATCCCTCCATTGTCCGACCACCGGCCGGCCGCGAAACGCCGGGCGGGCGCGACGGCCGGTCCTTCGCCGCCGGGCCGGTCCTTCGCCGCCGGGCCGGTCCTCCCCGCACGGCCGGTCTCCGATCGGCCGCGAAACGGCGGGCGGACTCGTCGCGGCGCCCCGTTGTCAGTGCCGGGGTGCACGATGGACGCATGGTCAGCAAAGCGTCCGGCCCCCTCGACGGCTTCTCCCCCGCGACCCGCGCCTGGTTCACGGGGGCCTTCCCCGCGCCCACCACGGCCCAGGCCGGTGCGTGGCGGGCCATCCACGAGGGTTCGGACGTGCTGGTCGTGGCCCCGACCGGCTCCGGCAAGACCCTGGCCGCCTTCCTGGCCGCGCTGGACCAGCTGGCCTCGGCCCCTCCGCCCGCCGACCCCAAGAAGCGCTGCCGCGTCCTGTACGTCTCTCCGCTCAAGGCCCTGGCCGTGGACGTCGAGCGCAACCTCCGCAGCCCTCTGACGGGCATCCGCCAGGAGTCCGTGCGGATGGGCCTGCCCGAGCCCGAGGTCAAGGTGGGCATCCGCTCGGGAGACACCCCGCCGGCGGAGCGCCGCGCCCTGTCCACCCGTCCGCCGGACATTCTCATCACGACGCCGGAGTCGCTGTTCCTGATGCTGACGTCGGCCACGCGCGACGCGCTGACCGGCGTGGAGACGGTGATCCTCGACGAGGTCCACGCGGTCGCCGGGACCAAGCGCGGCGCCCACCTCGCGCTCTCCCTGGAGCGGCTGGACGACCTCCTGCCGAGGCCCGCCCGCCGCATCGGCCTGTCCGCGACGGTCCGTCCGGTCGACGAGGTGGCCCGCTTCCTCTCCCCGCGCCGCAGGGTGGAGATCGTCCAGCCGGAGTCGGGCAAGGAGTTCGACCTGTCCGTGGTCGTCCCGGTGGAGGACCTGGGCGAGCTGGGCGGCTCCCCGGTGTCGGACGGCTCGGAGGGCGCCGAGCGGCCGTCGATCTGGCCGCACGTGGAGGAGCGGATCACCGACCTGGTCCAGTCCCACCGCTCCACGATCGTCTTCGCGAACTCCCGCCGCCTCGCCGAGCGCCTGTGCAACCGGCTGAACGAGATCGCCTACGAGCGGGCCACGGGCGAGCCCCTGGACGAGCACCACTCCCCCGCCGAGCTCATGGGCGGTTCGGGAGCCGCCCAGGGGGCGCCGCAGGTCATCGCCCGGGCCCACCACGGCTCGGTGTCCAAGGAACAGCGCGCCCTGGTCGAGGAGGACCTCAAGGCGGGCCGCCTGCCCGCGGTCGTGGCCACGTCCAGTCTGGAACTGGGCATCGACATGGGCGCGGTCGACCTCGTCGTCCAGGTCGAGTCGCCCCCGTCGGTGGCCTCCGGACTCCAGCGCGTGGGCCGCGCGGGGCACCAGGTGGGCGCGGTCTCCACCGGCGTGGTCTTCCCGAAGTACCGCGGGGACCTGGTCCAGGCGGCGGTGGTCACCGAGCGGATGCGCACGGGCGCCATCGAGTCCCTCAAGGTCCCCGCCAACCCGCTGGACGTCCTGGCGCAGCAGATCGTCGCGATGACGGCGATGGACACCTGGCAGTTCGACGACCTCCTCGCCGCCGTCCGCCGGGCCGCCCCCTTCGCCTCCCTCCCCGAGTCGGCGTTCACGGCGGTGCTGGACATGCTGGCCGGCCGCTATCCGTCCGACGCCTTCGCCGAGCTGCGCCCGCGCGTGGTGTGGGACCGCGTCACCGGCGAGATCACCGGCCGCCCCGGCGCCCAGCGGCTCGCCGTCACCTCCGGCGGCACGATCCCCGACCGCGGCCTGTTCGGGGTCTTCCTCGCCGGGTCGGACCCCAAGAAGGGCGGCGGCCGGGTCGGCGAGCTCGACGAGGAGATGGTCTACGAGTCCCGCGTGGGCGACGTCTTCACGCTGGGCACGAGTTCGTGGCGCATCGAGGACATCACCCGCGACCGCGTCCTGGTCTCGCCCGCCCCGGGCGTACCGGGCCGGCTGCCCTTCTGGAAGGGCGACCAGCTGGGCCGCCCGCTCGAACTGGGCCGGGCGGTCGGCGCGTTCCTGCGCGAGGTCGGCTCGCTGTCCAAGGACGACGCCCGCCTGCGTCTGGTCGCGGCCGGGCTGGACGCCTGGGCGGCGGACAACGTGCTGTCGTACCTGGACGAGCAGCGGGAGGCCTGCGGCCACATCCCGGACGACCGGACGATCGTCGTGGAGCGCTTCCGCGACGAGCTCGGCGACTGGCGCGTGGTGGTGCACTCCCCCTTCGGCGCGCAGGTGCACGCCCCGTGGGCGCTCGCGCTCGGGGCCAAGCTCTCCGAGCGGTACGGCATGGACGCGCAGGTCATGCACGCCGACGACGGCATCGTGCTGCGTCTGCCCGACGCCGACCTGATGGGCCTGGACCTGCTGGACCAGGAGCCGGTGAAGACGGGCCGGGAGTACGACGCCGAGCAGGCCCCCGTGGGCGCCGCCGACGTCGTCTTCGACAAGGGCGAGGTCGACCAGGTCGTCACCGACCAGGTGGGCGGCTCGGCCCTGTTCGCCTCCCGGTTCCGCGAGTGCGCCGCCCGGGCCCTGCTGCTGCCCCGGCGCAACCCGGGCCGGCGCACACCGCTGTGGCAGCAGCGGCAGCGCGCCTCGCAGCTGCTGCAGGTGGCGAGCGAGTTCGGCTCGTTCCCGATCGTCCTGGAAGCGATCCGCGAGTGCCTCCAGGACGTGTTCGACGTCCCCGGGCTGGTCGAGCTGATGGGCGACCTGGAGTCCCGCAAGGTCCGCCTCGTCGAGGTCACCACACCCGAGCCGTCCCCCTTCGCGCGCTCCCTGCTGTTCGGCTACGTCGCCCAGTTCCTGTACGAGGGCGACTCCCCCCTCGCCGAGCGCCGGGCCGCCGCCCTGTCGCTGGACTCCCGACTGCTGGCCGAGCTGCTCGGCCAGGCGGAGCTGCGTGAGCTGCTGGACGCCGAGGTGCTGACCGAGCTGGAGCGGGAGCTGCAGTGGCTCACCGAGGACCGCCGCGTCAAGGACGCCGAGGGTGTCGCCGACCTGCTGCGCCTGCTCGGCCCGCTGACGGAGGCGGAGCTCGCCGAGCGGGGCGCCGAGCCGCCGTGGGCCGAGGAGCTGGCCGGTGCCCGCCGCGCCATCCGGGTCCGGATCGCCGGCGCCGACCACTGGGCGGCCGTCGAGGACGCGGGCCGCCTGCGCGACGCGCTCGGCACCGCCCTGCCGGTCGGCGTCCCGGAGGCCTTCACGGAGCCCGTCAAGGACCCGCTGGGCGACCTCCTCGCCCGCTACGCCCGTACGCACGGCCCGTTCACCTCGGCCACGGCCGCCGCCCGCTTCGGCCTGGGAGTCGCCGTCACCGAGGGCGCCCTGCAGCGGCTGGCCGCGGCACAGAGGGTCGTCCAGGGCGAGTTCCACCCGGCCGGCATCGGCCAGGAGTGGTGCGACGCGGCCGTGCTGCGCCGGCTGCGCCGCCGCTCCCTGGCCGCTCTGCGGCACGAGCTGGAGCCGGTGCCCCCGGCCGCGCTGGCACAGTTCCTGCCCCAGTGGCAGCACATCGGCAAGGGCCACTCCCTGCGTGGCGTCGACGGCCTGGTACGCGCCGTCGAGCAGTTGCAGGGCGCGTCCGTACCGGCCTCCGCCCTGGAGAAGCTGGTCCTGCCGTCCCGCGTCGCGAACTACACCCCGGCGATGCTGGACGAGCTCACCGCCGCGGGCGAGGTCGTCTGGGCCGGGGCCGGCTCCCTGCCCGGCAAGGACGGCTGGGTCTCCCTCTACCTGGCGGACGCCGCCCCGCTGCTCCTGCCTCCCCCGCACCCCCTGGAGCTGACCGCCCTGCACCAGGCCGTCCTGGACACGCTCTCCGGCGGCTACGGCCTGTTCTTCCGCCAGATCGCCGACCAGGTCCGTGCCACCACCCATCCCGAGGCCACCGATCCCCAGCTGGCCGACGCCCTGTGGGACCTGGCATGGTCGGGCCGGCTGACCAACGACACGCTCAGCCCTCTGCGCTCCCTGCTCGGCTCGGGCCGTACCGCCGGCTCGACGGCCCACCGCGCCAAGCGTGCGGCCCCGCGCGGCCGCTACGGCTCGTTGACGGCCGCGGCCCGGACGGCGTCCCGCTCCGGCCCGCCGACCGTCGCGGGCCGCTGGTCCCTGCTCCCGCGCCAGGAGGCCGACCCGACCGTGCGGGCCCACGCCCTGGCCCGCACCCTCCTGGACCGGCACGGCGTGGTCACCAGGGGCGCGGTAGCGGCGGAGGGAGTCGAGGGCGGCTTCTCGGCGACGTACCGAGTCCTGTCGGTCTTCGAGGAGAGCGGCCAGGCCCGCCGCGGCTATGTCGTGGAAGGGCTCGGGGCCGCGCAGTTCGCGATGGACGGCGCCGTGGACCGGCTGCGGGCGGTGTCCAACGCCCGCGACCGCGGCGAGACCCTGCCAGGACCGGCCCCGAGCCCCGACCCGTTCGCGGCCCCCGGTCCCGCCCCCTTCGCGACCCCGGGCACCGGGCCGTTCGCGGGCGCCGGCCCCGACCCCTTCCCGGCCCACGACTTCGCCGGGCCGGACGACTCCACCCCCTCCATGGACCACACCGACGACCCGGGGCACGACGGCTTCCCCGGCGCGGGACCCTACGAGCCGCCCAAGCCGGCCCCGGGCGAATGGATCTCACCTCGCGACTACGCGACGCAGGCCGCCCCGCCCTGGCAGAACGGCGGACGGACGGCCTACGACTCCGGTTTCTCCGGCCGTCGCACCCGCGCGGACGCGTCCCGGGCCGTCGTGCTCGCCGCCGCCGACCCGGCGAACGCGTACGGCGCGGCCCTGCCGTGGCCGGAGCCCCCGACCGGTGCCGGGCACAAGCCGGGGCGCAAGGCGGGCTCCCTGGTGGTGCTGGTCGACGGTGAGCTGACGCTCTACATGGAACGCGGCGGCAAGACCCTGCTCGCCTGGGCCGCCGACGCGGACGGCGACCCGGGCGACGATCCTCGCCTGCGCACCGCTGCCGAAGCCCTGGCCTCGGCCGCCCGCGCGGGCTCGCTCGGCACGGTCACGGTCGAGCGCGTCAACGGGGCCCAGGCGCTCACCTCCCCCGTCGGCACCCTCCTGGAAGGAGCGGGCTTCATCGCGACACCACGGGGTCTCCGGCTGCGCGCCTGACGTCCGCGACGCCTCGGGGCCTCCGGCTGCGCGCCTTGACGTCCGCGATGCCGCGAAGCCTCCTCGTACCTGCCCGTCGGCCGCGACGCCGCGGAGTCACGTCATGCCCGCCCGTCGGCCGCGGCGGCAGGAAGTCTTGTCACGCCCGCCCCTCAGCTGCGACGCCATGGAGTCTCCGCCCGCCCACCCGACGATCGCGACGCCGCCAAGTCCCCGCCGGAGCGCCCGACGCCCGGCCCACTACAGGCCCACGACAAGCCCATGACAACCCACGGCCGGCCCACGGCTCGTACGCACGGTCGACGTGCCACCCTTGACCCATGCCCGAAGGAGACACGGTCTGGCAGGCGGCGAGGCGGCTGCACGACGCCCTCGCGGGCCACGTGCTGACCCGCAGCGACCTCAGGGTGCCCCGCTTCGCCACGGCCGACCTCACGGGCCGCACGGTCCTGGACGTCACCCCGCGCGGCAAGCACCTCCTCACCCGCATCGAAGGCGGTCTGACGCTCCACTCCCACCTGCGGATGGACGGCGCCTGGAAGGTGTACGCGAACGGCCGGCGCTGGAGCGGCGGCCCCGGCCACCAGATCCGCGCGATCCTCGGCACCACCGAGCGCACGGCCGTCGGCTACCGCCTCCCCGTCCTGGAGCTGATGCGCACCGCCGACGAGCACCGCGCGGTCGGCCACCTGGGCCCCGACCTCCTGGGACCCGACTGGGACCCCGACCTGGCTCTCGCCAACGTCCTGCGGGACCCGGCCCGCGAACTCGGCGAGGCCCTGCTCGACCAGCGCAACCTCGCCGGCATCGGCAATGTCTACAAGAGCGAGCTCTGCTTCCTGCTCGGCGTCACCCCGTGGCTCCCCGCGGGCGAGCTGCCCGCCGACCGCGCCGCGATGCTGCCGGTGCTCGCCAAGAAGCTGCTCGACGCCAACCGCGAGCGCCCGACCCGCGTCACGACGGGCCTCCGCGGCCAGGACCTCTTCGTGTACGGCCGGGCCCGTCGCCCCTGCCTGCGCTGCCGCACCCCGATCCGGGTCGCCGACCAGGGCGACGGCTCCCGAGAACGTCCCACGTACTGGTGCCCGGTCTGCCAGCCCGGTCCCACCCCGGCCCCGACCCGGCGCATCAGCCGCGACACGACCGCTTGACGCCCCAGCCCGGCACTCCCCCCCTGCGCCGGGGCCGGGGAGCGCCCTGAGGAGATCGCCCGCAGCTCACCCCCGCCGAACCACCCCCCGCACCCCGCCCCTCGCCCCCACCCCGAGAAGCCTGCGCAACCGCCCCGCACCGACCACCACCCCACCGGCCTGCCCCTTCGGCACACAGTGCACCGGCAGCACGCTCAGCCCCCACCCCCCGGCCGCCACCGTCGCCTCGAGCGCCCCCGCACCCGGCGACACCACCAGCCGCACCACAGCCCACCACCACAGCACCCCGAGGCCCAGTACCGCCCCCCGAGCCCCCCAGCCCCGGACCCCCCGGCGCCCTATCCCCGCCATGGCCGCCACCTCCAGCCCGACGCTATTCGGGTGCCCGGGCCCGCCCACAGGGCGCACCACCGGCACACAGGCGCACCGCGCACCACGCGCCCCGAACGAGCACCGGCCCCGCCCCTCCAGGACACCCCGCGCGCCCCACCGCGCCCCGGCACACCGCACGCCTGTCCCAGCCCCGGCGCACGGCAGGCTCGACCACACCCCGACGCACCGCACACCCCACCGCACCGAGCGGCAAGACCCCCCGGTCCGGCGCCCCGTGCAGCGCCCGTCGCGGCACCCCTTGCAGCGCCCGTCGCGGCTCCCCTCGCGGCGCCCGCGGCCGTCACCCGTTCTCGGCCTGGAACATCCAGTGATGCTTCTCCAGGTCCGCCGTGATCTGGATGAAGATGTCCTGGCTCACCGGATCCGGCTCCCCGGTCGCCTCGACCCGCTCCCGCATCCGCGCGATCACCGCGCCCAGTGCCTCGACGAGCGCCCTCACGGCGGTCGTGTCGTCGACCCACCCCTCGGGCGTCACGCCGATCCCGCTGCCCACGGCGACCGTCGCGGCCCGTCCGTCCGGCGGGACGCCCAGGGCCGCGGCGCGCTCGGCCACGGTGTCGGTGTGCGTCCGCGCCGTGTCGACGACCTCGTCGAGCTGGAGATGCACGGACCGGAAGCGCGGCCCCACCACGTTCCAGTGGATCTGCTTCGCCACCAGGGCGAGGTCCACCAGGTCGACCAGGGCGCCCTGCAGCGCCTCGGACACGGTCTTCAGGCTCGCGTCCGACAACGGGCTCTTCACGACGTACATCCGCACCTCCGTGGACTGCCCCCCGGTCATCCTTCAACGATGACCGCCACACGCCCCACGGGCAAACGCACACGAACCGGACAGAGAGTCCGCAGCGCCGCGCGGCGCTGTGGTACGCGGGCAAGCGAAAACCCCGACCGACACCTCTCCGGATCTCCCGGAGAACCCCGGCCGGGGCCTCACCACGTTCCGGCGGCGCCGCGGCGCCGCTCGGTCATGCCACGGACGCGCCGGGCGTCACGCGGCGACGACGTCCACCGCTTCGGCGGGCGCCTTGATCGTCACCCGTTCCGGTGGCACACCGGTCACCGAGACGGAGCCCAGCATCGGTCGAACCGGCGTGGGCACAGGCTCGCTGGGGGTGGCCGCAGCGGACTGGGCCAGCTCGGCGAGGGCGAGCTCGTCGCTCACTTCCCGCATGAGCTCGGACATCCGTACGTCCAGCGCGTCGCAGATGGCGGAGAGCAGCTCGGAGGAAGCCTCCTTCTGCCCCCGCTCTACCTCGGAGAGATAGCCGAGTGAGACTCGGGCGGACGAGGAGACTTCGCGCAGAGTACGGCCCTGGCGCTGGCGCTGCCGACGCAGCACGTCACCCAGCAGGCGACGGAGCAGAATCATCGGTGGCTCCCTCCTCGGACCGCGTAGCCGCATCCATTACGCCCCACCGTACCGCCTTGCGCCGCGGCCGTGCGGGGAGCGATGTCGTGTTCACTCAGGGCTGCAAACATCAAAACCCCCCGTTCCGTTCCGTATCCTGTGCCCGCTCATTCCCAGTCTGTTCGCCCGCAAGCTCCCTCAGGAGCAGTGCGAGTACGCTCCGTACACTCTCTCTACGAATTTCCGCGCGGTCGCCGTTCAACCGCAGACCCTCCACTTTTCCGCCGCCGGCGCAACCGGATTCCGGCGCGAACGGGCCGTCCACGGCGACGAAGACCGTCCCGACGGGCTGCCCGTCCTGCGGCTCGGGACCCGCGACACCGGTGGTCGCGATGCCCCAGTCGGTGCCGAGCGCCGTGCGGACGCCGGCCGCCATCTGGGCCGCGACCTGCGGATCCACCGCTCCGCGCGCCGACAGCAGGGTGGCGTCGACGCCGAGCAGTTCCTGCTTCAGTTCGGTGGCGTAGGCGGTCACCGAGCCTCGGAAGACCTTGGACGCCCCGGGCACCGCCGTGATGTCCGCGGCCACGAGGCCACCGGTCAGCGACTCCGCGACGGCGAGCGTCTCGCCCCTCACCGTGAGTAGTCGCACCACGTCGGTGGCCGTGGAACTCACGCTTCCTTCTCCTCCAACGCGGCCTTGCGCTCGGCGATTCCCCGCCTGCGCAGCACAATGGCCTGTTTCACATAGTCCAGCCCCGTCACCACGGTCAGCACGACCGCCGCGGCCATCACCCACCACCGCAGGGTGGCCAGCCACCCCGTCAGCGCCAGCACGTACATGCCCACGGCGATGCCCTGGATGAGCGTCTTGAGCTTCCCCCCGCGGCTGGCGGGGATGACGCCGTACCGAATGACGAGGAAACGCAGCAGAGTGACCCCCAGTTCCCGGCCGAGGATCACGCCCGTCACCCACCACGGCAGATCGCCGAGGGCGGACAGACAGATCAGCGCCGCTCCCATGATCGCCTTGTCGGCGATGGGGTCGGCGATCTTCCCGAAGTCCGTGACCAGGTTGTAGGTGCGCGCCAGATGACCGTCGAAGAGGTCGGTGATCATGGCGATGGCGAAGGCGGCCCAGGCCAGGGACCGCCACGCCGGGTCGTAACCGCCGTCCGCGAGCATGAGCGCGACGAACGCCGGTACGAGGATCAGCCGGAGCATGGTCAGCAGGTTGGCGATGTTCCACACGCTGGCCTGGTTCACGGCCGCGGCCGCGAGCTTCGCGCCCCGCGGGGGTTTGCCGTCGCCCTGGGCGTCGCCGCCCGCGGGCGCCTCGTCCGCGCGGGCGAGGGCTTCACCGCCGGGGGCGGCGGACGTCGCGCTGTCGGCCGGCGGCACGGCCACCTGCCCCGCCACCGCTCCGGGGGCCTTCTCCGCGGCAGCGGCCGCCGCACCGGCGGCAGCCCTCCTCGCGCCGGAGGAGCCTCCTGCCGCGGATGCCGGGACACCGGTCATCTGCCCGCCTCCTCACTCGACGAAGGCGACGCGAACGAGCCGGGCAGCGGCTCGGCCACGAGGTCGACACCCTCCGTACCGACCACCTTCGCCTCGACCATACGGCCGACCCTCAGTCCGGCGCCGCTCGTGAGCAGCACCTGGCCGTCCGTCTCGGGCGCCTGGTGCGCCGCGCGGCCGTACACGCCGTCCTCGTCGACGGACTCGACCAGGACGTGCACGGTCTCGCCGACGCGCTCCTCGGCGCGCTGCGAGACCAGTTCCTCGGCGAGGCGCGAGACGCGGGCCAGCCGCTCGGCGACGACGTCCTCGTCGAGCTTGTTGTCGTAGCCCGCCGCCTCGGTGCCCTCCTCGTCGGAGTAGCCGAAGACGCCGATGGCGTCCAGGCGCGCGCCGTTCAGGAAGCGCTCCAGCTCGGCGAGGTCGGCCTCGCTCTCGCCGGGGAAGCCGACGATGAAGTTGGAGCGCACACCGGCCTGGGGCGCCTTGGAGCGGATGGTGTCGAGCAGTTCCAGGAAGCGGTCGGTGTCGCCGAAGCGGCGCATCGCGCGCAGCACGCCGGGCGCGGAGTGCTGGAAGGACAGGTCGAAGTAGGGCGCGACCTTCGGGGTCGACGTCAGCACGTCGATGAGGCCGGGCCGCATCTCGGCCGGCTGGAGGTAGCTGACGCGCACCCGCTCGATGCCGTCGACGTCGGCCAGCTCCGGCAGCAGCGACTCCAGCAGGCGGATGTCGCCCAGGTCCTTGCCGTAGGAGGTGTTGTTCTCGGAGACCAGCATCACCTCCTTCACGCCCTGCTCGGCGAGCCAACGCGTCTCGTTCAGCACGTCGGAGGGGCGGCGCGAGATGAAGGAGCCGCGGAAGGACGGGATGGCGCAGAAGGTGCAGCGCCGGTCGCAGCCGGAGGCCAGCTTCACGGAGGCGACCGGGGAGCCGTCCAGCCGGCGGCGCAGGGGCGCGCGCGGGCCCGACGCCGGAGCCAGGCCTTCCGGGAGGTCCGCGGGGGCGTGCCCGGGCAGCGCGACCTCGGTGGCGGACTCCTGCCGCTGGGCCGGGCTGATCGGCAGCAGCTTGCGGCGGTCGCGCGGGGTGTGCGAGGCGTGGATGCCGCCGTTGAGGATGGTCTGCAGGCGGTCGGAGATGTTCGCGTAGTCGTCGAAGCCGAGCACCCCGTCGGCCTCGGGGAGGGCTTCGGCCAGCTCCTTGCCGTACCGCTCGGCCATGCAGCCCACCGCCACGACGGCCTGGGTTCTGCCGTGCCCCTTGAGGTCGTTGGCCTCCAGGAGGGCGTCGACGGAGTCCTTCTTGGCGGCCTCGACGAAGCCGCAGGTGTTCACGACGGCGACGTCGGCTTCCTCGGCGTCCTCCACGAGCTGCCAGCCGTCCGCCTCCAAACGGCCTGCGAGCTCCTCCGAGTCCACCTCGTTACGGGCGCAGCCAAGGGTGACGAGTGCGACGGTACGGCGTTCAGGCATGGGCTCAAGAGTACTTCGTCCCGCTGACACCCCACGTCGACGGGGTTGGCCGATCACGGCCAACCCCGTCTCCGCTGCACCCGTGCGGGCCTGTCATCCGGCCTCGGGGTCACCCTTGGTGTACGTGAGGCGTTCGACGGCGCCGGGCTGGAAGTCGTCCTCGATCTTCTTGCCGTTGACGAACAGGTCGATCGCACCCGCGTCGCCGAGGACGAGGTGGATCTTGGAGCTGTCCTGGAAGGTCTTGGAGTCGCCCTGCTTGAGGACTCCGTCGAACAGCATCCGGTTGTTGTGGTCCCGGGCGGCGATCCAACTGCGGCCGTCGGCGGCGGCCACCCGGACCGTCACCTTGTCCTGCGGCGCGGCCGCGATGGCGCTGTCGGAGGGTTCGGGCTCGGGATCGGCGGGCTTGTCGGTCTTGGGGGTCGGGGAGGCGGAGTCGTCGGGGGTGGAGCCCTCGGCCACGTTCGCCTCGCTGCCGCCGTCGTCGCCGCCCTGGAACAGGGTGAACCCGACGAAGCCGATGACGGCGACGATCGCGGCGACCATCGCCGCGGTCCAGTTGGGTCCCCGCCGCTCCGGACGGATGCGTTCCGCCTCGAACAGCGGAGCGGCCGGGGTCGGTGCCGGGCGCCGGCCGTGTTCCTCGCCGTACTGGGCGAGCAGCGGCTCGGGGTCGAGGTGGACGGCCTTGGCGAGGGTCCTGATGTGCCCGCGGGCGTAGACGTCACCACCACAGGGGGTGAAGTCGTCCGCCTCGATGGCGTGCACGATGTTCATACGGACCCGGGTGGCGCTGCTGACGTCGTCGACGGTCAGCCCGGCGGCGATACGAGCCTGCTGCAGGGCACGGCCGATGGAGGGGCGGGCTTCCTCGCGGTCTTCTACGACGCGGTCGTCTTCGAACGGACGCTCGTCTTCAGGGGAGTTGCCGATGGACACGGGGGCGCCTTTCGAGCGTATAGCCGCCTGTGCTGGAGGTTCAGTCTAGGGGGGGTGCAAAAGGGTGGGGCAACCGGGCGGTGTCACTTTGTACGCCATCGGAATGGCCCGACATTCCGATGGTGGGCTCACTGCTTGTCGCTTCGCTCAACTTGACGTACGCCGAAGGGAAACGGTTGCTCGATGATCCCTTACGGGTACGTCACGATCCGGACACCCGAATGCCGTACACGCCCCGCGAGTCGACCACCGTGTCCCGCTTCCCTACCCTTCAGACTCCCCCCGGATCAGGGCGAGCACGCCATCCAGCTCGTCAGGCTTCACAAGAACGTCACGAGCCTTCGAACCCTCGCTCGGCCCGACGATGTTCCGGGACTCCATGAGGTCCATCAGCCGGCCGGCCTTGGCGAAGCCGACGCGCAGCTTGCGCTGGAGCATGGACGTCGAGCCGAACTGCGTGGAGACGACCAGTTCGGCCGCCTGGCACAGCAGGTCGAGGTCGTCGCCGATGTCCTCGTCGATCTCCTTCTTCTGCTTGGTGCCCACGACGACGTCGTCCCGGAAGACCGGGGCCATCTGGTCCTTGCAGTGCTGGACGACGGCCGCGACCTCGGCCTCGGTGACGAAGGCGCCCTGCATACGGGTGGGCTTGTTGGCCCCCATCGGCAGGAACAGCCCGTCGCCCTTGCCGATGAGCTTCTCGGCGCCGGGCTGGTCGAGGATGACCCGGGAGTCGGCCAGCGAGGAGGTGGCGAAGGCGAGCCGGGAGGGCACGTTCGCCTTGATCAGGCCGGTGACGACGTCCACCGAGGGCCGCTGCGTGGCGAGCACCAGGTGGATGCCGGCCGCGCGCGCGAGCTGCGTGATGCGCACGATGGCGTCCTCGACGTCCCGCGGCGCCACCATCATCAGGTCGGCCAGCTCGTCCACGATCACCAGCAGGTAGGGGTAGGGCTGGAGCTCGCGCTCGCTGCCCTCGGGCGGTTTGACCTTGCCCTCGCGCACGGCCTTGTTGAAGTCGTCGATGTGCCGGTAGCCGTAGGCGGCCAGGTCGTCGTAGCGCAGGTCCATCTCGCGCACGACCCACTGCAGGGCCTCGGCGGCCCGCTTGGGGTTGGTGATGATCGGCGTGATCAGGTGCGGGATGCCCTCGTAGGCGGTCAGCTCGACCCGCTTGGGGTCGACGAGGATCATCCGGACGTCCTCGGGGGTGGCCCGCATCATGACCGAGGTGATCAGGCAGTTGATGCAGGAGGACTTGCCGGAGCCGGTGGCGCCGGCGACCAGCATGTGCGGCATCTTCGCCAGCGAGTGCATGACGTAGCCGCCCTCGACGTCCTTGCCGAACGCGACCAGCATCGGGTCGTCGTCCTCCGCGGACTCCGCGAGGCGCAGCACGTCCCCGAGGTTGACCATCTCCCGGTCGGTGTTGGGGATCTCGATGCCGACCGCGGACTTGCCGGGGATCGGGCTGATGATCCGCACGTCCGGGCTGGCGACGGCGTAGGCGATGTTCTTTGCCAGCGCGGTGATCCGCTCGACCTTCACGGCGGGGCCGAGCTCGACCTCGTAGCGCGTGACCGTCGGCCCGCGCGTGAAGCCGGTGACCCGGGCGTCGACCTTGAACTCGGTGAAGACGGTGGTCAGCGCGGCGACTATGGCGTCGTTGGCGGCGCTGCGGGCCTTGCCCGGGCCGCCGCGCTCCAGCAGGTCCAGCGAGGGCAGCGCGTACGTGATGTCGCCGGAGAGCTGGAGCTGCTCGGCGCGCGCTGGCAGGTCGCGGGGCTCGGCCGGCGGGGCCTTGGTGAGGTCGCGGACGCCCGCCCTGGGCTTCTGCGGCGCCGGCTCGTCCTGCTGCGGCTGGTCCGGCCGGGGCTTGTCCTGCTGGGGCCGGGCGGCCGGTACCGGCGTCGGCGTGGTCGGCTCCTGGTCGCCCACCCGCACGCCCTGGGTGAGGTCGGCGACGACCGGGGAGGGCGGCATGCCGTGCAGCACGGCCCCGTCGAGCGCCGCCGCGGCCGCGGCGGCGACGTCCACGGCGTCCCTGGGCCGGTCCATGTCGGGCTGCGGCACTGCCGAGCGCCGGGGACGGGCCCGGCGCCGCGTGAGGGCCTCCTGCTCGGCGCTGTCGGGGTCGTACGCCGCGGGCGCCGGCGCGCGCCTGCCGCGCGGGCGCGCGGGCAGCGCCTCGCGCCACTGCTCCTCGTAGCGTTCGTCGTCGTCCTCGACGTAGCCGTACTCGGCCTCGGCCGGGTCGCTGAGGATGCCCAGCCGCACGCCCAGCAGCCGCAGGCGCTGCGGGATGGCGTTGACCGGCGTGGCCGTCACGACCAGCAGCCCGAAGATCGTCAGCAGCACCAGCAGCGGCACGGCGAGCACGTCGCCCATGGTGTACGAGAGCGGGGTCGCCATCGCCCAGCCGATCAGGCCGCCGGCGTCCCTTATGGCCTGCATGCCGTCGGCGCGCGCGGGTGAGCCGCAGGCGATGTGGACCTGGCCGAGCACGCCGATGACGAGCGCGGACAGGCCGATGACGATGCGCCCGTTGGCCTCGGGCTTCTCCGGATGGCGGATGAAGCGGACGGCGATGACGGCGAGCAGTATCGGCACGAGCAGGTCGAGCCGGCCGAAGGCACCGGTCACCAGGATCTCGACCAGATCGCCCACGGGACCCTTCAGGTCGGCCCAGGTGCCGGCGGCGACGATCAGCGCGATGGCGAGCAGCAGCAGGGCGACGCCGTCCTTGCGGTGGGCCGGGTCGAGGTTCCTGGCGCCCTGCCCTATGCCGCGGAAGACGGCACCGACGGCGTGTGCCACGCCGAGCCAGACGGCGCGCACGAGCCGGTAGACGCCCCCGGTGGGGCTGGGTGCCGGTCGGGGCGCGACCTTCTTGGCCGCGGCCTTCCTGGCGGGCGCCTTCTTCGCGGGAACCTTTTTGGCAGCGGCCTTCTTCGCCGGGGCCTTCGCGGAAGCGGCCGCCCTCTTCGCGGGCGGCTTCCTGGCAGCGGAGGGACGTGAGGCCATGGGTGTGAGGTTACCGGGGGAGACGACGGGGGACACGTGTGCCTGCCGCTTCACCCGTTCGTGTCGCTCCGGGAGAGGCACGGAACTGACGCGCGGTCGTCGCTCCGGGAAAGACGCGGACCTGACACGCGGTCACGGGCGGGCAACGCCGCGTCCGCGAGCGTCAGTTCTGCGAGGACACCGAGGAAGTGCTTCCGGTGCCGGGCTCCAGCGCGTCCAGCGCCCGCCGCAACCCCGTGAGCTTGCGCTCCAGATGAGCCGCCGTGGCCACCGCCGCGGCGTCCGTCGACTCGTCGTTCAGCTGCTTGGTCAGCGCTTCGGCCTGCTCCTCGACGGCGGCCAGCCGCGCCGACAGCTCCGCGAGCAGCCCGGCCGACTCCTTGGCCTCGCCGTCCGCGTCCTTGCCGCCGCCCTCCAACTGGAGCCGCAGCAGCGACGCCTGCTCCCGCAGCTGGCAGTTCTTCATGTACAGCTCGACGAAGACGGAGACCTTCGCGCGCAGCACCCACGGGTCGAACGGCTTGGAGATGTAGTCGACCGCGCCCGCCGCGTACCCGCGGAAGGTGTGGTGCGGGCCGTGGTTGATCGCCGTGAGGAAGATGATCGGGATGTCCCGCGTCCGCTCGCGCCGCTTGATGTGCGCGGCCGTCTCGAAACCGTCCATGCCCGGCATCTGGACGTCCAGCAGGATCACCGCGAAGTCGTCCGTGAGCAGCGCTTTGAGCGCTTCCTCCCCGGACGATGCCCGCACCAGCGTCTGATCGAGCGCAGAGAGGATCGCCTCCAGCGCCAGCAGATTCTCCGGCCGGTCATCGACCAGGAGGATCTTGGCCTTCTGCACCATGGCCCGCCCTCCTCGCCCCGGCTTGGGGCCTCCCCTGTCCGCAGGACCTGAGGAGGCACCGGTGGGTGCCGCCTCAGCGGACGACTCCCTTGCGCCGCCCGTCCTTGTGCCGGTCATCGTAGCCGCACCCCGCCCGTCACCACACCCTGTCACCGTGATGTCACTGTGCCCGTAGCAGAAACGCAGCAGGAGACCAGAAGGTTCCCCGGAAGTCGTACTTCTACACGACTGCGGGCACACCGCGTCGGCAACTGCGTGTGAACACGCAACCTTCCCGGCACGGCCGTCCGACGGTCCACCGATCCCCTCATTCCCCGCGCATCCACTGATCCATCACCGTCAGCAGATGATCGGGGTCCACCGGCTTGGTGACGTAGTCGGAGGCGCCCGACTCGATCGCCTTCTCGCGGTCTCCCTTCATCGCCTTGGCGGTCAGCGCGATGATCGGCAGCCCGGCGAACTGCGGCATCCTGCGGATCGCCGTGGTCGTCGCGTACCCGTCCATCTCGGGCATCATGATGTCCATCAGGACGACCGCCACGTCGTCGTGCTGCTCCAGGACCTCGATGCCCTCGCGGCCGTTCTCGGCGTACAGCACGGACAGGCCGTGCTGCTCCAGGACGCTCGTCAGCGCGAAGACGTTGCGGATGTCGTCGTCGACGATCAGGACCTTCTCGCCGCCGAAGCGGATGCCCCGCTGCGGCCGCGGCGCCGTCTCGACCTCGGCGGGCGTCCACTGCTCGGGCTGCGCCGGGCGCGCCTCCGGCTGGGGCGTCCTGCGCCGCCGCCGGAACAGCGCCGCCGGCCCGTTCTGCGTCTCGCGGTACGACGTCACCTCGGCCGGCGTCTCGACCTGCGCGTCGGACCGCTCGGCGAGCTCGGCCCTGGACGCCACCAGGTCACCGGCCTCCAGGGCGGGCAGCTGCTGCTGATAGCCCTGCGGCGGCAGCTCGCTGGGGTGCAGCGGCAGGTACAGCGTGAAGGTCGAGCCGCGGCCCGGCTCGCTCTGGGCGTGGATCTCGCCGCCCAGCAGCTGCGCGATCTCCCGCGAGATCGACAGCCCCAGGCCCGTGCCGCCGTACTTGCGGCTGGTCGTGCCGTCGGCCTGCTTGAACGCCTCGAAGATCACCCGCATCTTGCTGGAGGCGATGCCGATCCCGGTGTCGGTCACGGAGAACGCGATCAGACCGGCGTCCGGGTCGGTCAGCGACCCCGTCTCCAGCAACTGCTCCCGGATCTTCTGCGGCACGTCGTCCCGCGCCGGCCTGATGACCAGCTCCACCGAACCCGAGTCGGTGAACTTCACCGCGTTGGACAGCAGGTTGCGCAGCACCTGCAGCAGCCGCTGCTCGTCGGTGTGCAGCGTGGCGGGCAGCTCCGGGGAGACCCGCACGGACAGGTCCAGGCCCTTCTCCGCCGTCAGCGGCCGGAAGGTGGCCTCCACGTAGTCCACGAGCTGCACGAGCGCGATCCGCGTCGGGGAGACGTCCATCTTGCCCGCCTCGACCTTCGACAGGTCGAGGATGTCGTTGATGAGCTGGAGCAGGTCCGAACCGGCCCCGTGGATCGTCTCGGCGAACTCGACCTGCTTCGGGGAGAGGTTCCCCTCGGCGTTGTCGGCGAGCAACTTGGCCAGGATCAGCAGGGAGTTGAGCGGCGTGCGCAGCTCGTGCGACATGTTCGCGAGGAACTCGCTCTTGTAGCGCATCGACACCGCGAGCTGCTCGGCGCGCTCCTCCAGGACCTGCCGCGCCTCCTCGATCTCGGTGTTCTTCACCTCGATGTCGCGGTTCTGCTGCGCCAGCAGCTCTGCCTTCTCCTCCAGTTCGGCGTTGGACGCCTGCAGGGCCTTCTGCCGCTGCTCCAACTCGGCGGAACGCTCGCGCAGTTGCTCGGTCAGCTCCTGCGACTGCGCCAGCAGCAGCTCCGTCTTGGTGTTGACGGAGATGGTGTTGACGCTGGTGGCGATCATCTCCGCGATCTGGTTCAGGAAGTCCTTCTGGATCTGCGTGAACGGCGTGAACGACGCCAGCTCGATCACGCCGAGCACCTTGCCCTCGAACAGCACCGGCAACACGATCACCTGTGCCGGGGGCGCCTCGCCGAGCCCGGAGGAGATCTTCAGGTAGCCGCTGGGCGCGTTCTCCACGAGGATCGTGCGCTTCTCCGTGGCGGCCGTCCCGATCAGCGCCTCACCGGGCCGGAACGACGTCGGCATGGAGCCCATCGAGTAGCCGTAACTGCCGAGCATGCGCAGCTCGTACTGGTCCTCGTCCGCGGCGTTCATGTCCTCGCCGTCGACCAGCGGCATGGCCAGGAAGAACGCCCCGTGCTGCGCCGAGACCACCGGCGTCAGCTCGCTCATGATCAGCGAGGCCACGTCCTCCAGGTCGCGCCGGCCCTGCATCAGGGCGGAGATGCGGGCGAGGTTGCCCTTGAGCCAGTCCTGCTCCTTGTTGGCGATGGTGGTGTCGCGCAGGTTGGCGATCATCTTGTTGATGTAGTCCTGGAGCTCCTGGATCTCCCCGGAGGCATCCACGTCGATCTTCAGGTTCAGATCGCCCCGGGTCACCGCGGTCGCCACGCGCGCGATGGCCCGCACCTGCCGGGTCAGGTTCCCGGCCATCTCGTTCACGGACTCCGTCAGGTCCCGCCAGGTGCCGTCCACGTCACGCACGCGTGCCTGACCGCCGAGCTGTCCTTCCGTGCCCACCTCGCGGGCGACCCGGGTGACCTCCTCGGCGAACGACGACAGCTGGTCGACCATCGTGTTGATGGTCGTCTTCAGCTCCAGGATCTCGCCGCGCGCGTCGATGTCGATCTTCTTCGTCAGGTCGCCCTTGGCGATGGCGGTGGTCACCATGGCGATGTTGCGCACCTGGCCGGTCAGGTTGGACGCCATCTGGTTCACCGACTCGGTGAGGTCCTTCCACGTACCGGCCACACCCGGCACGTGCGCCTGCCCGCCGAGGATGCCGTCCGTACCCACCTCGCGGGCCACCTTGGTGACCTGCTCGGCGAACGAACTCAGCGTCTTCACCATCGTGTTGATGGTGTCCGCGAGCTGGGCGACCTCGCCGCGCGCCTCGATGGTGACCTGCCGCGTCAGGTCACCGTTGGCGACCGCCGCCGAGACCTGGGAGATGTTGCGCACCTGAGTGGTGAGGTTCTTCGCCATCAGGTTGACGTTGTCGCTCAGGTCCTTCCAGATGCCCGTGACGCCGGGCACGTGCGCCTGGCCGCCCAGGATGCCCTCGGTGCCCACCTCGCGGGCCACCCGGGTCACCTGCTCCGCGAACGACGACAGCTGGTCGACCATGGTGTTGACCGTCGTCACCAGCTCCAGGATCTCGCCCTTGGCGTCGACGGTGATCTTCTTCGACAGATCGCCCCGGGCGACCGCGGTCGTGACCTCGGCGATGTTGCGCACCTGGATGGTCAGGTTGTTGGCCATGCCGTTCACCGACTGGGTGAGGTCCTTCCAGGTGCCGGAGACGCCCTGCACCTCGGCCTGACCGCCCAGGATGCCCTCGGTGCCCACCTCGCGGGCCACACGCGTGACCTCCTGGGCGAACGACGACAGCTGGTCCACCATCGTATTCAGGGTGTTCTTCAGCTCCAGGATCTCGCCGCGCGCGTCCACGGTGATCTTCTGCGACAGGTCACCCCGGGCCACCGCGGTCGCCACCTGCGCGATGTTGCGCACCTGCGCGGTGAGGTTCCCGGCCATGCCGTTCACCGAGTCGGTCAGGTCGCGCCACACACCGGCGACGCCCGGCACCTGCGCCTGACCGCCCAGCCGCCCGTCCGTACCCACCTCGCGGGCCACCCGCGTCACCTGCTCGGCGAAGGCCGAGAGCTGGTCGACCATCGTGTTGATGGTGTTCTTCAGCTCCAGGATCTCCCCGCGCGCGTCCACGTCGATCTTCTGCGACAGGTCGCCCCGCGCCACGGCCGTCGTCACCTGCGCGATGTTGCGCACCTGGGAGGTGAGGTTGCCGGCCATCGAGTTGACGGAGTCGGTGAGCTCCTTCCAGGTGCCCGACACGCCGTCGACCCGGGCCTGACCGCCGAGCCGGCCCTCCGTGCCCACGTCCCGGGCCATCCGCGTCACCTGGTCGGCGAAGCTCGACAGCTGGTCCACCATCGTGTTCACGGTGTTCTTCAGCTTGAGCATCTCGCCGGAGACGTCGACCGTGACCTTCTGCGACAGATCGCCGTTGGCCACCGCCGTCGTCACCTGCGCGATGTTGCGCACCTGACCGGTGAGGTTGCGGAACGCCGTGTTGACGGAGTCGGTGAGGTCCTTCCAGGTCCCCGCCGCGCCCGGCACCTGCGCCTGACCGCCCAGCTCGCCCTCGACCCCGATCTCCCGCGCCACACGCGTCACTTCGGCACCGAAGGAGGAGAGCTGGTCCACCATCGTGTTGACGGTGTTCTTCAGCTCCAGCATCTCGCCGGCGACGTCGACGGTGACCTTCTGCGACAGATCGCCGTTGGCCACGGCCGTGGTCACGGCGGCGATGTCCCGCACCTGCGTGGTCAGGTTCCGGAAGACCGTGTTCACCGAGTCGGTGAGGTCCTTCCACGTCCCCGCCGCGCCCGGCACGTTCGCCTGACCGCCCAGCCGCCCCTCGGCACCGACCTCGTTGGCCACGCGCGTGACCTCGTCCGCGAAGATCCGCAGCGTCTCGGTCATCTGGTTGATCGTGTCGGCGAGCTGCGCGACCTCGCCGCGGGCCGGCACGGTCACCTTGCGGGACAGGTCACCGTTGGCGACCGCCGTCGTCACCTCCGCGATCCCGCGCACCTGGGCCGTGAGGTTCCCGGCCATGGTGTTCACCGAATCGGTGAGTTCCTTCCACACCCCGTCGACGCCGGGCACCTGCGCCTGACCGCCCAGCGCGCCCTCCGTGCCCACCTCGCGGGCCACCCGGGTCACCTCGGAGGAGAACGCCGACAGCTGGTCCACCATCGTGTTGACGGTGTTCTTCAGCTCCAGCATCTCGCCGGCCACCTGGACGGTGACCTTCCGGGACAGATCACCCTTGGCGACCGCCGTCGTCACCAGCGCGATGTCCCTCACCTGAGCGGTCAGCCGGTTCGCCATCGTGTTGACCGAGTCGGTGAGGTCCCGCCACGAACCCGACATGCCACGCACGCGTGCCTGGCCGCCCAGCTTGCCCTCGGTGCCCACCTCGCTGGCCACGCGCGTGACCTCGTCGGTGAACGTCGACAGCTGGTCGACCAGGTTGTTGACGGTCCGCCCGACCTTCAGGAACTCGCCCCGCAGCGGCTGGCTGGTGCCGTCCGCCGTCTGCGTGCGCAGCTCCATGCGCGGCGACAGATCACCCTCCGCCACCGCCGACAGCACCCGGCCGACCTCGGACACCGGTCGCACCAGGTCGTCCACCAGGGCGTTCGAGTGGTCGATCGCGGCCGCCCAGGAGCCCTCGCAGGCGCCCGTCTCCAGCCGCTCGGTCAGCTTGCCCTCGCGGCCCACCATGCGCCGCACCCGCGCCAGCTCACCCGTCAGATGCAGATTGCGGTCGGCCACCTCGTTGAAGACCGCCGCGATCTCGGCCATCACGCCGTCGCCGGACACCGTCAGCCGCTTGCGGAAGTTCCCGTCCCGCATGGACACCAGGGCCGCCATCAGCCGGTTCAGGGCCGCCGTGTCCACGGTCGTGCCGCCCCGCGCCTTGCCGTGGCTGCTAGGGGACTGTCCGCCCTTCGCGCGCGTCTTCGTGCCACGCGTCGCTGCGCCAGACTCCACTGTGTCCCTCCCGCAGGGGTCGACCGTCACTCTGTGCTCGCGGTACCGCTCGGCGTACCAGTCACTACTGCGTATTCTCTGCCCCGCACACCGGGCCCGTCCCAGGGGCTGCTGCCCGCCGTACGCCTTGTGCACTCAGCCTGCCCGGACCTTCACAAGAAGCGTGCCCAGTGTTTCACCCCGGCCGAACCAGGCCATAACAGTTCGGCAGCTTCGCACATCGTCCGCACACCCTCCGGACGGAAACACTGCAGACCGGCATCCGCACGGACCGCGAAGGTAAGTAACCTTGCATCCGGCTGTCCAGCCGCGCCGGTCCGTCCGGCCTGGGCGGTGGCACGAAGACGAGCGGGCATCGGAGGGGCGGCCGCACACATGACCACCGGACTGATCCCGGGGGGACAGCCCCCGGACCCCCGGCCGACGGGCGGCCTGCCGCATCAGCGGCACGAGCCGGTCGGCCCCGCAGCCCAGCACGTCGAGAACCGGTCGAGGAGTTCTGTGATCACCGCGCGCGCGGCCGCCAGTTTCGAGCCCGTCGGGCGCTCGGTCGCGAGCGCCCGCTCCTTCGTCCGCGACACCCTTCAGGGCTGGGGCTTCGCCGACATCGTCGACGACGCGGTGGTCCTCACCAGCGAACTGGTGACCAACGCCGTGGTCCACGCCGGCACCTCGGCCGACGTGCTGTGCCTGCGCAGCGACGAGGGCGTGCGCGTCGAGGTCGCCGACCGGTATCCCGAGCGTGAGGTCCCCCTCCAGGGCGCGGCGATCACCATGGGCAACCCCGACCGCGAGGGCGGCCGCGGCCTCCAGCTCTGCGCGGCCCTCGCCGGCCGCTGGGGCGTCGAGTACACCCCCACCCACAAGACCGTCTGGTTCCAGCTCGACCTCCCGGCCCGCACGGTCGGCACCCGCGCGGCCGGCCCCGCCCTCCCGGCCGACCTCCTCCCCCTCGCCGACAGCCGCGTCCGCGTGGCCGTCATCCAGGTCGACCGCACCGGCCACATCAGCGCCTGGAACGAGGACGCGGAGGAACTCTTCGGCTACCCGGCCGAGCAGGTCACCGGCAAGCCCCTGACCGACCTCGCCGCCTGGCCGCACACCCCCGGCACCAGCACCGGCATCGCGGAAGCACTCCAGCTCTCCCGCTGGGAGGGCAGCTACGGCATCCGCGACGCCGACGGCCGCGTCACCCCCGTCTACGCCTCCCACCTGCGCGTCCGCGACACCGGCGGCGAACCGTCAACCGTGTGCCTCCTGGTACGGGACCACGAACGGGCCGTTCTGCAGACCCCTCTGCGCGTCCCCGCCTCCGACACCTCCACCGGCTCCGAGGGCCAGAGCACCGACCCGTTCGAGGTGTTCATCGGCTCCCCCGCCCCGGACGACCTCGACGGCCTCCTGCAGCGCACGGTCGAACGCGCCCGCGACATGCTCGACGGCGACTCGGCCTTCCTGCTGCTCGCCACGGACGACGAGACGGAACTGGAGGTCCGCGCCTCCACCGGCCTCCCCTCGGCCCGCCAGCGCTTCGCCCGCGTCCCGGTCGAGGCCGGCACCGGCCGCTACGGCTCCGCCCGCATGCCCGCCGTGCACGACGACCTCACGGCGGTCTCCGGCGCGGTGCCCCTGCTCGACGGCACGGGGATGCGCTCGGTCGTCACGGTTCCGCTGAAGGTCGAGGGCCGCCTCACCGGCTCCCTCGGAGTCGCCGCCGAGGCCCCCGGCAGGTACTCCAACGAAGAGGCCCTGCGCCTGCAGTTCGCCGCCGACCGCATCGCCCTGGCCGTCGAATCGGCGCGCCTGGGCGAACTGGAGCGCCTGCGCCGCGGCTCGCTCAGCTTCCTGGTGGAGGCCTCCGACCTGCTGGCCGGCACCCTGGACCGCGACCAGACCCTGGCCCTGATGGCCCAGATGACCGTCCCAACGCTCGCCACCTGGTGCGCCGTCTACACGATCGCCGACCAGGCCTCCGAGCCGTACCTCTCCTACGTCCTGCACGAGGACGAGGAACTCATCGACGGCATCAAGTCCCTGCTGTCGAAGGTCCCCCCGCCCGAGCCGGTCCCCACCCCGGGCGCCCGCGTCTGGACGGCCCCCGCCGAGATCGCCCACCAGGCCGCCCTGCGCAGTTCCATGCGCAGCCTCGGGCTCAGCGGCGGCCCCACCCGCCAGGTGACCACCGGCATCGGACCGACCCTCGCCACGGCCTCCGCCGTGGGCGGCGAGACGGTCGTCCTCCCGCTGGTCGCCCGCAACCGCGTCATCGGCATGCTCACCCTCGGCAAGCCCACCGACGAGCACTTCCGCCAGGAGATCCTGGAACTCGCCGAGGACCTCTCCCGCCGAGCCGCCCTGGCCCTGGACAACGCCCGCCTCTACTCCGAGCGCACGGCCATCAGCCAGTCCCTCCAGCGCAGCCTGCTCCCTCCGGAACTCCCCTCGATCGAGGGAGTCGAGGTCGAAGTCATCTACCGCGCCGCCGGCGAGGGCAACGAGGTCGGCGGCGACTTCTACGACGTCTTCCCCATCCGCGACGACGCCTACGGCTTCGCCATCGGCGACGTCTGCGGCACGGGCCCGAACGCGGCGGCGGTGACCGGCCTGGCCCGGCACGCCCTGCGCCTCCTCGCCCGCGAGGGCCTCAGCGGCCCCACGGTCCTGGAGCGCCTGAACTCCGCCATCCTCGACGAAGGCGCCCGCAGCCGCTTCCTCACCCTCCTCTACGGCGAGATGCGACCCCAGGAGGACGGCAGCGCCGAGCTGAAGGTCGTCTGCGCCGGCCACCCGCTGCCGCTGCGCCTGCGCCAGGACGGCACGGTCGAACCGGCCGCCGAGCCCCAGCCGCTCCTCGGCGTCATCGACGACCTGGAGCTCTACGAGGAGACGGTCACGCTCGACCCGGGCGACGTACTGCTGTGCGTCACGGACGGCGTCACCGAACGCCGCGAGGGCACCCGCATGCTCGGCGACGACGGCCTCGCCGACGTCCTGACGACCTGCACGGGTCTCACGGCCGGCGCGGTCGCGGCCCGCATCATGCGCGCGGTGGAACGCTTCGCGTCGGACGCCCCGTCCGACGACATGGCGATCCTGGCGATGCGCGTCCCGGGCCTCCAGAAGGACTAGGACAACGAAAAGGCCCCACCCGTCAGGGTGGGGCCTTTTCTGCTGGAGCCCCCAAACGGAATCGAACCGTTGACCTTCTCCTTACCATGGAGACGCTCTGCCGACTGAGCTATAGGGGCCTGTTGCTTTCCGGGATTTCCCCGCGGCAACGGAATAGATCATACCCCGAACACACGCGTGCTCCCAACCACCTCAGAAAGCCGGCTGCAGCAGTCCTCCGAGGGCGTTGCAAGCGGACACGATCCGCTGCATGTCCCGCTTGGTGAGCGCGGCGTGCACCGGCAGCGCGAGCGTCTCGTCGGCAGCTCGCTCCGTCTCCGGCAGGGACACACACCGCCGGAACTCGGGCAGCCTGTGCACCGGCGTCTTCACCGGCACCCGCGCCTCGACTCCCCTGGCCCGCACGGCCCGGGCGAAAGCGTCCCGGTCGGGGCGCCCGTTGCCCGGCACCCGCACGACGTACTGCTGATATGTGTGCCCGTCACCGTCGTCCGGCGTCCGCACCCCCCGCAACTTCGCGTCGAGATACGCCGCGCGCTCCCGACGCTGGGCTATCTCGTCGTAGGGCGCCTCGGACTCCCCCTGCTCCAGGACGAGCAACCCGTGCCGCTGTCCGACACCGTGCAGCCGCGCGAGGTCGGCCAGCCGGCCGAAGCGGTGCACGACGACGACGGCCGCGGTCCGCGCAGTCACCGCCGCTTCCACGGCGGAGGCATCCAGGCAGTAGGTGACGGGATCTATGTCGGCGAACACCGGCAGCGCCCCGGCCATGGCCACGGCCTCGGCGACCTCGACGTTCCCGAAGGCCGGGACGACGACCTCGTCACCGAGTCCGACACCGGCGGCCCTGAGCATTGCAGCAGTACCCATACTGCGCATGCTGGTTGCGCAATGTGAACTTCAAGTGACGCACAACAAAAAAGGGTTGGACCCAGAACCGAAGTTCCGGGTCCAACCCTTTCAATGATTGTTCGGCGGCGTCCTACTCTCCCACAGGGTCCCCCCTGCAGTACCATCGGCGCTGTAAGGCTTAGCTTCCGGGTTCGGAATGTAACCGGGCGTTTCCC